>DASYNT010000143.1:0-18078 GCA_036008405.1 Xanthobacteraceae bacterium
CGGGAACGACGCCTTCTTCCTTCGCGGCGTGCGGAGTTGTAACGAAGCCGGCGCGGCGAAACAAGGGCAAGCTGGGCCGCTGACGGGCCGTGGCCAAGCCGGCGAAACATCTGCGATTCCTCACCAATGTGCCTCGTGCCAGCGTCCTCGTGCGATCGGCGGCTCCCGGCGTGGAGAAGTGCACGCCGGGCGATTGCCGGCTGCCGGATCGGACCGCGCCGGTCCCGACCGGCCGCGGTGCTTGTGGCGCGGCGCGATCGGGCCTATCTGAGGGGCTGAAGCTCCGAGCCCGCGTCGCGGCGAGCGCGACGCCGATGCGAACCAGGGAAACATTCATGAGCGGACGTCTGCCCCGGCTGCTTGTCGTCTTCACGGCCTTCCTGGCCGGGCTGGGCGTATGCCTCGGCGCCGTCCGGTATTTCACCGCGCCCGGGTCCGGACCGATCGGCATTCCGACCGCGGCGATCGGCGGGCCGTTCCAGCTGGTGGACCAGAACGGGGCGCCGTTCACCGACCAGGACCTCAAGGGCAAGACGTTCCTGGTCTTCTTCGGCTTCACCCATTGCCCGGAGGTATGCCCGACTACCCTGTTCGAAATCTCCGAGATCATGCGCAAGCTCGGCAGCGATGCCGATCGCACCGCGGTGCTGTTCATCACCGTCGATCCCGAGCGCGACACTCCGGAGAGCATCAAGGACTATCTCGCGAGCTTCGACCCGCACATTCGCGGCCTCACCGGCGATGCGGCGGCGCTCGCGGCGGTCGCCAAGGCCTATCGCGTCTATTACAAGAAAGTGCCGCTCGAAGGCGGCGACTACACCATGGACCATACCGCGATCGTCTATCTCATGGGCAAGGACGGGCAGTTCCTCAGCCCCTTCAACATGAAGCGCACCGCCGACGTCGCCGCCGCCGACCTGCGCAAATATCTCTGATCCGCTCCGTCCGGCCAGGAGCCGGAGCGGCCGGTGAACCGGGCCGGCGACCGGCCAAGGCGAGCGCTTCCCTTTTTCTGGTCGGCGGGGCATCTTCTTTCTGGACGGCGGGGCATCTTCGCTTTGAACCGGCTGGGCGACCGCTGGCCCCTCGGGAATCGCGCCGCCCTCGGAAATCGGGAACAGGGCCTCGAATCGAGAACCGTGATGAAGCTTTCATTCGTCTCCGTGTCCGTTCGCGCGTCTGTCGCGAGGTGCTGCCTCGCAACAGGGGTGCTCGTCGGACTTGTCGCGGCAATCTGCGCGAGCACACCGTCCGCGGCGCAGACCACGATGATCCGGCCGGCGACGCCGGCCGTGGTGCCCGGCTTCTGGGACCCGCGGCGCCGTCCGGAGCGGCCCGACACCGCGCGCATGACTGCCATCCGCTTCATGACCGAAGTCGACTATCCGCCGTTCAATTTTGCCGGCCAGGACGGCAATCCCGCCGGCTTCAACGTCGATCTCGCCCGCATGATCTGCGAGGAGCTCAAGGTCAATTGCACGGTGCAGATGCGCCGCTTCGATACCTTGTTCGACGGCCTCAAGGACAATCGCGGCGACGCCGCCATCGCGTCCGTCGCGGTGTCGGAACAGACCCGCAAGCTCGCCGATTTCACCGACCCCTATTATCGCCCCTCGGCGCGCTTTGCCGCCCGCCGCGACAGCGGGATCCTCGAGGTGACCCCGGAAAAGCTGGAGGGCAAGAAGATCGCCGTGGTCGCTGCGTCCGCCCACGAGCAATATCTGCGCGCGCTCTTCACCGAGGCGGAGCTGCGCCTGTTCCGCGACACCGAAGGGGCGCGGCAGGCGTTGCAGCGGGGCGAGGTCGATCTGCTGTTCGGCGACGGTTATGGCCTGTCGTTCTGGCTCAACGGCGCGAGCTCGGCCGGCTGCTGCGTCTTCGTCGGCGGGCCGTTCGTCGAAAGCCGCTACTTCGGCGAAGGGATCGGCGTCGCGGTCAAACGCGGCAACGACACGCTGCGACTCGCCATCAACTGGGCGTTGTTTCGCATCTGGGAGTCCGGGCGGTTCACCGATCTGTGGCTGCGCTATTTTCCCATCAGCCCGTTTTGACGAATTGCGCGTCGTCCCGCGCTCGATCGGACGGCGGGCATCGCTCCGAAATCGTCGATTTAGAGCGTCACCGCGCCCGAATCCCGTGCAACCTGTCTCGATCCTGCTGTAGCGTGGGCGTCCGCGCCCGGAGTATGCGATGTCCGATGCCATGCCCCTCGTTGCCGATCTGCGGGCCCTCGCCGAGCAGTGCAATGCCTGGCCGTTCGAGGAGGCGCGCAAGATCGTCGCCCGCCTCGCGCGCCGCCCCCGAGATCGCAAGGACGAGGTGATCTTCGAGACTGGCTACGGCCCCTCGGGCCTGCCCCATATCGGTACTTTCGGCGAGGTCGCCCGCACCACCATGGTGCGCCACGCCTTCCGCATCCTGACCGAGGACAGGATCAAGACGCGACTGATCGCGTTTTCCGACGACATGGACGGGCTGCGCAAGGTGCCCGAAAACATCCCCGACAAGGAGCTGGTGGGCCGGCATCTCGGCAAGCCACTCACCCGGGTGCCCGATCCGTTCGGCACCCATCCGAGTTTCGGCGCCCACAACAATGCGCGGCTGCGCGCCTTCCTCGACGCCTTCGGCTTCGACTACGAGTTCATGTCGGCGACCGAATGCTACAGCTCCGGGCGCTTCGATACCGCGTTGCACACCGTGCTCGCCCGCTACGACGAGGTGATGGCGATCATGCTGCCGTCGCTGCGGGCGGAGCGGGCGCAATCCTATTCGCCGTTCCTGCCGATCTCGCCGCGCACCGGCGTGGTGCTGCAGGTCCCGATCCTCGCCCACGACGTCGCCGCCGGCACCGTCTCCTATGACGACCCCGATAGCGGCGAGCGCATGACCACGGAGGTCACCGGCGGCCGCTGCAAGCTGCAATGGAAGCCGGATTGGGCGATGCGCTGGCTGGCGCTCGGCATCGACTACGAGATGGCCGGCAAGGATCTCATCGATTCCGTGAAGCTGTCCGGCGAAATCTGCCGCGCGCTCGGCGGCACGCCGCCGGAGGGCTTCAATTACGAACTGTTCCTCGACGAGAACGGCCAGAAGATCTCCAAGTCCCGGGGCAACGGCCTCACCATCGACGAGTGGCTGCGCTATGCCAGCCCCGAGAGCCTGTCGCTGTTCATGTATCGCGATCCGAAGGCGGCCAAGCGGCTCTATTTCGACGTGATCCCGCGCCATGTCGACGAGTACGAGCAGTTCCTGGAAGGCTATCAGCGCCAGGACGCCAAGCAGCGTCTCGCCAATCCGGCGTGGCACATCCATGCCGGCGCGCCGCCCCGGCCCGAGGTGCCGGTCTCCTTCACTTTGCTGCTCAATCTCGTCTCGGCGTCCAATGCGGAGAATGCCGAGACGCTGTGGGGCTTCATCGGCCGCTACTGGCCCGGGGTGACGCCGCAGAGCCATCCCAAGCTCGACCGAATGGTCGGATACGCCATCCATTACTTCCGCGATTTCGTGCTGCCGGCCAAGACCTTCCGCGCCGCCGGCGAGACCGAGCGCGCGGCGCTGACCGACCTGCGCGATGCGCTCTCGCAGCTGCCGCCCGACAGTCCGGCGGAGAAAATCCAGGAGGTCGTCTACGAGGTCGGGCGCCGCCCGCCCTTCCTCGACACGACCGGCAAGATCAAGACCAAGGACGGCAAGCCGGGCGTGTCGCTCGAATGGTTCAACATGCTCTACCAGGTGCTGCTCGGCCAGGAAAAAGGCCCGCGCTTCGGTTCGTTCGCGGCGGTCTACGGCCTCGCCAACACCATCGAGATGATCGACGGCGCGCTGGCGCGGTCGGCGTAGGTTGACGACGCATGAAACTTTCTTTGATAGAGGTCGGGATCGGCTTGCGCTGACCCCCTATCGGCCCAACGGCTACTGGCTCGCCCACACGATGCGTGCGACCCATAGCACCCCTTCCAAGGGGAACGTGCGGTCGGGATGCTCGGGATTGAGCGACTTCAATTCCCACGACTTGGTGGTCTTGCGCTTGAACTCCTTCGCCATCACCTCGCCGTCCTTGGTCTTGACGACGACGCGGTCGCCGCGGCGCAGCGGCACGGCCGGCGACACGATGATAACGGTGCCGTCGCGATAGGCCGGGTGCATCGATTCGCCCGAAATCTCCAGCGCATAGGCGTGCTCGTCGTCGACCGCGGGAAACGGGATCTCGTCCCAGCCTTTGCCGGCCGGAAATCCGTCATCGTCGAAATAGCCGGCCGCGCCGGCTTCGGCGAAGCCGAGCAACGGCACCGCCTCGGCGGGCGAATGGGTGGATTCGGAGATCAGGGCGACGAACTGATCGAGCGACGCCCCGGTGGCCGCCAGCGACTTCGCCACCGATTCCGTCGACGGCCAGCGCGCCCGCCCGTCGGGGGTGATGCGCTTCGACTTGTTGAAAGTGGTCGGGTCCAGCCCCGCGCGCTTGGCAAGGCCGGAAGGCGACAGTTCGTATCGCTTCGCCAGCCCGTCGATCGCCGACCAAATCTGAGCATGCGTCAGCATTCCTGGCCTCCCACTGGGCGCCATATAGGAATTATAACCTGCCGCCGGCCCCGTCTAGGTGGCCGGCGCGTCTTTGTGGAAAATTTATTGCGGGGTGCCTGTGGGGAGCCTGGTGTCAGCACTCCCAGGTGCTCATCCCGTTTCAGTGTCATGCTCCGCGAAAGCGGGGCATCCGGTAACCCCTGCGCTATCAGCGGAACCCGTGCTGTGTCTGTCCAGATCGCAGTCCCGTGGTCACTGGATCGCCCGATCAAGCCGGGCGACGACAACGAGGGGTCGAGCCTTGTGATGGACGTGGGCGCGGTTCACGCGCGTCCCGCGGTCCCCCGCGCCAGGCGGACCAGCAGCCAGATCGGCACCACCAGCACGGCGCCGAGCAGGAAATAGCGCCACAGCCAGCGCACTGCATCGAAGCCCATGTCCCAGACCTCGCGGATCAGCTTTTCGATGCTGCGCATGATGTTCATGGGGTCGAGGCCGACCGCTGAGAGCACGACGCCGACCAGGATCGACAACAGCACCAGGCGCGCCAGCACCGACAATGGCGGACCGCCGAAGAACCGGTTGACCAGATCATTCGCCATGAAATCCCTCCAGCTGATTCCGCACGCTCATTTTACCACATGGCCGGCGGGCGAAATGAGGGCCGCGGATCGGTTCGCCGCGCCGCGTTCGAGCAGGGCCTGGAGCGTCTCCAGCCGGTCGGCATCGCGCGGCGGCTTGTCCCAGCGCAGCCGGTTGATGCGCGGGAACCGCATGGCGATGCCGGATTTGTGCCGGGTGGATTTCTGCAGGCCCTCGAACGCGACCTCGAACACCAGCCCCTGGTCGCGGCCATGGGCGACCTCGCGCACCGGGCCGAACCGGTCGACGGTGTTGCGCCGCACGAAGCGGTCGATCTCCGCCAGCTCGGCATCGGTGAAGCCGAAATAGGCCTTCCCCACCGGCACCAATTCGTCGCCGGCGGCGCCGGCGGCCCACACGCCGAACGTATAGTCGGAATAAAACGACGAGCGCTTGCCGTGGCCGCGCTGCGCATACATCAGCACGGCATCGATCACGAACGGATCGCGCTTCCACTTCCACCACAGGCCCTTCGGCCGGCCCGGCAGATAGGGTGCGTCGCGCCGCTTGATCATGACACCTTCGACCGCCTGCGCGTCGCCGGCGGCTCCCGCCTGGGCCGGATCGGCCCTGGCCGCGGCCAGCGCGTCCCAGGTTGCGAACGGCACCAGGGGAGAGAGGTCGATGCGCGGCGAACCCAGCCGCTCGACGAACGCCTCGAGGCGGGCGCGGCGCGCTTCGAAGGGCTCGCCGCGCAGATCGGCGCCGCCTTCGAACAGGAGATCGTAGGCGCGCAGATGGGCGGGAAACTCCGTCAGCAGCCCGGGCGCCACGGTCTTGCGGTTGAGCCGCTGCTGCAGCACGTTGAATGACTGCACCTGGCCGTCTCGCATGATCAAAAGCTCGCCGTCGAGCGCGCCGTCGCAATCGAGCACGGCGGCGAGATCGGGAAAGCTCGCGGAGATGTCCTCGCCGGTGCGCGAGAACAGCCGCGCGATACGGCGGCCCTCGGAGAGCCGTCCGGCCGCCGCCTGGACGCGGATGCCGTCCCATTTCCATTCGGCCGAAAAGTCCGAGGGATCGAGCGTGGCGAAATCGGAATCGGCGATGGCGTTGGACAGCATCGGCGGCCGGAACGGCGCGGGATCGCCGCTCGCCGGCCGCGCCGCGCGGCCTTCGACCCAGGCGAACAGGTTGGCATAGGGCGGCGTCAGCGACGGCCATACCAGCTCGACCTCGTCTGCTTCCCTGTCGCCGATCGCGGCAATCGCGGTCTTGGCGAGCCGTGCCGAGACCCCGATGCGCAGCGCCCCGGTGACGAGCTTGAGCAGCGCCCACCGCCCGGTCTCGTCGAGCCGGTCGAGCCAGGATGCAAGCCGGCCCGGCAGCTCGGCCTTGCCGAGTGCGGCGAGCGCGGTGACGACGTCGAACAGCGATGGGACCGCAGCAGAGCCTGTCTCCGCCGCCGCGCCCGCCGCCTTTGCAGGCGCCGGCCACATCAGCGCCGCCGTCTCGGAGAGGTCGCCGACATAGTCGTACGACAGTGCAAACAGCACGGGGTCGGTGCGCTCGGCGATCAGGGCGCGGATCAGGCCGGGCTTGGCATGGCGGAACGACAGCGCTCCCGTGATGGCGGCCAGCGCGTAGCCGCGCTCGGGATCGGGGGTGGTGCGGAAATAGTCCGCGAGCAGCCGCAGCTTGGCGTTGCGTCCAGGCTCGTAGGCGAGACGGTCGAGCAATGCGGCGAACCGGTTCATGAGGGCTGGCCGTCCGCATCGGCCGCCCCGTCGCTTCCGGCCTCGTCTTCCTCGCCATAGCCGATCATGTGCAGTGGCCGCGCACGCAATCCCCGCGTCCGGCACCAATGCACCAGCGCATCCTCGGCGCCGTGGGTCACCCAGATTTCGGAGGCGCCGGTGGCGGCGATGGTGGCGGTGAGGCCGTCCCAGTCGCAGTGGTCGGAGATCACCAGCGGCAGCTCGACGCCGCGCTGGCGGGCGCGCGCCCGCACCCGCATCCAGCCCGACGCGAACGCCGTGACCGGATCGGGAAAGCGGCGGCTCCAGCGGTCCTGCAGCGCCGATGGCGGGCACAGCGCGATGGCGCCGGCGAGATCGGCCTTGCGCGCATCGCGCACCGCCCGCAGCTCGCCGAGGGCGATGCGGCTCGCATAATAGCCGGTGATCGTCTCCATCGCCCCGTGCAGATAGATCGGCTTGCCGTAGCCGGCCGCGCGGATCAGCGCAATGACGCGCTGGGCCTTGCCGAGCGAATAGGCGCCGACCAGATGGCCGCGTTCGGGAAACAGCGCGACCGAGGCGATGAGCCTCGCGATTTCCGCGTCGGGCTTGCCATGGCGGAACACCGGAAGCCCGAACGTCGCTTCGGTGATGAAGACGTCGCAGCGCACCAGCTCGAATGGCGCGCAGGTGGGGTCGGCGACGTCCTTGTAGTCGCCCGATGCGACGATGCGGCAGCCTTCGCTTTCGAGGCTGATCTGGGCAGAGCCGAGCACATGGCCGGCGGGATGGAAGCTCACCTCCACGCCGCCGAGCCGCATCCGCTCGCCATAGCGCACCGCCTGCACTGTGCCGGCGAAATTCGCGCCGTAGCGCAGCCGCATCAGGTCGAGCGTCTCCGCCGTCGCCAGCACGGCGCCATGGCCCGCCCTGGCATGGTCGGAATGGCCGTGGGTGATCAGCGCCCGCTCGACCGGGCGCACGGGATCGATATGAAATCCGCCGGGCCGGCAACACAGTCCGGCCGGCGTCGGGCTCAGGAGTTCCTCGGGGCGCATGAAGGCGAGATATGGCATGGCGGCGCCGTTGCGAGGCCCGGATTGACCATGCCTGGCGTTCCGGTGGTGGCAATAGGTTGCCGCATCGCGGGCGAGATGCCCGCGGAAGCGGGGAGCCTCGGCGGCTGCGAAAGCAAAAACCGCCGCTGCGCAAGCGACGGTTTCCGGTTGTGCCGGCTCGCTCGAACCGGCCGCCGCGGTACCGGGAACGGCGCTCCTGCACCGCTGCGGGACGACCGCGGACGTCGCGGGCTTGCGCCTTATTCCGCCACCTGCTCGGCGGCCGGCTTGTCCTTGTCGAAAATCCTCATCTCGATGTAGCGCGCCGGCTTGTCGCTGAGATTCTGCTGACGGTGCACGGTGCCGCGCGGCACATAATTGCTTTCGCCGGCCTTGAGCACGTGCGGCGGCTGGCCCTTGACGGTGAAGGTGACTTCGCCCTCCTGGACCGCGGTCCATTGCTCGCCGGGATGGCGGTGGAACTGGTTGCCGGCGCCCGGCGGCATGGTGACCGATTGCAGCCCGACCTCGCGCGTTGGGTCCTTCTCCAGCGGCATCGTGAAATAGCGCTTGTTCTGCAGCGCCGGAGCCGGCGCCTGCGACCAGGCCGTCCCCGCGACCATGCTGGTCGCCACCAGCACTGCCGGAATGATCAGTTTGTTCATGAACTCCTCCCTCGGGTTATGGTTGAGCGGAAGTGTATTCAGGTCGTCCTGCCACGTCCAGTCGAGTGAGCGCACGGCGCTTTTCACCGTTCTTCAAAACCGCCGTGCTCGGCCAAAGCCGCGGCGTCGCGGGCGCCATGTAATACGCGAATAATGACCAAGTCCCTTTCGTCGGGCCGATAGTAGATCACGTAATTGCCGACAAATCCGGCGCGCAGACCTGGAGCAAATTGTTCCCGCGCGGCGCCGGAAAGCGGGAAATGACAGAACGGCGCGCACGCGTCTCTGATCCTTTCGAGCAACCGCGTCGCCGTCGTCTCCGATGCCTCCAGGGCGACATAGGCCCAGATTTCTGTAAGGTCGGCTTCGGCTGCGTCGGTCAGGCGGAGGGTGAGCGGTCGGACAATAGCTTCCTCCCTCGCGCGACGATGCGGGTGGCGTCGAAGTCCCTGAGCCGGCCGGCCGCCACATCTGCCAGCCCCGCATCGATGTCGGCCTTGAGCGCCGCCAATTCCTCGACCTGAAGCGCACGCTTCATCTTCCAGTCGCGCAACGCGGCGCGGACGACCTCGCTGGTGGAGGCGTAATCACCCGTCTCGACGGCGCGCTTCACCACCGCCGCCATTTCGGCCGGCAGGGTGATGGTCATGCGTTCGATCTCGGACATGGCCGGACTCCTCTCTCAAGATAGAAGTATTACTTCATCATACTTTGTATGCGAACGCCAGAGGGCCTGGATGCGGTGAGACTGCACTATACGCGACGCCGCGTGGCGCAGATCGAGGGGACCGCCTAGGGGCCATCGCCGGTCGGGCGCCCGACGCGCGCGGCTACGCCCCGCCTCGCCCGGCCGCCATCCATTCCTGGCCGAGTGCGGCGCTGGCCGGGAAGATCAGCGACTTGATCACCACCGGCACTGCGCCGGAACTCTCCAGCAATTCGCCGATGTCGATGTAGTCGAACTGCTTGAGCTCGAGGCCGTCGATGGAGACCACCGGGTTCTTCAGCTTCATCTCCTCGCGGAAGTGAATCCCGATCAGGCCGCCGACGTCCCCGTCGCCCGCCAATACGATGGGATGGCCGCGGGCCAGCACGTCGCTCAAGCCCGCGGCGACGCCGCGGCAGAACGCGTCGAGCCGGTGGAACGTCGCCGAGCCCTGCCACGGAACGAAAATCGCCACCGGCGTATCGGCATCGCCGAGATCGAGATGCCGCAGCACGGTGCGGATCGAGGCGGCAACCGCATCGGCATCGATGGTCTCGCCCTCCAAGAGCAGGCCCGGCGCGATGACCGGGACGTTGCGCAACGGCAGCGCGCTGTGGGGGGAGACGAAGATGGTGCTGCCGCTCACCTGCGTGGTGTATTGCGAGGCGCCGATCACGGTGGCGCGGATGCCCTGGGCCGGCGGTTCCAGCCGCACGCCCCAGGCCGCCACGCGGGTGCGGATCTCGGCGGCAAGCAGGTTGCCGAGGTCGCCGAAGCTTTCGGTCTCCCAGCCATAGACGTATTCCGAGACGCCGCCGGAAAACGTCACCTGGTCGACGGCGCCGCGCCAGGCGAGGGGATCGAGGCGCAGCAGGCCGGTGGCGCCGAGCTTGGGCGCGCCGCCCTTCATGGCGTCGAACAGGCTGTCGGCCATGCGGGCGGCGAGCCGCTGCGCCGCGTCGGGTGCGAGCGTCACCCCGATTTCGAGTTCGAGCCCGAGGTCGGCGCCGAACCTTCGGCCGGCCTCCTCGAGCCGCGTGATCTTGCCGGCGGCATCCGTGCAGACCAGGCGCGCGCCGACGTCGACTGCGGTGATTGCGATCACTTGGCCGTCATTGCACACCGCGATCTTGGAGGTGCCGCCGCCGACGTCCACGTTCATCACCGGGGCACGGTCGCGGATCGAGCGGGCGACCGCGCCGGAGCCGTAAGCGGCCATTACCGTTTCGAGGTTGTCCCCGGCGCTGACAGCGACGAGCTTGCCGGCCTGGCGCGCGAACAATTCCCCGATCTTGCGCGCATTGCTGCGGCGGACAGCGACGCCGGTGAGGATGAGCGCGCCGGCGTCGATCTCGTCGGGATCGATCATGGCGTTCTCGTATTGCTTCTCGAAGAACGCGCCCAGCGCATCGGCGTCGATCGCTTCTTCGGAGGAATACGGCGTGAGAAGGATGTCGGACTGGTAGAAGGTCTCGCGCTGGGTGACGACATAGCGGCTGTCGAGCCGCTCCAGCACGATGCGCGAGAACACGAGGTGGGAGGTCGAGGAGCCGATATCGACCCCGACGCTCAACACGCAGATCTCGTCTTCTCCCTCCAGGCTGCGTCCGGTGGTGGAAAAGAAAATCCGGCCGCCGGCTTCATCGGTCTCGATTTCCATTCAGTTGGTCCAATCCGCTCCGTTTTTAGGGCGACCCCGCCTGCCCGAAGCATCTTCGGATTACGCCGACCCTATTGATCTGTCATTGCCCGGCTTGACCGGGCAATCCAGTACCCACCGTGGGTGTTTACTGGATCGCCCGGTCGGGCCGGGCGATGACAGTGAGGGTTGTCAACCTGCACGGAGAATGCCCCTAGCCCCGTCATCGAAATGCGCGAGCGCCCTTAGCCGACGAAATGAGCTCTGACACTCTGTCCATCGGCATCCGCGTCAAACGCCCTTGGGCAATTCGCCCCTGTAGGTCTTGTCGTAGAATTGCGGATCCATCCGGTTGGGGACGCCTTCGCGCGTGAGGATCTCGGTGTACTCCTTGGCGATGTAGGGGTCCTCCATCCAGTACGGGATGGCGCTGCCGCCTTCGGTGATGTCCATGGCGGTATAGTCGATATGGGTCTCGCCGGGCGGGCCGGGCTCGCGGCCGGGATTGTAGGGGCCGAACCAGGCGGTGAGCCGCAGCGGCTCCTTGGAGCAGCCGAAGTGCTGATGGTTCCAACGCGCCCCGCCGGGCGCCGCGGAGACGAGGCCGACCGGCTCGTAGTCGACCCGCTTGACGAGGTGGCCCTTGCCGTCCTTCCACGGATTGACGCCGGCATGCTCCGGCCACGTGTAGGTGTAGCCCTTGCCCTTGATGCAGACCAGCACGGCCGCGGAGGTGTGGGCGTGGGCCTTGGAGTAGCGGCCGTTCTCGTGCTGGCCGACCCACAGGTAGAACGTGTTGCCGGTCATGAACGGCTCGACGCGCCGGAAGCCCGGCGAACGGCGGTTGTCGAGCGGCAGGTCGCAATCGACGATGTCGGGCATGAAATTGGTGCGCCGCATGGCGAGCCCGCGCACCGGGTCCGGCTCGATGTCGTCCCTGTACTTGTAGAAATCGTCGGCGCCGCTGAAGCGGTCGCGGAACTGGTAGGGGCAGTCGAAGATCGCGCCGACATTGTTGATGAGGTTCATCAGATTCGGCGCGGTGGTGCCGCCGAGCAGCAGCGCCGGGCTCGATCCGGCATTGACGATGCGGTGCATGGCATTGACCGGAATCGAGAACAGCGAGCCCTTCTGCCACTCGAACACATGGCGCTTGGAATCGGCATCGAGCCACACCTCGGTCGAGCCGCGCCCTTCGACCACGAAGTAGATTTCCTCGTAGAGGTGCTTTTCCGGATTGAGCGCGCCGGCGCCGGGCACCTCGACCACGTAGCAGCCCCATTTGCCCTCGGTGCCGTAGAGCTGGATATAGCTGCCGCGGCCGCCCAGGCGTTTCCACGGCGCGAGCGGCAGGTTCTGCACCTTGCTGACGCCGATGTCGCGAAACACCGGAATCCCCTCGGATTCCATGAACAGGTCATAGGGAGTCTTGGGACGCCCGAACTTGCCGAATCCGGCGCGCTTGCCGGCGGTGGGCTCGTGCCAATGGCTGCCGGGAACGTCATGCATGGGCGTCTTCCTCGTGGGTTCGCGCGTTCGGAAAGATCATGACTTGGCTTTTAGCAGATCGGCAAGCGCTATTGTGGAGTCGGCCAGCGCCGCCGGATCGACGGCGATGCGGCGCTCGATCAGCCGCCGCACCACGGCCAATTCGCGCTGGGCATTGATGCCGATCGCATAGCCGATATACCGTCCGGACATTTCGAAGGTCAGCAGGTTCGCGCCGCGCCTGCGCACCCGCTGGTCCGGCTGCGGCGACGGCCAGCCGACGCCCTGGATGTAGAGGCCGAACTGCTCCGACCAGAACGACGGCGTGCTGCGATAGGTGTCATTTGCGCCGGCGGCATTGCGGCCGGCGACGCTGCCCTGGTCCTGGGCATGGCGCCAATCCTCCTGGCGCACCATCCCATGGGCGCCGGGAAACCGCACCACGTCCCCGGCCGCGAAGATCGCGGGGTCCGAGCTGCGACACTGCGCGTCGACGACGATGCCGTTGTCGGTGGCAAGCCCCGCCGCGGCGGCGAGGCGATCGTCCGGGATCGCGCCGGCGCCGACCACGACGACATCGGCGTGAACGCTCTCCCCGCCGCCGGTCTCGAGCGCGAGGCGCCCGTCGCCCGCCGCGCGGGCACCGGTGACGGCGGCATTGAGGCGGATGCCGACGCCGTGCCGGCGATGCTCGGCGGCGATCGCCGCCGAGGTTTCCTCGTCGCACACGCGTGCGAGGATGCGCGGCGCCACCTCGATCACCGTGACCTCGATGCCGAGTTCGCATGCGGAGGCCGCCACTTCGAGGCCGATCAGGCCGCCGCCGACCACCGCGAGGCGCCGCGCCGCCTTGAGTTCCGCCGCGAGCGCATCGGCATGGGCCTCGGTGCGCAGGTAGTGGACGCGCGGCGCCCCGAGCGGCAGCGCCGGGATCTGGCGCACCACCGATCCGGTGGCGATGACCAGGGCGTCATAGGGGAAGCGCCGGCCCGACGCGGTGACGACCTCGCGGGTGGCGCGGTCGATGGTGACGCATCTCGTGTGGAGCACGAGCGTCACGCCGTGGCCAGCCATGCCCCTGGGGCCGGCGATCGGGGCGTCGGCGGCGCGCGCCTTACCGAGCAGCACCGCCTTGGACAGCGGCGGCCGCTCATAAGGTTCGGACGGCTCGTCGGAGATCAATGTCACCTCGGCGCCCGCATCGCGGCGCCTGGCCTCGATGGCGGCGAACACGCCGGCCGGGCCGCCTCCGATGACGACGATGCGCCGCGCGGTCATGCTGTGTCTGTGATCACGGCGCCTGGTGAAAGCGACCCCACCCTCTCCCGCCCCGAAGGCGGGGAGGGAAAACGAGAGGCCGCGGATTTCTTCTCCCTCCCCGTCTTCGGGGAGGGCCGGGGTGGGGCCTGTCGGGTCGCCACACTCGCGGCCCGCTCACGCGCGCAACGCGATCAGCATGTCCTCGATATAGTCGACGGCGCTGGCGATGACGAGCATGAGCGACCACGGCCGCATCTGCGACAGCGTCTTCGACAGCATCTCGTCGGTGGCCGAGGCGCCGCCCAGGATGAGCCCGGTGGTGGTGATTCGCTTGAGGCTGCAGGCCTCGCCGATCAGCGCCGCGGCCTGGGCACTTTCGCCGGCGGTCGCGACCATGACGACGAGGTCGGCGGTGTCGACCACGTCGATCAGGTCCTTGGTGCGGCCGGCGAGATCGCTGAGCCAGCCCTGCATCGAGAAGCTGCCGGCGGGCGGCTCGCCGGCGAAGGCCGATGCGGTGAAGAAGGCCGCGCCGTTCCACGGCTTGCGGGCGAGATGCTTCACCACCGCTTCGCTCGGCCGGTCGAGCGCGATGACCTTGACGCGCTTCGGCTTGGCGTTCGGGGCATCGATGCGGAACCGCGCCTCCGCGTCGCTCGCCATTCTCGCACTTTCGGAGACGGACCACGGTGGACGGAGGACGGAGGACGGATCCACGGAGGACGGATGCGTCCCCTCGATCCCGGTCGATCCTTTGTCGTCCTTCATCTTCCTTTGTCCTCTGTCGTCCGTTCTCTGTCGTCCCGCATCACACCGATGCCGGCGCCACGCCCGGCCGCGCCAGCAGCGCCTCCTTGGCGGCGTCCTTGAAGGCCTGGTCGCGCGGCAGCACCACGGCGGCCGAGCGCACCTTCTGGTGCGCCGGGTCGACGCCGGGCGGGACCTCGCCCTTGTCCGTGAGCGCCTTGACCGCGCGCAGCAGCCGGTGGCGCGCCATGATGATGCCGTTGTCGGTGGAAACGAGGTTCTCCCTGGTGCGGTCGACGATCGGCCCCATGCTTTCCTGCACCGAGGCGTCCTGCATGGCGAAGCCTTCGACGCCGCTATAGGTCTCGCCGGCCTTCTGGGCGGCACGGTCGACCAGATAGTCGTTGTCCTTGTTGGCGAGCGGCCGGAAGCTGCCGGGCACGTATTTCACGTGGATGCCCTTGCCGTCCTTCATCGCCGCCACCTCGGCCTCGGTGAGGTTGCGGATCGGGTGGTAGTCGAAGCTCCACGTCCAGCAATTGTGGTCGTCGATCGGAATCCAGAAATGCCCGTGGACCGAATGATTGCCGCGCGGGGGAATCATGGTGAAGGACGGCATCACCCACTGGGTGATTCGCCAGTAGTAGTGGTCGTTCTCGGCATTGCGGCGGGCGCCGATATAGAGGCCGCCGACGCTCTCCACCACCTCGAACACCGGGCGGGAGTCCGACAAGTTGTATTGGTTGCCGCGGGCGCCGCGGAACAGCGGATCGGAGTTGAGGTCGCCGCGGTGCAGGAACGAGACGTGGCTCGAATCGATACCGCCCTCCATCGCCTGCAGCCAGTTCGATTCCTGAATCCGCTTGGAGACGAAGCGCTGGGTGTCGAGAACCTTCGCGAATTCCCATTCCGGGAGCGGCGGCTGCGTCTCCGGAGGGCCCATATAGGTCCACAGCACCCCACCGAACTCGACCAGCGGATAGGACTTGAGCTTGATCCGCTTGCAGAAGCCGCTTTCCTCCGGCTCCGACGGCACCTCGATGCATTGCCCGGTCACATCGTATTTCCAGCCGTGGTAGGGGCAGCGCAGACCCGCCTCCTCGTTGCGGCCGAACCACAGCGATACGCCGCGATGGGCGCAGAACTCGTCGATCAGCCCGAGCCGGCCCTCGCTGTCGCGGAACGCCAGCAACCGCTCCGACAGGAGCTTCACCCGCACCGGCGGGCTGTCATTGCCGGGAAGCTCTTCGGCGAGCAGCGCCGGCAGCCAATAGCTGCGGAACAGCTTGCCGCCGGGGGTACCTGGACCGGTCTGGGTCAGGAGGTCGTTCTGTTCTTTTCGCAGCATGTGGGCGCCTCGTGTTTTTGGGCCGGTTCGGGCCATCGCCCGCCCGCTCCCCGGCGGCTCGGCCGGGATGTCTAGCCGGGCTCGTTTGCGGGCAAGCGACATTGACCTCGGGGGTCACCTATGGTCTATGAGCGCGCTGCACAAACCCTTGCAAAACGCGGTATTTTTGTCGCCGCGAAACTAGCGCGGGGCTCCCCCGGCGTCAATGAAATGCCGCTGCGAAGCCCCCCTGTGAAGACACGCCGTAAAGAGCATTGCAATGCCGTCACGACTGGAACTGTGCCGAGCCGATCAAGTCGCCGAAGGGACCGCGCTCAAGGTCGAAAAGGATGGGCTGACGCTCGCCGTCTTCAACGTCGACGGCGCGTTCTACGTGCTCGACGACGCCTGCACCCACGGTCCGGGATCTCTGTCGGAGGGCTACATCGAGGGCGACGTGGTGGAGTGCAACTTCCACAACGGCCAGTTCAATATCCGCACCGGCGAGGTGGTGCTGCCGCCCTGCATGATCCCAATGAAGACCTATCCGGCGACGGTCCAGGACGGCAAGGTCTTCATCGAGGTGTGAGCTCGTCTCGCTGCCTGCCAAGCGGTCTGCCTTTCGAAGCGATCTTGTCCGCGCCCGCAATGGCGCTATCGTCGATGCCGGTCCGGGAGCGATCCCGGTCATCCCGGTCGAAGCACGAAACGAGGTGTCCGATGAAGCGATCATCCTGGTTTGTCGCGACTGCCGCAGTCGCATTGTGCGCCGGCAGCCTTGCTTCGGCGGCGAAGCTTTCCGCCGACAGCCAGGCGAGGCTGATCGGGAGCGTCGACGCCTATGCGCCCCACATTTCGGACGTTGCGCTCGCGATCTGGGCGGCGCCGGAACTCGGCTACCAGGAGACCAAGACGACGGCGCTGCTCCAGGATGAGCTGCGCGCCGCCGGTTTTGCCATCGAGGCCGGGGTGGCCGGCATGCCGACCGCCTTCGTGGCGCGCGCCGGAACCGGCGACGGTCCGGTCATCGCCATTCTCGCCGAGATGGACGCCTTGCCCGGCATGTCCCAGCAGGCCGTCCCCGATCGTGCGCCCATCGCCAACCAGATCGCCGGCCATGCCTGCGGCCACCATCTGTTCGGCACCGGCGCGGTCGCCGCCGCCGTCGCGATCAAGAGCTGGCTCGAAGCCTCGGGCACCAGGGGCCAGATCCGCGTCTACGGGACCCCGGCGGAAGAAGGCGGCGGCGGTAAGGTTTACATGGTGCGCGCCGGGCTATTCAAGGATGTGGATGCGACGCTGTACTGGCACCCCGGCGACGCCAACAACGCCTCCCAGGACCGCAATCTCGCCACCACCAGCGCGAAGTTCCGCTTCCATGGCCAATCCGCCCATGCCGCTGCCGCGCCCGATCGCGGCCGCTCCGCGCTCGACGCCGTCGAGGCCATGAACTTCATGGTCAATTACATGCGCGAGCACATGCCCCAGGACGCCCGCATCCATTACGTCATCACCAATGGCGGCGCGGCGCCCAACATCGTTCCCGATTTCGCGGAGTCCTACTACGTCGTGCGCCATCCCGATCCGCGCGTCACCGGCGAGCTGTTCGCGCGGGTCGTCAAGGCGGCGGAAGGGGCGGCGCTGGGCACCGGCACGACGATGGATTACGAGCTGATCAGCGGCACCTACAGCACGCTCCCCAATGACGTGCTGGGGCGCGTGATGGATGCCAATCTGCATCGCGCCGGGGCGCCCAGCTGGACGCCGGCGGAGATGCAGTTCGCCGAGAAGCTGCAGAAGAACCTGCCCGGCACCAGCCGCCCCGCCCTCGCCAGCGCCGCCGGCTTCTCCAGGTACCGGTTCGACGGGCAGAAGTATTCCTCGACCGACTCCGGCGACGTGAGCTGGGTGACGCCGCTGGTCACGCTCAACACGGCGACCTGGGTGCCGGGAACGCCAGCCCACAGCTGGCAGGCCGTCGCCGCCGGCGGCACCGGCATCGGCACCAAGGCGATGATCGTCGCGGCCAAGACCCTCGCCCTCACCGGCGCGCAGCTCTTCAGCGACCCCGCTTTGATCACCGCCGCCAAGGCCGAATTCGACAACAGCCGCGGTCCCGGCTTCGTCTACAAGCCGCTGATCGGCGACCGCGCGCCGCCCCTCAACTACCGCAACAACGCCACCGGCCCGGACGCAGGGTGATCTTCTCCCTCCCCGCCTTCGAGGAGGGCCGGGGTGGGGCGGACGTTGAGCACGGCAGGGCGCAGCAAGAGACCCCACCTTTCCCTCTCCCAGGTTGGGGGAGGGAAAGGAGCGGGCTTGGCATCGGTGTCGCGGCCTTTG
>DASYNT010000144.1:0-27836 GCA_036008405.1 Xanthobacteraceae bacterium
CGGGCTGGTGACGATGACATGGCGCGCCGCGGCGAGCGCCGCGCGTTCGCTTGCAGCAAACGCAGCGGCGGTCGCGGGTGCAATCCCCGTTTCCAAGGCCAACGGATGGTGGACCAGGGCCACCACCGGGTGGGTCGCCGCCAGCGCCCTGGCCGCATCGGGGAGCACGCCGAGGGCGAGCCCGTCGATCACGATCGGCCGGCCGGGCGGTACGGCGCGCAGGCGTTCGAGCGCGCCGTGCCTCGTGCTTTCATCGGGATAGGGAAAGCCTTCGCCGAGATCGACGATGTCGACCTCGCAGCCGAGCCCGCGCAGCGCCGCGATGACGCGGCGATCATAGGCATAGCCCCCGGTCGGCTGATCGATCGAGCCGGGCACGGCAAACCCGAACGCTACCACAGCACCCCCTCGTACCACGCACGCGCGGTCGGGGATTCCGCGACCGTCACCCGGATGGCGCCGATCTCGCGGCCGTCGCGGCCGAGACGGCCGCTCTTGACCGCGGCGGCGAGGGCATCGAACACATGCCGGGTCAGGAATTCGGTGGTGGTGTTCACCGACTTGAATTCCGCGACGTCGTCGAGGTTGCGGTAGTTGAGCGGGCCGAGAACCTCCTTGAGCACGTCGAAGGCGCGCCCGATATCGACCACGATGCCGTTGGCATCGAGGGTCTGCGCCATGAAGGCGGCGGAGATTGCGAAGGTCGCGCCATGGAGCCGCTGGGCCGGACCGAACACTTCGCCCCGGAACGAATGCGCGATCATGATGTGGTCGGAAACCTCGACGGCGAACACGGGATGCCCTTTGTTCATACGGCCGCGAGGGCGGCCTTGGCAGCGGGATAGCGGACCAGCGGACATAGCACACTGGCGCGCGCGGCGAGGAGCTTCGGCAGTTGCGCCGGCAGGTCGTGGAAATCGATCGCCGGCGCAATCAGGGCATCGAGCGCGGATTCGTTCAACAGGCCGAGCGCCGCGCCGAGGCGGCGGCGATGGGTCCAGCGCGGCCGGTGGGATGGCGCGACCTGCCCGACCTGGCTCGATACCAGCCGCAGCCGGCGGCTATGGAACGCCTCCCCGAGCGGCGCCGCGATTGCAGCCGCGCCGTACCAGCTCAATTCGACGACGGTCGCCTCGTCGCCGGCGAGACGCAGCGCCGTGGCAAGCCCCGCCGCGGTGGCGCTGGCATGAATGACGAGGTCGCAATCGCCTGCGGCATCGAACGGCAGGGAAAAGCTCGCACCGAGGCCGGCGGCGGTCTCGGCACGTCCGGGATCGATGTCGACCAGCGTGACCTCGGCGCCGGGCAGCTTCGCGCACAGCCAGGCGCAGAGCGACCCCACCACTCCGGCGCCGACCACCGCAATCCGGTCGGCCGGTCCGGGCGCGGCATCCCAGACCGCGTTGAGCGCCGTCTCCATGTTGGCGGCGAGCACGCCGCGCGACGCCGGCACCTCCGGCGGCAACAGCACCACCGCATCAGCCGGCAGGTTGAACGCCGTCTGGTGGGGATGGAGCACAAACCCGACGCGGCCCACCATGTCGGCCGGTCCGGTTTCGATACGGGCGACCATCGCGTAGCCGTATTTGACGGGAAAAGGGAAGCTTCCCGCCATGTTGGGCGCCCGCATGCGCGAATGCTCGCTCGCGGGAACCCGGCCGTCGAGCACCAACCGTTCGGTGCCGCGGCTGACGCCGCTGTAGAGGGCGCTCAGGCGGACCTCGTCTGCGGCCGGCATTTCGACCGATTCGGCGCGAATTTCGACGCGGCCGGGGCCGACATACCACAGCGCCTCGCCCTGTTCCGCATGCACGCCCACCGGACCCAACCCTCATTGGACTTGGAAACGTCTGTGCCGCTATATTTCGCCCCCCGATCCAATCCAAGCGAATTATTCATGCTCGAAACAAACACCGGGCGCCCGCCCCCGCCGGACCTGCGCGCCCGGCAGCCCGATCTCGCAACGCTGACCGGCCGCCGGATCGTCTTCGCCGGTCTCGTGCTGGCGACCACGCTCCTGCTGATGGGCCTTGCCACCCATTCGCTCGCCGCGAACGGCCTGGACGCTCTCGACGTCGTGCTGCTGGCGCTGTTCCTGGTCACGCTGCCATGGACGGTGATCGGCTTCTGGAACGCGGCGATCGGCTTCGTCATCATGCGCTTTGCCGGCAATCCTGCCGCGGTGGTCACGCCCGCGGCTGCCCGCATCCGCGGCAACGAGGCGATCACGGCATCGGTGGCATTGATGGTTTGCATCCGCAACGAGCCGCCGGTGCGCGTGATCCGTAATCTCGCTCCGATGCTCGAGGGCCTCGCCGCCGCCGGCGTCGGCAGCAGCTTCCATCTCTACGTGCTGAGCGATACCAGCGACCCCGCCACCGCCGCCGCCGAGGATGCGAGCTTTGCCGATCTCGCGGCGCAATGGCGCGGCCGCATCGCCGTCACCTATCGCCGGCGCGCCGAAAACAGCGGCTACAAGGCGGGCAACATCCGCGACTTCTGCGAGCGCTTCGGCGCCAACCACGAATTCGCGGTCACCCTCGACGCCGACAGCTTCATCCCGGCCTCCGCCGTCATGCGCATGGTGCGCATCATGCAGGTGTCGCCGGAGATCGGACTGCTGCAGGGCCTCGTGGTCGGGATGCCCTCGACCAGCGCCTTCGCCCGCATCTTCCAGTTCGGAATGCGGCTCGGCATGCGCTCCTACACCATCGGCGGCGCTTGGTGGCAGGGCGATTGCGGCCCCCATTGGGGGCACAATTCGGTGCTCCGGCTGGCGCCGTTCATAGCCCATTGCCACATTCCGATGCTGCCCAGGACCGGCTTTCTCGGCGGCGTGCTCGGCGGCCACGTGCTCAGCCATGACCAGATCGAAGCGGTGCTGATGCGCCGCGCCGGCTACGAGGTGCGGGTGCTCGCCGATGAGCAACTCGGCTGGGAGGAGAATCCGCCGACGCTGCTCGAATTCATCCGCCGCGACATCCGCTGGTGCCAGGGCAACATGCAGTACTGGCATTTCCTGATGCTGCCCGGGCTCAAATTCGTCAGCCGTTACCAGCTGGCCTTCGCGATCCTGATGTTCCTGGGCTCGCCGGCCTGGATGCTGCTGCTGGTGCTCGGCACCTTCGGGGTCGCGCGCGCCCCGTCCGATTTCGTCTCGCCCGGCAGCGGTCTCGCGGTGCTCATCCTCGTGCTGGTGACGTGGTTCGCGCCCAAGATCGCGACCGTGATCGACGTGCTGACGCGCCCGGCGGCCCGGCAGGCGTTCGGCGGCGGCTGGCGGTTCCTGCTGAGTGTCGCTGCCGAATCCGTGTTTTTCGTGATGCTGTCGCCGATCATGTGGTTCGAGCACACCGTTTTCCTGGCCAATCTCGCGCTCGGCGTCCGGGTCGGCTGGGGCGGCCAGGCGCGCGACGACCATGCGGTGCCGCTCACCCTCGCGCTGCGCAAGCTGTGGCCGCAAACCCTGCTCGGATGGGGCTGTATCGTCACCCTGGCATTGACCGCCCCGGCCGCCATTCCGGTCGCGCTGCTGGTCGCCGGCGGCCTCGCCTTCGCGGTGCCGCTGTGCGTGCTCACCGCCGACCCGGCGATCGGGGATGCGCTGCTGCGCTTCGGCCTCGGCAGGCTGCCCGAGGAAATCGCGCCGTCGCCGCTCGACGCGCTGGCGCTGCCCGCGCTTGAGCGGCTCGACCGCAAGCCGGGCCCGCAGCAACCCGCGGAGGCGCCATGCTCGATCAGGTGAGGGCCGCGCGCGGCGTCGTGCGCTCGCTGCGCATCTATTATGGCGGCCGCAACCGGCGCAGCGCCCTCGATGCGGTGTACCGGCGCTATGTCGGGAGCGGCGATCTCGTGTTCGATATCGGCGGCCATGTGGGCGACCGCGTCGCCTCGTTTCGCCGCCTCGGCGCCCGGGTGGTGGTGGCGGAGCCGCAGCCGGCGCTGGCGAAGACGCTGCGGCTGCTGTTCGGCCGCGACCGTGCGGTGACCGTCGAGGAGGTCGCGGTCGGGCGCGCCGCCGGCGTCGTCGCGCTGCGGCTCAATCTAGACAATCCCACGGTATCGACCGCCTCCGACGCCTTCATCGCTGCGGCGCGCGGGGCACCGGGATGGGAGGGCCAGCAATGGATCCGGACCATCGAAGTGCCGATGACGACCCTCGATGCGCTGATTGCGCGCCACGGCGCGCCGCGCTTCATCAAGATCGACGTCGAGGGCTACGAGGCGGAGGCGTTGGCCGGCCTGTCTTCTCCGGTGCCGGCGCTGTCGTTCGAATTCACCACCATCCAGCGCGACATCGCCGCGGCCTGCGTCGCGCGTTGCGCCGAGATCGGCTATCGCGGCTTTCGCGCTTCGCTGGGGGAAAGCCTCACCTTCTCCGACGATCGCAGATCGGCTGCGTCGGAGATCGCAGCCTGGCTCGGCGACCTGCCGGTGGAAGCCAATTCCGGAGACATCTATGCGACGCTGGATTGACCGAGTGGCACCGCTGGCGCTGCTTGCGGCCGCCGCCACAGGCCTCGACCGTTCCGCCCATGCGGCGGACGTTGCGGTCGAGGTCGCCAATGCCAGCGTGCCGACATTGTGCGCGGAAAACGACAATGTCGATCTGCGGTTTTTCTCCGCCGCGGTGCGCCAGTTCACCGTGGTGGCGGAGCATCCCGCCTATGCCGGAACCATCGTCGCCGATCGCTCGGCGCCGGACTTCCGCAACTGCAACATGGCGGGCGACCCCGCTTTCAAGGCCGAGCCGCGCCGGGTGACGCTCTACGAGACCGGCGACCTGCAGCTCATCGGCTACACCTTTCCCTCGTTCTGGCGTCCCAATGTGGTGCCGGTGCGGGTTGGCAATCGGGTCGAGAACGGGCTGCACCTGTTGCAGCTCTTCACCAAGTACCGGCAGCGCACGGAAGAGGTGCTGGTGGTCTATCCCGCCGACGGCTACTGGCGCGCGCGGCCGCTGCCGCCGCCGCATCTCGGCTACAGCGCCTACGGCTCCTCGTTCATGGTCGGCCCGATCGAGATCGCGGGGCGGCCCTTCGTCGACATCAAGGAGATCGTGTTCGATCCCGCCGCCCTCGCCTTCCGCCTCGCCTTCGCTCGCGGCGGCGACGCCAGCCTGCAGGTGCGCGGCGTCGACGAGGAGAAGATCACCATCGAGGTCCGGCTGGGCATGCCGGTGGAAGCGAGCCGCCCGTTCGCCGCCCTGCGCTCCATGTTCGTCACCGAAACCAATGCCGACGTCGCCCGGGCCGGCTGGCGCGCACCGGACAGCCGGGCCTATGAGGATATTTCGGTGATGGATTTCCGCCGCGCCAACGCCCTCGAGTTCTGGGCCGGCCGCCGCCTGCCCTCGCGCCACAACATGAGCGCGCCCGACATGATCTTCAGGGATTTCAGCGAGGGGCCGTAGTCTCGACGAAATTAGGAAAGAAGGATTGATTCCGTGATCGGACGCAAACCTTTTGGCGAACTCACCAAGAACTTCACGCCCGCGCCGCGCGCGGGTGGCAGCAAAGGCGGCTGCTCTACGCGAGGAGATGACGCTCGAAGAGTTGCGCAAGGCGCGCTCTCTCTCACAAGAGGACGTCGCCGCAAGCCTCACGGTCGGCCAGCCCGCCGTGGTAAAGCTCGAGAAGCGCACAGACATGCACGTGAGCAACCTGCGCCGCTACATCGAGGCACTCGGCGGCACGCTCGAAATCACCGCGCACTTCGCGGATACGGCTGTGGTGATCAGCGACATCGGGGAGCCGTAAGAACGAACGGAGCGGCTGGGGCATGATCTCCTGCGCTGCATCCTTCGCGAACCGATCCCTCACGCCTTGACGATATGGGCCCCCACCGCGCCCGCGCGAGCGCAGGCGTTGCGGGTGTCGACGACGAGGCGGGCGCTGCTGGCGAGCGCCACGTAATCGATGGAATCGTGGTCGGTGACGATGAGCACCGCGTCGTAGCTCGCCACTCGCGCCGGATCGAGCGGCACCGACTTGCGCCCGGCCATGGTCGGGTGCTCGCGCAGCGGCGGCACCACCGGCACGAAGGGGTCATGGACGTCGCAGGCCGCGCCGCGCTTTTCCAGCATCTCGATCAGCTTGAAGGCCGGGCTTTCGCGGGTGTCATCGACGTTCTTCTTGTAGGCGAGGCCGAGGATCAGGATTTTCGCGCCGTTGAGCCCCTTGCCCGAGCGGGCATCGAGCTCGTCGGCGATGCGCGAGACGACGTAGCGCGGCATCGCCGTGTTGATCTCGCCTGCGAGCTCGATGAAGCGCGTCGAGAGCTCGTACTCGCGCGCCTTCCAGGTCAGGTAGAACGGATCGATCGGGATGCAGTGGCCGCCGAGGCCGGGCCCGGGATAGAACGGCATGAAGCCGAACGGCTTGGTCTTGGCGGCTTCGATCACCTCCCAGACATCGATGCCCATCGCCGCATAGACGACCTTGAGCTCGTTGACGAGGGCGATGTTGACGGAGCGGAAGATGTTCTCGGTGAGCTTCACCGCCTCCGCCGTTTCCGGGTTCGACACCGGCACCGTCCTCGGAACGAAGGTGCGGTAGAGCGCGTCGGCGATGGCCGTCGCGTCCTCGCCGTCGCCGCCGATCACCTTCGGGATCACCCGGGTGGAGAAGTTCAGGTTGCCGGGATCCTCGCGCTCCGGGCTGAAGGCGATGAAGAAGTCGCGGCCGCTCTGCAGCCCCGACGTCTCCAGGATCGGCTTCACCACATCCCTCGTGGTGCCGGGATAGGTGGTAGATTCCAGCACCACCAGCTGCCCGGGCTTGAGGTGCGGCGCAATCGCCCGCGCGGTGTTCTCGACATAGGTGAGATCCGGCTCGCGATGGGCGGTGAGCGGCGTCGGCACGCAGATCAGGATCGCGTCGGCACTGCCGAGTTCGGCGAAGTCGGAGGTCGGCAGGAAACGGCCGCGCGCGATCGGCTCGCGGAAGCTGTCGCCGGGGATGTGGTGGATATAGGTGCGGCCCTCCTTGAGGGCCGAGACCTTGCCGGAATCGATGTCGACGCCGATGACTCCGAGGCCGTTGTCGAGCAACGCCTGCACCAGCGGCAGGCCGACATAGCCGAGCCCGATGATGCCGACGGTCGCGCTGCGGTCGCGGAAGCGGGCCGTCAGCGTTTCGACGGACGGACGCGTGGCGGGTCGATAGGTGTGCAAGTGGGAGCCCCGATCACCTGAGTGCCGCGGCGATATTGCCGCCGTCGACCGTGGTGACGCCGGCCGTAGTCTTGAGAGCGAGCGCCTGGGCGAGGAAGGCCTGGGCCACGTCGTCCGCCGTCACCTCGCGTCCCAGCAGATTGCCGCTCATATAGTCCTTCTCGCTCAGGCCGCGGGCCGCGGAACGCGCCGCAATCATGTCCGCGGTCAGGAGCCCGGAGCGCACCCGGTCGGCATTCACGACATTGGCGCGGATGCCCTGTGCACCATAGTCGAGGGCGTATTGCCGCGCCAGGAACAAGGTCGCGGCCTTGGGCAGCCCATAGGGACCGAAATCGGGGCCGGGATTGACCGCCTGCTTCGACACGTTGAACAGCAGGCAGCCGCCGGTGCCCTGCGCCAGCATGATCCGCACCGCCGCCTGGGCGACGCGCTGATGGCCATAGAAGTTGAGCTCGAAGCTCTTGCGCAGGATGTCCTCGTCGACTTCGCCGATGCGCCCCTGCCAGGCGGCGCCCGCGTTGGAAACCACGATGTCGACGCCGCCGAACCGTTCGGCCACCGCGGCGAAGGCGGCGCGAACGGACGCGAGATCGGTGACGTCGCAGGCCACCGCAAGCGCCGCGCCGCCGATCGCCTTGGCCGCGACGCCGGCGGCCTCCCGGTCGACGTCCAGCAAGGCGACCTCGGCGCCGGCCGCCGCAAAGGCCCGTGCGGTGGCGACGCCGATGGCGCCGGCGGCGCCGGTGATCGCGGCGATCTGGCCGGCGAGCGGCAACTCCTTGGCGCTGCCGAGCTTGGCCTGCTCCAGCGACCAGTATTCGCAATCGAACATGTCGGCCTCGGAAATCGACTCGAAACGGCCGACCGCCTCGGCGTCGGTGATGGTCGCGACCGCGGCTTCGGCGAGATCGGCGGCGATGGCGGCGTCCTTGCGCGAGCGGCCGAGCCCGAACAGGCCGAGCCCCGGCACCAGCACCACCCGCGGCAGCGGATCGAGCATCGTCTTGGTGCCCCCGCAGCGGGCATTGTTGCGCTCGAAATAGCGCCGGTAATTCTCGACGAAAGCGCCAACCGCGGCTTTGGCGCCCGTGGCGAAGTCGGCCTCTTTGCCGGACTCGGGCGCTTCCAGCACCAGCGGCCAGTTCTTCGTGCGGATCGTGTGGTCGGGCGTCACCACGCCGGACGTGGCATAGCGCGAGACTTCGGCGCCGTTGACGAAATTGAGGATCGCGTCGCCGGTCCGGAACTCCAGGATCAGGCGACGGTACGCGCCCTCGATCTTGTCGTCGCGCGCACTGCAGGCGCCACGCACGACCGGAGCGACGGCGGCGAGCGGCAGCGCAGCCTGCGGGAGCTGCGCCGTCGCGAACACCGCGCGACGCCCGCGCTGCAGCGCCGCCTCGGCGCGCGACACCATTTCGATCATGCGCTCATAGGCCTCGCGCGCGGTGTCTGCGAAGGTGAAGATGCCGTGCTTGTGGAGGATGAGCCCGACCGCGCCGGGCGACGCCGCGAATACCCGAGCAGCCGCCTTGGCGAGGCCGAACCCCGGCATGAGGTAGGGCACGATGCCCATGCGGCCGTCATAGAGGTCCGCCGCGCGGGCCTCGCCGTCGGGCTGGTCGATCAGGCTCAGCACGGCCGTGGCATGGGTGTGATCGACGAAAAGCTGCGGGATGAAGGCATGCAGCAGCGTCTCGACCGAAGGATTGGGCGCCATCGGGTCGAGCAGGTTGGCGCGCTGGGCGCGGACCATTTCCTCGTCCGACATGGCATCGCGCGCAAGCAGCATGCGCAGCTCGGTGAGCCGCACCGCCGGAAGTCCCGCCGGCTCGATCACGGCCATGTCTGCGCCCGAGCCCTTGACGCAGAGGACGTCGACCTCCCGCCCCATCAGGTCGGGCAGCCGCAATTTCACCGACGTATTGCCGCCGCCGTGCAGCACCAGGCGGGGATCGCCGCCGAGCAGGCGCGTGGTGTAGACCCTCAGCGCGAGGTCGCGCGGCACCCCGCGGGCGCCATAGCGGTCCACCATCGCCTCGGCCTCGTTCGCGACGAAGCGGCTTTGCATGTCGTCTCTCCCGTGACGGGGACCGATATGCCTCCCTTTGGGGATGCCAGCAAGAGCCCTGACGTTGGAGGCGCGCCCTTGCAGGCTGCCGCCTCCTGCGCGCAAACCGCAATCAAGTGCTTCGCGTCGTCGAGTCGGACAGGCGTCACCGGCGCGTTCCGACCGCGTCGTCGAGGAACGTCAGCAGGTCGCGCCAGGCGTCGACGCCCGCCTCGGCATCGGCCTTCGCCGCGCCGCCCTGGAATAGCAGACAGTCCTGCGCGCCCTCGACGCGCCCGAGCGTAATGACACGCAGCTCGGGAAGTGGCCAGTACGGCACCATGATCGTGTGCCCAGCCTCGGGATATTTGCGGTGGCGGAACGGGAACGGATGGCGGTGCGTCTCGAGCCGGCGCAGCGCGATGTCGGCCAGGTCGGACGACGGCCACATCTGATCGTCGAGGCCCGAGACCAGCTGCACCGGCCCGTGGATCTTTTCGACCGGTATGGTGGCGCGCTCGACCGCGCGCGCGTCGCGCAGCTGGCCGCGGTAGAATGGCGTGTAGGCGACCGCGCGGCCGGGCGTGCACGCCGGCGGCGGATCGCCTCTCGTATTGTTCTCTTGAAGGTACGGCAGCGCGCGGCCGCGGAACGTCCAGGCTGCGTGCGGACGTGTGTCGCCGGGCTCAGCGCGGCCGAGGGCCCAGAACAGCACGCCGCTCGGCACCCAGGCAGCGACCGCGTTGATCTCGGCGAAGGTCGCGCCGAGCAACAGTGCCAGCTCGCCGCCGCGCGACGCGCCCCACACCGCGAGCAGCCGGCTGTCGAACCACTTCTGCGCGCGCATCCACCCGATCGCGGTCTCGAAGTATTCGAGCGGGATGTTGACCAGGCCGCGCGGCCGGCCCTCGACGGCGAAATGGCCGAGGGCGAGCGCGGCGTAGCCATGCGAGGCGAGGATCGCGCCGCGGAACTCATCGATGCCGCCGCCGCCACCGCTCACCACCATCACGGCGGGATGCGGACCGGGCTCGGGCGGCAGGAACAGCGTGCCCACGAGGCCGTCCGTGCGAATGACGTGGCGCGTCACGCCGGAACCGGCCACATGGCGCATGATCGTGATCTCGGCGCGGCGGCCGACGGCGCTCTCGGCCTCGAGCCGGATCGGCACCGGCAGCATGATGGCGCCGGGCGGCACCGGCCGCGCCTCGTTCGGCAGGCGATTCATCGACCAAAACAGGCCCATCGCGTCCACGCCGTCGTACGTGCCCGATACCGGTGCCTGACGGGCGACGTCGACGCGACCGTCGTCGTCGCTCGTGAAGGTGGCGCGGGATTGCCAACGCGCTGCGTCGGCATAGGTCATGGTCGCCGTCATGGTCACCGCCTCGCGAGGGGCAAAACCGTGCAACTCGATCGTGATCGGCACATCGATCAGGGCAACAGGCTGATCAACGACGATCATCGGCGGTCAGGTCCGCGAAAGCGGTTTCACCAGCGCGCTATCTTTCAGGTCAGGCGGCGCTAGATCGGGGTCACGGTCGGCAGCCATGGCGAAGATGCTCAATGCTGCTTAGGAGCGAGTTCGCGACGCATTATCGGCTCGACCAGAGCGATACTTGCGTCCGGATCATCCAGATCGCCCGCGGCACCGATGACCCTCCGGGTTTCATCGGCCGTGGCTCGAACCGAGTGTCCATCTTCCGCGCAAGCCTGATGAATCTCCCGCTCAGTCGCCGCAACGATCTCCTCTCCCAGCGCCTCGAGCAACCGAACGAGATCGATGTGAGGCTGCCAGCTGGTCATGAGGCGCTCCAGTCAAATCCGCATCTCAGCAAGGTGCGGCGCATTCGTTTGCGGGTCGTGTCATATTCGCGTTCCGACATCGCGTAGGTCTCGCGGATCCGCGTCGCGGTGAGGCCGTCTGCCAGGCCCGCAATGATCTTCAACGCGGAGTGGTCGCCGACGAACATCTGGTAGATGGTTGCGAGGCTTTGCGCCGCGCTGAGCAAGCGCTCGGGATCAGCAGCGGAGTCGGTTCCGTCGCCCGTGGCACAAAGCACGGCAAAATCAGCGTCGAGCTGCTCCCGGCGCCAGGTGTCGGCACAGATGCTGCGCATGACGCCGGAGAGGAAAGCCAAAAAAGAGACACCTGCCGGCCATTTGCGCGACCCGTCGAGGGCGCGGGCAATCGCTTCGTGCAGGATGTCCGACCAGCTCAAGCCGCGCGGCAATCCTCGGGCCCAGAGGCGCGCCAAGGCCTTGAGGCGCACCAGGTCGGCGTCCGACAGGGAATGAATGGCGCGCGCGACGTCGGGGTCGGCTTGATCGGCCGCCACAATAAGCTTGCTGTTGCGCTCGGTAGACTCTTCCATTTGTCGAGTATGCGCTTGGGCGGCCTTCTCGCGGACACCTTCGAAAAATTTATTTTCGCGGTCCGTCCAGGCCTCCAAAGGTCGCCTCCTATCTCGGAGACACCTAAAGAGGAGCTTACTCCGCTTATGCAGCACGATTTGGCGGAACGGCGCCGCTGGTATGCGCAAGACCTGAGACTGAGGGCGCCGGTGCGGCGCCATACGGCGATTGCCGAGGCATTCGCCGCCGTCCCGCGGGAGCGCTTCCTCGGCCCCGGCCCTTGGCGCTTGCTACCGGATCGGCATCCCGATAACGGCCTCATGACGCCCGATGATGATCCGGGTTGGCTTTATCACGACGTTCTTGTGACGATCGATCAAACGCGAGGGCTGAACAATGGCTTGCCCAGCCTGTGGGCGCGCAGTTTCGACCACGTCGACTGGAGGCGCCAGAAGCGGGTCATGCAGGTCGGCTCCGGGACCGGCTACTACGCCGCTGTGCTCGCCGAGATCGTCGGGCCGAACGGTCGGGTGATCGCGGTCGAGTGCGACGACGACCTGGCCGCCAAGGCACGCGACAATCTCCGCCCGTGGGCCCAGGTCGAGGTCGTCCACGGCGACGGACGCACCCACGATCCACGGCGAGGTCGACGCCATCATCGTTTTCGCCGGCTCGACCCACCCCGCTCCCATCTGGCTCGATCGCCTGACCCCCGGCGGGGAACTGCTCATGCCGCTGACTGGCGAGAATTGGTTCGGCTTCCTGTTACGGGTGACCCGGTGCCGCGACCACGATGCGAGCCTCATCGTTCTGCCGGCCGCCCGCGACGAGAACAGATTTGATGCCGAAGCGGTGGGCGGGGTTGGGATTTTCCCGTGCAGCGGTGGGCGCGACGAGAAAGCCGCGAAGCGGTTGCAAGACGCGCTGGCCGAGCCGCGTGCCGGATCGTGGCATTCGGCCGTCCCCATCGAAGCTCTGCACCGAGGAGAGCCGGGCCCGGAGGCGATGGATAAGGTTTGGTATTGCGGCCCGGATTTCTGGCTGGAGCGCAGACGACCCGAATGACGTGCCGGCGGCCCGATGCCGGTAGACATCCGCTCTAATTCAATAACGCGCCGTCGTGCCGCAAGAAGGATCGTGGAGCCGTGACGCCAGAACATTTACCTCCAGCCGCCGATGCCGCGTATCTTACCGACACGCTCCGGCGTGCTGGGCGATGGCGTGGTCAGCGATGTCGTCGCCGAAGATTCGCGCAAGACCGTCCTGTCACGCATCTTGAGATTGGGGCTGTCCTATCATGGCGCACCCAAAGAAGCCCCGAACTCACTCATCTTGAAGATCCCCCTGCCGGAGCGCGCGGATCGCCCATGGGGCCGTCACGAAGTCGCGTTTTACACCCAGGTCGCGCCGGCCATGTCTGCTCCCCCGGTGCCGCGCTGCCTTGACGCCGTCTCCGATGCGAGCACCAACGCCTGGCACCTGCTGATGGAAGACCTGACTGATTCACATTTTACGCTCGGGAATTGGCCGCTGCCGCCGACACTCGATGAGAGCGAGCGGATCATCGCCGCGCGAGCGCGCTTTCACGCCGAATGGTGGAACGATCCTCGACTCGGCGTCTCGATCGGGACTTGGCTGGACCCCGGCGACCCGCAGCTCGAGGCGTTTGCCAAGGAAGTCGCACGTTTTGCCGAACGGGTGGGCGACCGCCTCTCGTCCGAACGGCGCGATCTCTATCATCGATTGATCGACTCGGGCCGACATCTCAACAAGCGCTACCACACACACCGCCATATGACGATCGTGCACGGCGATTCGCACGTGTGGAATGTCTTTCTACCTCGCGAGCCGAGCAGTAACGATGTTCGGCTTTTTGACTGGGATGGCTGGCGGGTCGATGTCGGTACCGACGATCTCGCTTACATGATGGCCCTTCATTGGTTTCCCGATCATCGGCGCCATATGGAGCGGCATTTGCTCGATCATTATCATGCGGTCCTTTGCGCCCACGGTGTTGACGGGTACGACCGCAGCGCCTTGGACGATGATTATCGCCTGTCCGTGCTCTGGCAGATCGCCACGCCGGTGTGGCAGGCGGCGAACGACATCCCGGCTTGGATATGGTGGAACCATTTGGAGCGTATCTTCATGGCGGTCGACGATCTCGGCTGCCGTGAATTCTTCTCGAACTGATGAATCAACGGGACGCTTCGCTACCGCTTCGGGCGCGGTTCTCAATCCAGGGCCGTGGCGGCAAACCGGGACGAGGCTGGGGATATAAAGCATCACCATGGACGAAACTGCCCTCTGCCGCCTGATGACGTCGAGTGCCGTGCCGGGAGTCGCCGCGGCGATCGTTCGCGATGGAAAGCTCGATGGGTATCTATGCTGCGGTGTTCGACTCGCACGAAAGCCGGGAATTGTCGATCAACACACGGTGTTCGACGCGGCCTCGCTGAGCAAACCCGTGTTCGCCTTCTCGGTGCTGCAACTCGTTGACGCGGGCGCACTCACGCTCGATACGCCCCTGTCCCAATACTTCCCGTCCTACTTCTGGGACGATCCTCGAGCGCCCTCGATCACCGCAAAGGAGGTGCTGCGCCACAGCGCTGGACTGCCGAACTGGCGTAACCCCGATTTCCCCCTGCGTACGTATTTTCCACCTGGAAATCGATTCAGCTATTCAGGAGAGGGCTACCTCTATCTGCAGCAAGTCGTCGAGATGATCAGCGGGCAGGCACTGGATGAATTGGCACGTCGACTGGTCTTCGAGCCGCTGCACATGGCCAATTCCAGCTTCGTTTGGCAGCACAGATTCAATCTGAACCGGGCCCATCCTCACGATGTATTCGGCCGGCCGGCACTGAGCTTCAAGCCGGCCGAGCCGAATGCCGCAGCGACCCTTCAAACCACGGCGGCCGACTACGCGCGCTTCCTTCAAGCCGTTCTCTCCGGTGATCGATTGAAGCCGGCGACCGCTCACGCCTGGTTGCAGCCTCAGGTCGAGGTCAACCACGCCCATCCCCAAGCCTTGGGCGATGTCGAGACCACCTCCACGGGAGTTGCTTGGGGCCTCGGCTGGGGTCTGGAACCGGACGCAGGCACCTTCTTTCATTGGGGCGACAACAATACATTCAAGGCCTTCACGATCGGGTCGACCCGGGATCGCACGGCCATCGTGGCGTTCACCAACGGAGCCTCCGGCATGTCGATAATGGCCGACCTGATTTCAGACTTCGTTCCTGGAGAGCGGGCCTCGTTGACGTGGCTCGCCTATGAGCGCCACGACAGCAAGCGCCGTCGCCTGTTGCAGGCAATTCTCGCCGGCACGGTCGACGCGATGTGGACCGAGCTGACCAGCGGCGATCTCAAGCCCGACGACCTTCGCTGGATAGCTCAGGGGTTGGACGCACATGGTCGAATTGAGGAAGCCGTCCGCGTGCGCGCCCGCGCGGAGACGGGCTAATTAGAAATCCGGTTTGTCCGCCCGCGGTACGTCGGCATTTTTTCCCGAGTACCACTGGATGTTCTCGGCACACACCATTTCCTCCCAGGGGGCACGATCGCGCACATAGGTCATGGTTGCTGTCCACGGCGTCGTGAAGACATTTGCATCCTCGATGGTGAATTCGAGTTCCAGATACTTGCCCGCATCGTTTGGGTCCCCTTGGACCGGATTATGCTCCTTGGCGTCGCGATCGAACCCGTCTTTCGCGGCAGCGTAATCAAGCATGCGGTATCGTTCAACGATATGCATTGCCTCCGTGTATGGCGTGCCGTACCAATCGAGCACGGAATAGCGGCCAACCTTGACGCCCACCGTATCGACAACCAGCGTATCGCCTTCGTAATGGCCGATGGAATCGCCGTACCAGGACGGCACCACTCGCGCCGGATGAGGTTCGTTCAAGCGCACCTGACGGACCTGATGATCGTGGCCATAAAGTATGGTGACCTTGTTCGGCGTTTGCAGCAGCTCCGTTGGGCGCTCCGTAAAAATGAAAGGCACCCCCGAGGGCCAACATTGGTTGCGCGTGTTCGGATCGCCGATGCCCTCCAGCCCGAGTTCGGCGTGCTTCTTCACGATCTCCGCCGCCTGCGGCTTCAAGATCGGATTGGTATAGTCGCCCACCAGCTTGAGGATGTTGCCGGTGCCGTTCGCCCGGCGCTGCCGGTTGACGAGCGCCGTGGGCCCGGACGCCAGCGGCTCGAACCCGGGGATCGAATGGTTCCAGATGCCCGACAAATCCGGGATCGACGAGCTGCCTTGCGTGCCGCCATGGGCGGCCGGCCCCGCCGTGGGCGTCACCGTTTGCGCGGAGGCGGGCGTCACAGCCGCTACCGCCAGTGACACCATCAAAAGGAAATCACGCCGCTCCAAGTTCATGCCCGCCTCCCGATCATGGTTGCGTCGATTTCAGTCGCCGCGGACGCCAACGGTTGCCCTTGCTACTCGGAGACCTCGGCACGTCCCGATCGCGGCACTCAGAGACGCTACAACGATTTCGGTATGCCCGAAAGTGCCTGGCGGCAGCTCGCGGCCACGGCGACCGGTTGGGCGTGTGGTGTTGGCCGTCGATGCCCGCCCTTAGGAGGCTAAACATCTTACCATTGTAATCGAGTGGTGCCCGCGCGGATAGTTCGGAACGCGGCTAATTATTTCGAAGCCGAGTCCGAGATAAAACTTTGGGGCTTGGAAGTCGTACGTCTCCAACACGATCTGGTCGCATCCGCGGTCTCTGGCCTCCGCTTCTACGGCACGCATTAATCTATGCCATGTCCTTGATTGCGCATGTGTGCCGGCACGAAAAGGAAACGGACGTAGCATGTTTTTGCCCATGTCCAGCCATGGGCACCACCAATTGCAACTCCGTCGGCATCTCTCAGGAACAAGCCAAAGAGCTTGCCGTCCGATATGCCCGTCGCCTCCACGTTGAAAGCATAGATACTGTCCTCGAGGCTGCGGATATCCTCGGGGCTCGGCTCTACCTCGACCACCAGGTTCTCACTGAGAAAATTGCCCATTACTTTGTCCAGTGGAGGCGGCAGATTGCGCAGCGACCGCACCAACGCTGCCGTGAATTGGCGGGACTACGGTAGAGCCTAACACGGTCTGTTCGCATTCGCGCCGCAGTTCATCCAGCCCGTCCTGCCCGTTCCGGAAAAGCCGTGGCCAGCGCTTCGCGGGTGGCCGGGAGCACCCCGCGCTCGGTGATGAGGCCGCGCACCAGGCGCGCCGGGGTCACATCGAAGGCATAATTCACCACCGGCGAGCCGTCGGGGACGACGGTCACGGTTTCGATGCGGCCGTCGCCGGTGCGGCCGGTCATGGTCGCCACCTCGTCGCCGGCGCGCTGCTCGATCGGGATGTCGCGCCCGTCGGCGAGCGCGAAGTCGATGGTGGGTGACGGCACCGCGACATAGAACGGCACGCCGGTGTCATGCGCCGCCAGCGCCTTCGGATAGGTGCCGATCTTGTTGCAGACATCGCCATTGGCAGTGACCCGATCGGCGCCGGTGATGACGAGATCGACCAGGCCATGCTGCATCAGGTGCCCGCCCGCATTGTCTGCAATGACCGCATGGGGAACGCCCTGGTGGTTGAGCTCGAAGGCGGTGAGCGAAGCCCCCTGGTTGCGCGGCCGGGTCTCGTCGACCCAGACGTGGAGCGGCACTCCCTTTTCGTGGGCGAGATAGAGCGGGGCCGTGGCGGGCCCCCAGTCGACCGCGGCGAGCCAGCCGGCATTGCAATGGGTGAGCACGTTGACGCGGGCGCCGGGCGGCTTGCGGGCGGCGATGTCCTCAATCAAAGCGAGGCCGTGGCCGCCTATGCCCAGATTGATGGCGATGTCCTCTTCGCAGATCGCCCCGGCGCGGGCAAAGGCTGCGGCAATGCGCTCGCCGCGGGGCCGGTTGAGCACCGCGGCCATGATCTCGTCGAGCGCCCATTTCAGATTGACCGCGGTCGGCCGCGTGCCCACCAGCAGCCGATACCCGCGTTCCAGCGCGTCGTCGGAGGTATCCTCTTGCAAAGCAAGGCACATTCCGTAGGCCGCCACCGCCCCGATGAGCGGCGCGCCGCGGGTCTGCATCGATGAAATCGCATGGGCAGCGTCGGCGAGCGTGACGAGGCGCAGGGTCGCGAAGGCGTGCGGCAGCCTGGTCTGATCGATGATCCCGACCGAGCCGCCGTCGTCCTCGAGCCAAATGCTGCGCCTGAGTTTCCCGTCGATCAGCATCGCCCGCTGGCCCCCGTGTTGCGCCGAGGTGACACTGATTCGCTGAAGGAAATGCGACGGAAAACCCCGCCGGATTCGCCCGCGGCGTCCGGATCGCCCGCGGTCACCATCATTAACCGACTGCAACCATGCCGGCGACCCCTTTCGCCGCCCTCCGCCGACCCTGTGCGACGGCTTGATGAAAGTCCCTCAAGTTGCTGTAAAATTGACATTTTCGCTACCCTTAGTGGCCTTCCTTCAGTCGCACCGCAAATCGGTCAAGGTACGTGATTTTGCCCCTTTGTTGGGTTACACTTTTTGTTAAGGGATGGTGGCCGGGTGACGCCAAGCAAATTCAGCCGGACGCAAACGGTGCGGGCAATGGACGCCCTCAGTGCAACAATGATGGTTGATCCGCCGGACGGCTCGGAGCAGCGCAGGAGCAAGATCGTTCCTGCGGCGCGATGGGTTACGATCGACTATCGCTCCATCGTGGCAAACGCGGTCGGGGGGCTTGCGGACAACACCCCCGATGCCCGCCGCGATGTCTATGCCGAGGCCCGCGGGGTGGTGCATCGGCATCTCCAGTTGATGCGGCTCCCCGAGCCCATTGTCGAACTGGAAAAGCTCGCCCTCGACCTGACGATCAGAAAAATCGAGCGGCAAAACCGCGCCGTGCGCGCCGCCGACGACGAAGAAGCGACATCCGAACCGGAAGCGGAGGCGAAGCCCACGGCCCGCGATGCCGCGCGCGCGCTGGGCGCTGCGCTGCACGAAGTAGGGCATTCCTTCGCCTCGCTGATGATCATGCTGGGCTTGCGGCCGGTCTTCTATGCCCTGTGGATCGTCGCATCTCCGCTTCGGTTGATCGCCCGGGCGATCTTTTCCCCGGTCGGGCTCGCCGCCGGCCTGCCGATCACCGCGTTGCTGGTCACGACGTTCTACCTGCTCGATACCAACACCGGCTTCCAGAGGACCGTGAGCGTGCGGACGGCGCAGTTCCTGGAGCGGGTAGACGGCTGGTTGAACGGAGCCCCGGTCGCGGGCAAGGACGAGGAACGGGTGGCCGGCCTCATCGAACCACCATCACCGGTAGGAAGCGCGCCCGCACGCGCGGTGCCGGCGCGGGCGCGGGTCACCGCATCATCGCGACACCGCGATGGGGCACACACCCCGCCTTTGGAGCCCAATCTGGTGGGAGCACTCACCCGGCCGGGTGCACCCTCAGGCTCGGCATCGCCCGGCGCGGCCGCGAGCAATCCCGCCGCGGGCAATCCCAACGTCCTCCCCAAATGGTTTTCGGGCTACGCAAACGTGGTCGACGCCGCACCGACGGCGTCGGCGGCGCTCCCCGGTGCGGCCCCGGCCCAGCGCAGCGAGCCCAAGCCGGCCGGCACCAAATCCAGCAGCCGCCCCGATTCGCTTTCAGTCGCGGACGGGTCGGAATCCGGAGCGGCCGACGGCGTGCCGGATGACCCGCCTGCGGAACCCAGGCGGGCGCCATATACGCTGGCCACCGCGAATTCCCTCGCAGCGATCCCGGACGGCGTGCCGCCGCTTCCGGTCACACTGCCTCCGCTGCGCGTTCCGGCCCCGAAGGTCGTCGCGCTGATCGAGACCGGCAAGAAGGCGGCGGCCGCCGACGATCTCGAAAAGGCGGTGCGCGATTTCACCGAGGCGATCCGCCTCGATCCCATTTATCCCGGCGGCTATACCGAACGCGGCCAGGCGCTGTTCAAGCTCGGGGAGACCGATCGCGCCATCGCCGATTTTTCGAACGCGATCAAGCGCGACCCCAATTACGGCCCGGCGCTGCGCGGCCGTGCCATGGCCAATCTCTACCAGGGTGCGACCGAGCTTGCCCTCACCGACCTCACCAAGGCGATCCGCGTCGCGGAGATCGATCCGAACCGGCTGTCGCCGCTGGAACTGTTCTACGCCCGCCGCAGCCGCGCGAACATCTACGGCACCAAGATGCAATATGACGGGGAGATCGCCGATTGCAGCGCGATTCTCGATGCCTATAAGCGCGACAAGGTGCTGGGCACCGCACTGGTGGGAGCCTATCAGGCGGACGGCGCGGCCAATCTGATCGCGACGATCTATCGCCAGCGCGCCAATGCCTATATCCGGCAGTCGAACCCCGAGCAGGCGCGCGCCGACCTCACTGCGGCGGTGCCGCTGAGCGCCGACCGCGGATTCTCCGCGCTGGTCGATCGCGCCCGGCTCAACGAAGCGATCGGCCAGCGCGATCAGGCGATCGCCGACCTTCAGGCTGCGCTCAACATCCGGCCCGGCAGCGAGGAGGCGCGGATCGCGTTGCGCCGCATTTCGTCGGGACCTCCGGCGGCGCCGGCACGGCCGTCAGGACGAACATAAGAACGGCCCTAGCGGGCCGACAATAGGGAGAAGACGCTGATGACAAGGCTCTCGCTGATCGCATTCGCGTGCCTGCTGACGACCGGATTTGCCGACGCCCAGAGCGCCGGCGACAAGTCGGTACAGCGGCTCGACCCGGCGCTCGACGCGCTGGTCTCGCCCGATGCCAAGGTCGAGCTGGTCAAAGGCGGGTTCGGCTTCACCGAAGGCCCGGTATGGATGCAGGAGGGCAAGAGCGGCTTTCTCCTGTTCACCGACATCCCCGGCGCCGTGGTCTGGAAGCTCACGCCGGACGGCAAGGCCTCGGTCTATCTCGACCACACCGGATACAATGGACCGGAGGTCTGGCGCTGGGGCGGCATCCAGAACAACGGATTCGAGCGCACCGACCCGCGCTTCGAGGAGTTCGCCATGATCGGGGCGGACGGCCTCACCGTCGACCGCCAGGGCCGCCTGATCCTCGCCACCTTCGCGGGCCGCTCGCTGGTGCGCCTGGAGAAGAACGGCAAGCGCACCGTGCTCGCCGACCGTTACGACGGCAAGCGCTTCGGCGGCCCCAATGACGTCGTGGTCAAGAGCGACGGCGCCATCTATTTCACCGACACCTTCGGCTCGTTCCGCCAGCGCGACAAGGATCCCCGCAAGGAGCTCGATTTCACCGGGGTGTACCGGTGGAAGGACGGCAAGCTCTCGCTGGCGGCCAAGGACATGCCGATGGTCAACGGCCTCGCCTTCTCGCCCGACGAAAAATATCTCTACGTAAACGGCAGCCGCGACAACTACGTCAACCGCTACGACGTGCTCCCCGACGGCTCGCTCGCCAACGGCAAGCTGTTCATCGATCTCAGCAAGGACTCCGCGCGCGGCATCACCGACGGACTGCGGGTCGATACCAAGGGCAATCTCTACGAGACCGGCCCCGGCGGAGTCTGGATCATCTCGCCGGAAGGCAAGCACCTCGGCACCATCGGCGCGCCGGAGCAGGCCACCAATGTGGGCTTCGGCGACGCCGACAAGAAGACGCTCTACATCGCCGCGCGCACCGGCATCTACAAGATCAGGGTGCTCACGCCGGGGATTTAGCTACGGCGTTTTCCGATTGCGTTGACGCGATTGGTGTCATTGCCCGGCTTGACCGGGCAATCCAGTACCCGCGGTCGGTGGTTACTGGATCGCCCGGTCAAGCCGGGCGATGACAGGGAAGTGCGTATCAACCTAAGCGAAAAACGCTCTGGTGTCCCGTTCTCCAACGCTTGAATCCCATTGGTTGTCGTCGCCCGGCTTGACCGGGCGATCCAGTAACCATGGGGTCGCGATTTCCGCGCGGCACGAGTTCCGCCGATCGCACAGGGATTACTGGATGCCCCGCTTTCGCGGGGCATGACACCGATTCTGAATGAACCGTCAGAGTCACTTCACCAGCGGCTCATGCGACAAGACGCTGGGGCGTACCCGCGCGTTTGCGCATCGCGCGCGCGGACGGTTCCCCCTCACCCGCCATTGCCCCCATATTGCGCGTCGGTGACGTGCTCGAGCCATTCCACCGCGACGCCGTCAAGGGCCTCCTGCATGGCGATGTGGGCCATCGCCATGGTCGGGCTCGCGCCGTGCCAGTGCTTCTCTCCCGGCGGGATCCATACGGTGTCGCCGGCGCGGATTTCGCGGATCGGGCCGCCCCAGGTCTGCACGCGGCCGGTCCCACGCGTCACGTGGAGGGTCTGGCCGAGCGGATGGGCGTGCCAGGCGGTGCGAGCCCCCGGCTCGAAGGTGACCAGGGCGGCGCGGATGCGTGCCGGCGCCGGCGCCTCGATGATCGGGTCCTGCCACACGGTTCCGGTGAAGTAATCGGGCGACATGCGGCGCGACGGCGTGGCTCCGGCCGGCGTTATGTTCATGACGGGGATTCCTTTTGACTCTATTTCTGTCGTTGCCCGGCTCGACCGGGCAGTCCGGTACCCCCCGGTCGGTGTTTACTGGAACGCCCGGGCAGGGCCGGGCCATGACAGCAAGGTGGCTATCGACCCGACCGATCAATTAATCCACGATCGCGTGATTGACCATCGCGTCGATGACCTCACAGTAGTGATCGAGACTACCGCGAAACGGCGTCGGCCGTTACCGACCATGTAGGGATCTGGCCCGGCGCGTAGCGCGAAGGGCGAATAGCGCGGCCTGTTCCGCCGACAGCCCTCTCGGTCGGCGCAATACGCTGACGCGATCACGGCCAGCCACGGCGAATCCCCGACCAACCCCGCGCATTGCCAAGGCCGCCGGCGGCGGGCTAAAGCAAGGCCCGATCCACCACATCGACATGGCCGCCCGGGCCATTCCGATCGCAATGATGCGGCAGACATGACGGACATCGACTGGCCCAGGCTGGTGATCGGGATGCTCGGCGGCGACCGCCGCGAGCAGGAGATCGCGCGGCTGGCGGCGGCGACGGGCGCAGAGGTGCGCGCGCACGGATTCCCATGGCCGGAGGGCGGCATTGCCGGCGTCCGCCATCTCGACGATCCCGCCGCCGTGCTCGCGGGCGCGCACTTCGCGCTGTTCCCGATCCCCGGCATTGCCGCGAGCGGAGCGCTGTTCGCGCCCGCGGCGCCGGCGCCGATCATACCGACCCGCGACATGCTCGCCGGCATGGCCGCGCCGGCCCACATCATCCTGGGCTGGGCCGACAATAACCTGAAGGCCCATGCGGGCGCCCTCGGCATCGCCATCCACGAATACGAGTGGGACCGCGGGCTGATGCTTCGCCGCACCCCTGCGATCATCGAGGGCCTGCTCAGGATCGTGATCGAGAACACCGTCATCACCATCCACGGCGCCAATGTCTGCGTGGTCGGCCAGGGCACCATCGGCGCGGTGCTGGCGCGCTATCTGGTCGCGCTCGGCGCCCGCACCCATGTGGCGGCGCGCAATCCGGAGCAGCGCGCGGCCGCCTACGTGGCCGGCGCGACGCCGCACACGCTCGACGAACTGCCGGCGCTGGCGCATCGCCTCGACATGGTATTCTCCACGGTGCCGGCGCGCGTCGTCGGCGCCGACATTCTCGAACGGCTGCCGAAATCCGCCCTCCTGGTCGACCTCGCGGCGCCGCCGGGCGGCATCGATTTCGAGGCGGCGCAGCGGCTCGGCCTCAAGGCGATCTGGGGCCGCGGGCTCGGCAGCCGCGCCCCGGTCACGGTCGGCGGCAGCCAATGGGGCGGCATCCGCGAACGCATCGAGGCGCTCCCGCGGACGCCCTCCTGAGCGTCCGCGCCAACCGAGGAAGAACGCACATGCCCGTCGTCACCGTGCAGATGTGGACCGGACGTTCGCGCGAGCAGAAGCGCAAGCTGGTGCGCGCCATCACCGACGCCATGGTGGAGCATGCCGGCGCCAAGCCCACCCACCTGCACGTCATCCTGCAGGAGGTGCCCAAGGAGGACTGGGCGCTCGCCGGCGTGCTTGGCGACGACCGCAAGGACGCCTGACCATGGCGGCGGATGCAGAGAACCGTCCCGCCGCCGGCCGCCCGACCGGCTTTGCCCACATGCTGCTCAAGGTCGCCGACATCGCGCGCTCCGAGCGCTTCTATGTCGATCTCCTCGGCTTCACCGTGCGGCCCGCCAAGCCGCTGCCGGACGGCCGGCCCTTCGTGCCGTTCCACCAGGGCATCGCGCTGACCTCGGGCGGGCCGCCGGCGCCGACCCAGATCGATCACATCGCCTTCACCGCGACCGACCTGCGCGCCCTCGCCGCCCGCCTCAAGGCCGCCGACGTGAAATTCTTCCGCGACCTCCATGACGGCATCTACGGGCTGACCATCTACATCGCCGATCCCGACGGCAACATGATCGAGCTCTTCGAGGCGCAGGAGAAAACGTGAGGGGAACGGCCGAGAAGCGTCATGTAAATCGAGACCTGCGAATTGCGATCTTTTATCGGACGTTTGCCGTTGCTGGTGATATGACTCTGACGGTTCATTCAGTATCGGGGTCATGCCCCGCGAAAGCGGGGCATCCAGTAATCCCTGCGCGATCGGTGGAACTCATGCTGTGCCCAGATTGCCGCCCCGTGGTTACTGGATCGCCCGGTCAAGCCGGGCGATGACGACAATGGGATTCAAGCGTTGGAGACGAGACACTAGATTGCAGGACGAGCGAGGCAGCGATGAATGTTCAGCGTGAGCCGCGGATGGATAAACCCGAGTTCCTCGCGTGGGTGCAGGCGCACGAGGGACGTTATGAGCTCGTCGGGAACCGTGTCGTCATGATGACCGGGGGCTCGCGCGGTCACGCGATCCTGGTTCGTCGGCTTGCCGCGGCCTTGGAAAAGCAGCTCGACAGCACCAGATGGACCGTCCTGACCTCCGATTTCGGAGTCGATGTCGCGCCCTCGGCGATTCGCTATCCCGACGTCGTGGTCGACGCTGCCGGCGGCCGGTTCAAGGACTTGACCGCCACGGCTCCGGTACTGATTGCGGAGATCATCTCGCCGTCCTCGGCCAAGGACGACCTGGGCGCAAAAGCGCAAGAATACCTTCGACTGTCGAGCCTGTCGGCATATCTCGTGCTCGCGCAGGACGAGCAGAAAGCGCGTGTGTGGGCGCGCGGCGCCGCGGGATTTTCGCCGGAGCCGAACGTTCTCGATGGGCACGATGCCATAATCGAGGTCGCATCGCTCGGCATCGACCTGTCGCTCGGGGAGATCTACGCTGGTGTGGAGCGCCAATAGTCCGGCTTGGAGAACGCGGGACAGATCGAGTCTCCCCGAACGGAGACGAACCGGCAGAGGAATCCTTTTTGAAAAACAACCCCATGCAAAGTAGAATTGTGGTATTCTAATACCGTCATAGGCGAGGCCAGACCACAGGGGACCTCGACGCTGCACGCGGCGTTGGACAAGCACCCGAACGCGCATGTCGCAGGTAGCAAGGCCTCGTCAATTCAAGTGCACTGTCACCGTAATCCGGAGTACTTATTTCAACACTTTCTACTATAGCTTACCGTTAACCGCGTTCACGGCGGCCCATTCCCTGAGTTGCCTGTATTGTACCCACATGAATTCAACTCTGTTTTTGAGCGCGCCGGGATAGTTTGTATTGGAAGTCAGACTTTCCCCCGCATCAATTGCCCGCCGTTCATAATCGTTAACCTTTTTGCGGAAGTTTTCCTCCAACAAATTATCTGCGAGACGATATATAATCTCAACAGCCCCAGCTTGGTGCAGACTTATGCGAATCTGAGAAACCTGTAATATTGTTATGACAATGTGCTCGCTGTCCGCCCACGACACGTCTGGCGCATAATCCCATGTATAAAACACCTGAATTCCATTATCGCCAAGCCTGCTGGAATCATGTACTGTGATCCAATACGAGTCGCTACTGATGCCAACTCCGCCGGCACACAATTGGTTGACCAAGGTCAATATGCGCTTATTATCAGGAGAGAGCTGTCGGGCTTCCTTTATTGGGTAGCAGGTTACGAATGGATTCAAAATAGGAATTATCTTCGCTATAATCAATATACCTATAACTACTGTGAGTAACATACCAAGCCCGGTTTTCATTCTAACTGTCATGACTTCATTTCCAATTTCCTAATGTTGGCCCATTATATAGCGCAGCACCTAAGCGAGCCCCTGCCGCAGATGCCATTGTCGCTCAAGTCAAGAACGACGGGAATGATGTGTCCACCGAAGCCACCGCCACTAGCGCCATAGGCAACGATAATCAGAGCATAGAATTACGTTGACAGTGCACTCAATTGACGAGGCCTCGCTGCTGCGCCCGTCAGCTTCCTCGCGGCGGCCGGTCGCAGACCTTGCACTTGAACTCGGGCGGCGGCTCGCCGGGCTCGACCATCACCGCACTGAATTCGCCGCAGCGGCCGCACTGCCGCACCAGCTTGGTCGGCAGCTTGACGATGGGCTTGGTCGCCGCCGCCAGGGCCCGGCTGCCCTGGGCGCGGAGCTCGGCCTTGGTCAGCGCCGGTACGCGTCGCCGCTGTTTCATCGGGTCCCCCTCATTCGGGTGCGCGTTGCGCGTTCTCGCTCATGCGCGTGCCGTGCTTGTGGTCGTCACGATACACCCAGGTCCCCGCCGCGTCCGCCCCGCCGAACGGATTAAAACCCCCGCGGCCCGAATACCTTGATGCCGAGCTTCTTCTCCAGCGCGCGGCCGAAGCGGTATTTCATCTCCGGGCCTTCGTAGGTGGCGGGCGGTGCGCGCTGGTAGTCGGGCTCGGATTCGACGCGCAGGCGGATGAAATAGGGGCCCGGCGCGGCGACGATCGGCGGCGTCATCTTCTCGAGGTCGGCGAGATTGTCGATGGTCGCGACCTGGCGGATGCCGGCGCCCCTGGCGATCGCGGCATAGTCGGCATTGTCCTGGTTCACCATCGGCATGGTGTCGACGGTCTGGTAGCTCTGGTTGTCGACCACGAAATGCTTGAGGTTGCCCGGCTGCTGGCCGGCCTCGGTGAGCAGGCAGCCGAGATTCATCGACAGCGAGCCGTCGCTGTTGAGCACCCACACCGGCACGTGCGGCAGTGCGGTCGCGAGGCCCAGCGCGAAGCTCGCCGCAAAGCCCATGCCGCCATGCATGTAGAAGCTGTCCTCGCTCCTGGTGACCGCCCACCACTCGTTCGCCGCCATGCCGAGCGCGCAGACGACGATGGCGTCGCCGCGATGACGGGCGAGCACGGCGAGGGCCTCGCGCGTCTTCATGCGTTCTTCACTCCGAGCAGCCGCTTGGTCAGGAACAGGATGAACGGCCGCTTCTGCAGGCGGTGCCACTCATAGGCGTCGGGAATGCGCTCGATGTCGTCTTGCTGGTCGATGACCTGGTAGGGGAAATCATAGGCCTGCAGCAGCGGCACGGTGCGCCGTCCCTGCACCTCCTGATAGACCTTGTGATCGTCGATCGAGCCGCGGGCGCTGACGATGCAGAACACCGGGATCATGTGGCGCAGGCACAGCGTCGCCATCTCGCCGGTGCAGGTGAACAGCCCGGTATTGCCCATGATGGCGACGGAGCGCACGCCGCCGAAGAACGCGCCGGCGCAGATCGCGATGGTCTCGGCCTCGCGGCCGACCCGGATGTGCCTGATCTCGTTGCCTGCGGTGACGCGGCGGATCAGGCCGTTGACCCAATCGTCGGGCAGGCTCGCCGCCAGGGTCACGCCCGCCTTGACCAGCTGGGCGTGTATGCGTTCATTGGCATCCATGGCGGCTCGCTGGCTGAGGGCGCGTGCAAAAACGATAGGGACGGCGGTTGACAGCGTCAACTTGTGATCACGGTCCGCGGTCGTTCCGCGGGGGTGCGAAGCACTGCCGCGTCATGACGCAGCAGTGTAAAGACCAAACCCGGAATCCAGGCGGCCTCGCCACCCGCACCTGAGGACTCATGAGCCAACAATCGATTCAGTTTTCGTCCTCTTTCCCGCAAGCGGCGGAGGGTCAGGGAGGGCAATTCCACGGCACAGACTCGCGACGAATGCCCCCTCCCCAACCCTCCCCCGCAAGCGGGAGAGGGAGTAGAAGGATGAATTTACGACATCGCCCGCGCTCATATGGAAAAGCTCACATGGACTTGGGATTGACCGGAAAAGTTGCGCTGGTGACGGGGTCGAGCCGGGGCATCGGCCGCGGCGTCGCGCTCACGCTCGCT
>DASYNT010000145.1:0-9493 GCA_036008405.1 Xanthobacteraceae bacterium
TCGTAGCCGGCGTCGGCGTGTCGCATGACTCCGGAGGCCGGGTCGTTCCAGAGGACGCGCTCGATTCGACGTGCCGCCTCCGGCGTGCCGTCGGACACAACTACCATGCCGGCGTGCTGCGAGAAGCCGATGCCGACTCCGCCGCCATGGTGGAATGACACCCAGGTGGCACCAGAGGCACAGTTGAGCAGCGCATTGAGCAGCGGCCAGTCGGAGACCGCGTCGGAGCCGTCCTTCATCGCCTCGGTCTCGCGGTTGGGGCTCGCGACAGAACCCGAATCGAGGTGATCGCGGCCGATCACGATCGGCGCCCCGAGTTCGCCGCGTGCAACCATCTCGTTGAAAGCGAGCCCGAGGCGATGCCGGTCGCCGAGCCCGACCCAACAGATGCGCGCGGGCAGGCCTTGGAATCGGATGCGCGACTTTGCCATGTCGAGCCAATTGCACAGGTGCCGGTCGTGCGGCATCAGCTCCTTGACCTTGGCGTCGGTGCGAAAAATGTCCTCCGGGTCCCCTGAAAGCGCCACCCACCGGAACGGGCCGACGCCCCTGCAAAACTGCGGACGGATATAGGCTGGCACGAAGCCGGGAAAGTCGAAGGCGTCATCGACGCCCATGTCCTTCGCCATCTGGCGGATGTTGTTGCCGTAATCGAAGGTGGGAATGCCACGCCGCCAAAACTCGAGCATGGCGCGCACATGGATCGCCATCGATTCCTTCGCCGAGTGCTCGACGCCTTTGGGATCGTTCTCGCGCCGCGCGTCCCATTCAGCGAGCGTCCAGCCCGCCGGCAGGTAGCCGTTGATCGGGTCGTGGGCCGACGTCTGGTCGGTGACCGCATCAGGCTTCACGTTGCGACGCATCAGCTCGGGCAGCATCTCGGCCGCATTGCCGAGCACGCCGACGGAGAGCGGCTTCCCCTCGCTGCAGGCGCGCTCGATCATCGCCAGTCCTTCGTCCAGGTTCTTTGCCTGGATATCGAGATAACCGGTCTTCAGCCGCATTTCGATGCGCGTGGGTCGGCATTCGATCGCCAGCAGCGAAGCGCCCGCCATGGTCGCGGCGAGCGGCTGCGCGCCGCCCATGCCGCCGAGCCCGGCGGTAAGAATCCATTTGCCGGCTAGGTTGCCGCCGTAGTGGCGCCGCCCGACTTCCGCGAAAGTCTCGCAGGTGCCCTGTACGATGCCCTGCGAGCCGATGTAGATCCACGAGCCCGCGGTCATCTGGCCGTACATCATCAGGCCCCTGCGGTCGAGCTCGCTGAAATGGTCAAGCGTTGCCCAGTGCGGCACGAGGTTCGAGTTCGCGATCAGCACGCGTGGTGCGTCCAGGTGCGTGCGAAACACGCCCACCGGTTTGCCGGATTGCACGCACAGCGTCTCATCGGCTTCGAGTGCGGTGAGAGTTGCGACGATCCGATCAAAACTTTCCCAATCGCGCACAGCGCGGCCCATGCCGCCATAAACCACGAGCTCGTGCGGCTTTTCGGCCACTTCGGGGTCGAGGTTGTTCATCAGCATCCGCAGCGGCGCCTCGGTCAGCCAGCTTTTGGCGGAAAGTCTCGGGCCGCGTGCGGCCCGGATGACGCGAGTATTGTCGAGGCGGGTAGGCATCGGTGCCTCGCCACTCCTCACCATGAGCCTTGGTTCGGTCATGCTTTCGTTCCTTCGCAGCTTGGCAGATCGACTCCGGCTACGCCGGCGAGCCCTCCGGACCGCACGAGGGCGGCGGCGGCGGCGATGTCCGGCGCGAGATACCGGTCGTTCTCGAGCCCGGGCACGCGTTGACGCAGGCGCGCACGCGTGCGCTCGAGCGGCGCGCTCGACGTCATCGGCGCATGGAAGTCGCAGCCCTGCGCCGCAACGATCAGTTCGATTCCAACGACATTCGCGGCGTTCTCCGCCATGGGCGAAAGCCGGCGGGCGCCATGTGCGGCCATCGATACATGGTCCTCCTGATTGGCAGAGGTCGGGATCGAATCGACGCTGGCCGGATAGGCGCGCTGCTTGTTCTCGGCAACCAGCGCCGCAGCTGTCACCTGGGCCACCATGAAACCGGAATTGAGACCCGGCTGCGGAGTGAGAAAGGCCGGCAACGCCGAGAGCGTGGGATCGATCAGCATGGCGATGCGCCGCTCGGCGAGCGAGCCGATCTCGCACACCGCGATCGCCAGAATGTCGGCGGCAAACGCCACCGGTTCGGCGTGGAAGTTGCCGCCGGACAGGGCCTCGCCGCTATCCGCGAAGATCAGTGGATTGTCCGAAACCCCATTCGCTTCCGTCGCCAACATGGCTGCTGCCTGCCGCAGCAGATCCAGCACGGCCCCCATCACCTGCGGCTGGCAGCGCAGGCAATAGGGGTCCTGAACGCGATCATCGTTGGCGAGGTGAGAGGCGCGGATCGAACTGCCCGCCATCAGCGCGCGCAAGGCGGCGGCAACCTCGATCTGACCGCGATGGCCGCGCAAAGCGTGGATGCGCGGATCGAACGGCGTGTCGGAGCCCTTGGCCGCGTCCGTCGAGAGAGCGCCGCTGATCAGCGCCGCCTGGAACACGCGTTCAATCGCGAACAGGCCCGCCAATGCCTCCGCAGTGGAGAACTGGGTGCCGTTGAGCAGCGCGAGCCCTTCTTTCGGGCCGAGCACGAACGGCGCGAGCCCGGCGCGCGCGAGCCCGGCTCCGGCCGGCATACGCTCACCGGCAAGCCGCACTTCTCCGATGCCGAGCATCGCCGCCGTCATGTGCGCGAGCGGGGCGAGATCGCCGGACGCCCCGACCGAGCCCTGGCTCGGTATCACCGGGATCATATCGCGCGCCAACATGGCTTCGAGCATTTCAACGGTTCTCCGGCGCACCCCGGAGGCGCCGCGGCCGAGGGTCGCAAGCTTCAATGCCATCATCAACCGCGCGTGAGCCGGCCGCATCGGCTCACCCGCCCCGGCTGCGTGCGAAAGCACGATGTTGCGCTGGAGCGTGGCAAGGTCGTCAGACCCGATGTGCACGTTCGCAAGCTTCCCGAATCCGGTGTTGATGCCGTAGACCGGCTCACCCCTGGCGACGATGGCGTCGACCGCCCGCGCGCCCGCCTCGACCGCCGGCATTGCGGCGGGATCGAGCCGGACGGCGGCACCATCCGCTACGGCGCGCCAGTCGGCGAGCGTGGCGCGTCCCGGCGTCAGCGTGATCGCGGCCGTCAAGTGCCTCTCCAGACCCGCGCGTGCAGGGGATTGAGGCCGATACGGTAGACCAGTTCGGCCGGCCGCTCGATGTTCCAGATGGCAAGGTCGCACCACTTGCCCGGTTCGAGCGTGCCGATCTCGCCCCGCCGGCCGACGGCGCGTGCCGCTTCGCGGGTAACGCCGGCGATGGCCTCATCGACCGTGAGCCCGAACAGCGTTGCCGCCATGTTCAATATCAGAAGCAACGATGTAATCGGGGACGTGCCGGGATTGCTGTCGGTCGCGATCGCAATCGGCACGCCCTGCCGGCGGAGAGCATCGACCGGCGGCACCTGTTTTTCCCTCAGGACATAGAACGCGCCCGGAAGCAGCACCGCCACAGTGCCGGCACGCGCCATCGCGGCAACGCCGTCCTCGTCGGTGTATTCGAGGTGGTCGGCGGACAGCGCGCCGAAGTCGGCAGCGAGTTTCGCGCCGCCCAGGTTGGAGAGTTGATCGGCGTGGAGCTTGACCGGCAATCCTGCCGTCTGTGCGGCCCGGAACACGCGCGCCGTCTGTTCGGGCGAGAAAGCAATATTCTCGCAGAAGGCATCGACAGCATCAGCGAGCTTGTCCCGAGCGACGGCGGGGATCATCGCACAGACCTCGTCGATATACCGTTCCTTGTCGCCGTTCGCTTCCGGCGGTAAAGCGTGCGCGCCGAGAAAGCTCGTGATGACCGCGATCTTGCGCTCTTGCGCGAGCCGGCGCGCAGCGCGCAGCATCCGCACCTCGGTTTCGCGATCGAGGCCATAGCCCGACTTGATTTCGACGGTGGTCACGCCATCGGCGAGGAGACAGTCGAGCCGCGGCAGCGTCGCTGCAACAAGACCATCCTCGCTCGCCGCGCGTGTGGCCTTCACCGTCGAGACGATGCCGCCACCCGCTCGCGCGATCTCTTCATAGGAAGCACCGGCAAGGCGCAGCTCGAACTCGTGCGCCCGGTTCCCCGCATAAACCAGGTGAGTGTGGCAATCGACCAGCCCGGGCGTCACCCAGCGGCCGTCGAGGCCTACACGATCGAGCGCATCCCAGCCGGTCGGCAGCTCCGCCATGGGACCCGCAAAGGCGATCCGTCCGTCCTTGGCCGCGACAGTGCCGCGCTCGATGATCCCGAGCCCGCGAGGCGCGAGGGTCGCCAAACGCGCATCGAGCCAGATGGTATCGAACCGCATGGCGTCCTCCACCGGCCAGAAAGGCATGCCATCTCTCTATATATATAGGGAGCGCGCGGGGCGAGCCGGGAGATCCAAGGGCGGCTTTCTTCGCTCATCCCGCCCGCAGTCGATATGATGATAAGACGTCTCCGGCCCCAAGCCGGGGGGAGCGGGCCAAACTGAATCGATTATTGGCAGACGAGTCCTCAGTGCGGCGCGCCGCGGCGAAGCGCGCCCACGGCCACATGTGCTGCTCGGTCACCCGTTCCAGTCGATGGTGCCGGACTCCCACTTCGCCTTGACCTTGGCCGACTTGCGAATGAGATCGTCGATCGCGGTCACCGGTTTCTTGTCGGGATTGGCCTTGCAAAAGCCCGCCACCAGATTGAGCACTTTGCTCTCGTCGAAAGTGCTCAGATCGACATGCTTGCCATCGTCTTCGAGCAGCGCGATGTTGGCGGCGCTGACATAGCCCTGCACCCACGCATAGAGCATCACGTTGACGGGATTGTTGAGGCCTTCGCCGGGGTTGAGATCATTGACGAGGCGGGCGCAGCTCGACGTGCCGATGCCCTGGGTGGCCAGCGGCTCGGCCTGTGCGCCGAGGCCGAGGATGACAGGGGTGAGCGCGGCACAGAACACTACGCCAGGCAGTTTCCGAATCATTATTGTGGGCTCCCGTGCTTGGTGATGCTTCGCTCGATGGCGTCCGTCCGTCCGTATGCAGACAAATCTATTCCTCATGCCGCGGCGTCTTCAGGCGGTGGCGATGCGTTCCTTCCACATCGCCCAGGGCCGTTGGAGATTGGTGTCCTTGCGCCCGGTGATCAAGTCGCATTCCTCGGGGGCGAGAAACGTGATCGGGCCGCCCAGCGCGATCGCCTGCGCCTGCAACCGCGCATTGACCTCGGTATATACTGCCCGATAGACGGCCATCATGATGTTGGAACCGACGCACACATTGCCGTGCCCGCGCATCAGCGCCACATTGCTCCCGTCCAGGGCCTTCGCCAGGCCCCTGCCATGCTTGGCGTTGCGAATCAGCAGGTCGGTCATGCCGTCGCAGTCGCGAATCTCGAAATTGGGCACCTCCTCCTTGAGGAAGGCCGACATGTGGCAGATCGGCCGCAGCCTGACGGTGGTCACGCTGAAGGGAATGACGGTGGGCGAATGGCTGTGGACGATCGCATTGACGTCGGGACGCGCCTTGTAGATTTCGCCATGGATGAAGCGCTCTATATACATGAGGCGCCCGGCCTGATCGACCGGATCGGAATCGAGGTCGTATTCCATGATGTCCGCGGCACTGATGATGGCCGGTGCCTTGGAACGCGACAGGAAATATCGGTCGGGCGCATGGGGATGGCGGATGGTCACATGGCCATAACCGTCGAGGACGCCCTGGTCGGCGAGAATGCGGTTGGCAGCGACCAGGTCGTCTATGGCTGCGGGGTCGACCGGGCCGCCGGATCGCGGCGCCGGGCCGTATGCTTGATCGTTCATGCGTTTGTGACCAATGTGACGATGGAGGGGTATCCTAATAACGAATTCGCCCGCTCCCACCAAGCGCGGATGCGAGCCCGTCGAGATTGGTGGTAGCCACGCCTCATCCGGTGCGCCATAATGGGCAAAATCCGTGGGGGCGCGCGGGCTTAGCGTAACGAACAGGGGACAAGAGATGCCGGATTCGGCGGCGGGAACCCTGGCGGTTCCGATTTGGTTGGCGGGGGCGGCAGCCGCCGTGCTGGTGGTGGCCGTCTTGCTGGCGGTCAAAAGGGCGGGCGGCGTCGCGCTGATTACGTCGCTGTTCCGCGTCGGCCTGATTGCGGCCATCGTCCTCGGCGCCTGGCTCTATGTTCAGGAGCGTGACGTTGCCGCCAAAGACCCGAACCCGGGCGTCGAACGCCGGTCCCTGGACGATCGCAAGGCCATGCTGACTGCGGGCGCCATCGCCCCGGGATCGGCGCTGTCCTGCCTCGACGAACTGGCGGGGGAGGCGGTCGAGGCTGCCTGCGAGAAGGCGGTGTTCGCCAGTCCGGAATCCGTCGCCTCCGCCGTGAAATATGTGAGCGCGCAGCTGGCGCTGCTCGACGACGGCAGCGCCTATGCGGCGCGCGATGCATCCTATGCGACCGACCTCGCCCCGCTGCGGACGGCGATCGAGCTCGACCGGTTCGGCCTCGTCGCCCATGTGCTGGGAGATCGCGAAGGTTGCAGCGCAGAGAGCTGCGACGCGCTGTCGCGGCTGCGCGATGCCACCAGAGTGCTCGCCAATCTGCGCGATCACACCTTCGATGAGCAGGTGAAGAAATACACCGCGATCTGGAATGCACCGCGTCCGGCCGACGGCGTGATCGCGGCGGTCGGCCCGCCCGTCGCATTGCCGGGGGCGGCGGCTCCGGGAACGGTGGCGCCGCGCTACGACTTCCCGTCGGCCAAATCGATTCCGCCGGTCAGCATCATGGCGCCCGAGCCGCCGCCGCCGCGCGATCCCGCCACAGACCCGGCCTCGCAGTCCGCCGCGGCTGCGCCGGCAAGCGTCACGCCGGTGCCGCCGCGCCGGCCGCCCCAGGTGCGCAGCGCGCCGCCGCCGGCGCGCGCGGCCGTGCCGCGGCCCGACCTCGGCGATCCCGCCGACGGCGCGCTCGGCCGGGTCCCGCCGCCGCCGTCGTCGATCCGGTAATATCGATGCGCTGACGGCGGTGGAAAAAGCCGGGCCGGCCGCTATCAATTGTCATGGCTTGGGTGATATCCCGAGATCATGTTTTCCTCGGTCCTGATTGCGAACCGCGGCGAGATCGCGGTGCGAATTGCCCGCACCGCCAAGCGCCTGGGGCTGCGAACCATCGCGGTCTATTCGGACGCCGATGCCGGCGCGCTGCATGTGCGCGCCTGCGACGAGGCCTATGCGATCGGGGCGGCGGCGCCGCGCGAGAGCTATCTCAACATCGATAGGCTGATCGAGGTGGCGCGCCGCGCCGGTGCGCAATGCATCCATCCCGGCTACGGCTTTCTTTCCGAGAATGCCGATTTCGCCGAGGCGGCGCTGCGCGCCAACATCGCCTTCATCGGCCCGTCGCCCGCCGCGATCCGCGCCATGGGCCTCAAGGACCGCGCCAAGGCGCTGATGGAGAAGGCCGGCGTGCCGGTGGTGCCGGGCTATCACGGCGACCAGCAGGTGCCGGCCTTTCTCAAGCGCAAGGCCTATGAGATCGGCTATCCCGCCCTGATCAAGGCGGTGGCCGGCGGCGGCGGCCGCGGCATGCGCCGGGTCGACAAGCATGCCGATTTCGACGATGCCCTCGCCGCCGCGCAGCGGGAGGCCGAATCCGCCTTCGGCGATGCGCGGGTTCTGATCGAGAAATACATCGAGGCACCGCGCCATGTCGAATTCCAGGTCTTCGGCGACGGCGACGGCCAGGTGATTCACCTCAACGAGCGCGACTGCTCGCTGCAGCGCCGCCACCAGAAGGTGATCGAGGAAGCCCCGGCGCCGGGCATGACGGCGGAGTTGCGCGCGGAGATGGGCCGCGCCGCCGTCGAGGCCGCGCGCGCCATCGGCTATGTCGGCGCCGGCACCGTGGAATTCATTGCCGCTGCGGCGTCGGGGCTCAAATCCGGCGGCTTCTGGTTCATGGAGATGAACACGCGGCTCCAGGTCGAGCATCCCGTCACCGAGGCGATCACCGGTTTCGATCTCGTCGAATGGCAGTTCCGCATCGCTTCCGGCGAGACCATCGGGCTGCGCCAGGACGACGTGCCGCTCGACGGCCACGCCGTCGAGGCACGCATCTATGCCGAGGATCCTGACCGCGGCTTCCTGCCGTCGCCGGGGCGCATTGCCGCGCTGGAACTGCCGCACGGCGAAGGCATCCGCGTCGATGCCGGCGTCGCCGCCGGCCTGATGGTGCCGTCCGACTACGATCCCATGATCGCCAAGGTGATTGCCCGCGGCGCGACCCGCGCGCAGGCGCTGGATCGGCTCGCCGCGGCGCTCGCCGACACCATCGTCATCGGCCCGCGGGTCAACACGCCGTTCCTGGGCGCGATCGTCGATCATCCCGACTTCCGCGCCGGCCGGTTCGACACCGGCTTCATCGACCGGCATCTCGCCGGCCTGCTGGCGACCGATCCGAGCGAGGCCACGCAGGCCGCCGCCGACGGCGTTGCGGTTCTGCTGGAACGCGAGCGCATCCGTGCCGGCGCCGCTCCCGTTGCCGAACCCGCGTCGTGGCGCACGCCATGGTCGGCCGATGACGGCTTCTTGCTCGGACCGGCGCGGGCGCTCGCCTTCGACATCGTGGTTGACGGCGTCGCGCGGCAGGCGGTGGTCGCGTGGGGCGCCGACGGCCCGCGGGTGAGCGTCGACGGGGTTTATGCGCGCAGGGCCGATCGCATCGTCGACATGCCCGACGGCGTCGTCGTCGCCGGCAGACGCCCGCATCACGTGGCGTTCCGGCGCCCGGACACCTCGATCGGCGCGCCGGCCGGCGAAGACACGGTGCGGGCGCCAATGAACGGCAAGGTCATCGCCGTGCTGGTCGTGCCCGGCCAGCAGGTGAAGCTCGGCGCCCGCGTCGCGGTGATGGAGGCGATGAAGATGGAGCACAGCCTGACCGCCCCGCGCGACGGCGTCGTCGCCGAAACGGCGGCGGCGGGCACCCAAGTGATCGAGGGTGCGGCGGTGGTGCGGCTCGAGCCCCACCCGACCTCGCTTAGCTCGGCCACCTTCCCCGAAGCCGGGGGGGTATAGTGATATCGCCCGAAGCAGGACACTAAAGTTGATCCAACCCGAGCGCCGCCTGATTGCTGATTCGGAAGCGTCAAGCCAAAAAGCTTGCATGCAAAAGCAAAAACATCAATTCGCTGAATCAAAGCGGCTGATTGGCGGGCCGAAAGCTCGTTCAACTGTTTCGCCAATCGCAATCGGGTCGCCAATCGCAATCGGGTTCATAACGGCGCAAATCCGTCACGTATGATGTGCCGCGAAGAATGGCATCTGTATCGCCGAGCTCGACGCCGGCGGATCGGTGATCAGCGTGCCCCCGGCGCCGTCCGAGGTGGCGCTGAAATTCGCCGCCGTGTATTGGCCGAGCAGGGTCAGCGTCTCGACCGCCGC
>DASYNT010000146.1:0-4915 GCA_036008405.1 Xanthobacteraceae bacterium
ATATAGGCGCCGGCCTCCTCGCGCGGAATCCCGAGCTGATTGGCGAGGCCGAACGCCGAGATGCCGTAGATGATGCCGAAATTGATCGCCTTGGCGCGGCGGCGCACTTCGCCCGGCATGCCGGCGACCGGCACCCCGAACATCTCCGAGGCCGTCAGCGCGTGAATGTCGAGGCCGTCGCGGAACGCCTGCTTGAGCGCGGGGATGTCGGCGATCTCCGCCAGCAGGCGCAATTCGATCTGCGAATAGTCGGCCGAGACCAGCTTGTGGCCGGGCGTGGCGACGAAGGCGCGGCGGATCTTGCGGCCTTCCTCGGTGCGCACCGGGATGTTCTGCAGATTGGGCTCGGAGGAGGACAGCCGCCCGGTGGTGGTGGCGGCCAGCGCATAGCAGGTGTGGACGCGGCCGGTGGTCGGGTTGAGGAAGCCCGGCAGCGCGTCGGTATAGGTCGAGCGCAGCTTGGCGACCTGACGCCATGCGAGGATCTTCTGCGGCAGCGCATGGCCTTCCTCGGCGAGATCTTCGAGCACTTGAGCCGAGGTCGACCAGGCGCCGGTCTTGGTCTTCTTCGCGCGTCCCTCGCCGAGCCCCATCTTGCCGAACAGGATGTCGCCGAGCTGTTTGGGCGAGCCGGGATTGAGCGGCTCGCCGGCGAGCGCCTTGATCTCCTCCTCGAGGCCCATGGCTTCCCGGGCGAACTCGCCCGACAGCCGCGCCAGCATCGCCCGGTCGATCGAAATGCCGCGCCGCTCCATGCGCGCCAGCACCGGGATCAGCGGCCGTTCCAGGGTCTCGTAGACGCCGGTCACGTGCTCGGCCACGAGGCGGGCCTTGAGCACGCGCCACAGCCGCAGCGTCACGTCGGCATCCTCGGCGGCGTATTCGGTCGCCTTCTCGATCGCGACGTTCTCGAAGCACTGCTTGGCCTTGCCGGTCCCCGCCACCTCGCCGTAGCGGATGGTGCGGTGGCCGAGCCATTGCTCCGCCATGGCGTCCATGCCGTGGGGCCGGCGGCCGGCGTCGAGCACATAGGACATCAGCATGGTGTCGTCGTGCGGCGCGATCTCGATGCCGTGGCGCGCCAGCACCTGCCAATCGAATTTCAGGTTCTGCCCGACCTTGAGGACGCCGCGATCCTCCAGCAGCGGCTTGAGCACGGCAAGCGCGTCCGCCGCTGTCATCTGGACCGGCACCACCTCGCCGGGAAACAGGCCGGTGCCGTCGCCGCCCCGGCGGTGGATCAGCGGCACGTAGCAGGCCTCGTTGACGTCGACGGCAAGAGAGAAGCCGCACAGCTCCGCCTGCATCGGATCGAGGCCGGTGGTCTCGGTGTCGACGGCGACCACGCCGGCATCGACGGCGCGTACCACCCATTGGCGCAGGCGCTCCAGCGTCAGCACCGCCTCGTAGCGCGCGCGGTCGAATTTCGCGGCCTTCGCCGCGGCGATCCGCGCTGCGGCAAGCGCCTGCGGCGTCAGCCCGTCGGACGCCGGAGTGGAGTCGGCCTTCGCCGCGGCGCGGCCGGGCGGCAGGGGAGCAAACAGCTCGCCCTGGCCCCGCGCGGGGGCCGTCGGTGCCTCGACGGACTGCGGAGCGGGCGCCGCGCCGTTGGTCTTGAGCGTCGCATCCGGCTCGATCTCGGCGGCGTCGACTTTGTAGAAATCGGCGACGCGCCGGATCAACGAGTTGAATTCCATAGCCTTGAGGTAGGCGATGAGCCGGCGCGCATCGAGATCGTGCACGGCAAGATCGGCGAGCGGCACCTCCAGGGGCACGTGCAAGTCGAGCGTCACCAATGTCTTCGACAACCGCGCCTTGTCGGCGTTCTCGATCAGCGCCTCGCGCCGCTTCTGCTGCTTGATCTCGCCGGCGCGGGCGAGCAGCGTTTCGAGATTGCCGTATTCGCCGATGAGTTGGGCCGCGGTCTTGACGCCGATGCCGGGAACCCCCGGCACGTTGTCGGTCGAATCGCCGATCAGCGCCTGGACCTCGATCACCTTGTCTGGCGGGACACCGAATTTCTCCACCACCTCGGCGGGGCCGATGCGGCGATCCTTCATGGTGTCCCACATGACGACGCCGTCGCTGACGAGCTGCATCAGGTCCTTGTCGGAGGATACGATGGTCGCGGTCGCACCGGCTTCGCAGGCCTCGCGCACGTAGGTCGCGATCAGGTCGTCGGCCTCGAAGCCGGCCTGCTCCAGGCACGACAGGTCGAACGCGCGCACCGCCTCGCGAATCAGGCGGAACTGCGGAACGAGGTCGGCGGGCGCATCCGGCCGGTGCGCCTTGTAATCGGGATAGAGATCGTTGCGGAACGTATGTTCCGACTTGTCGAACACCACGGCGAGATGGGTCGGCCGCGTCATCTCGGTGAGCAGCCTGATGAGCATGGCGCAGAACATTCGAACGGCGCCTGTCGCAAGACCATCGGATCGATAGTTGTATTTCGCGTCCTGGTTCATCGATTGGAAATAGGCGCGAAAGATGTACGAAGACCCGTCGACCAAAAAGACGTGGTCCCCCTTGTGCGGCATGCGTGAATCTGGCGGCATGCCCGCAATGTGGAGGCTTCGGCGAGGAATGGCAACGGGGCGGCGGAAGGTTCGCGACGCGGGGGAAAACTGCGCCGTCATTCCGGGGCGCGCGCCTTAGCGCGAACCCGGAAACCAGGCAGCGGCACATGTGGCGAGGCCGTCTGGATTCCGGATTCGCTCAATCGCGCGCGCCCCGGAATGACGGCGCCGGGGTGACCGCTACTCCGCCGGCTGCATGGCAAGCCGCGGGCGGGGCGCGATGCGGAAGCGGTCGGGCCGCTCGAACAGGAAGGTCGCGCCGGTGGCGCGCGCGGCCCACCACGTCGCCAGCGCGCCGAGCACGCCGGCGGCGGTGACGAGGAGCGACATCGCGCCGACGTCGGCGACGAGCCCGGTCTTGAGCAGCGCCGTGCGCGTCGCCGCCATGGGCAGGAAGAAGGCGAGATAGATGACGATGGAGTGCCGCCCGCAAAACCGCACCGGCGCGAACGCATGGGCCTTCGCCATCAGGGCGGAGAAGGCGATCACCGCCGCGGCGCCGGCGAGACCGAGCGCGAGCGCAACCACCGGCCAGGCGGCCATGCCCGCATGGACCAGGGCGCCGTTGACCAGCGCCCAGGCCGCAAGGCCCATCGCGGCGCGGCCCGGGCGCGCCTGCACCGCTGCGGCGAAGGCGAAGATTCGCGGCGCGAACAGATAGCCGGTGTAAAAATAGACGAAGCGTCCGGCGAACTCGTCGATCGCGGTCCATCCGGTGTCGATCGCCGCGATCTGCAGCGCCGCCGCCACGATCAGGATCACTGCCGGCAGCACGCGGCGCGCGGCCTTGGTCACCACGAAGAAGATCGGCAGCAGGTAGATGAACCACAGCGTGCCGAACGGCTCGATGAAGGCGAGCGCGTATTGGGCGGTGACATAGTCCCAGCCATGCGCCGCCGCGAATACCGGCGCCTTCACCGCGAACTGGATCGTCACCCACAACAAGTAGAAATAGGCGAAGTGGACCACCTTGCGATCGAGGAAGGTGCGCCAGTCGCGGTCGATGACGCGGGACAGGAACAGCCCGGAGATCATGAAGAAGTCCGGCATCCGGAACGGCTTGGCAAATGCGACCAGGGCATGCATGAAGCCGTCGCGCCCAGTCGCCTCCTCGACGCCGAGCGTGGAATGCATCATCACCACCATGATGATGCAGAAGCCCTTGGCATAATCCGCCCAGTCGACGCGCCGGGCGGGGGTGGTGAAGGACGTGGAGCTCATCGGGTTTCTCGTTTTGGGACAGCCGGGCCGCGCGGGGTTAACAATGCAAGAAACCGGCACAGCAATGTGTCCGCCAAACGCAAGTTGCCGTTAGGATTAACGCGGGTGATGAACGCCTCTGCGGCGCCCTTGCCGATCGACGCCGCCCTGCCCGCACTCGCGGCTGCGCTGGCCCAGGGAACCGTCGCGGTGCTGGTCGCGCCGCCCGGCGCCGGCAAGACGACACGGGTTCCCCTGGTGCTCGCCGGCGAGTCCTGGGCGGCGGACCGCAAGATCCTGGTGCTGGAGCCGCGCCGGCTGGCGGCCCGCGCCGCCGCCGAGCGCATGGCGAAGACGCTCGGCGAACCGGTCGGCGACACCGTCGGCTACCGCGTCCGCTTCGGCTCCAAGGTGTCGCGGCACACCCGCATCGAGGTCGTCACCGAGGGCGTGTTCACCCGCCTCATTCTCGACGACCCCGGCCTCGACGGCGTCGCCGCCGTGCTGTTCGACGAATTCCACGAGCGCTCCCTCGATGCCGATCTCGGCCTCGCTTTGGCCCGCGACGCCCAGCAGGGGCTGCGCGAGGACCTGCGCCTCGTGGTGATGTCGGCGACCATCGACGGCGCGCGGATCGCCAAGGCGCTGGGCGATGCCCCAGTGATCGCCAGCGAAGGCCGGGCGTTCGCGGTGGAAACCCGGTACCTCGGCCGCGATCCCGCCAAGCCCATCGACGTGCAGGTCGCGGATGCGATCCTGCGGGCGCTGCGAACCGAGACCGGGTCGATCCTCGCCTTCCTGCCGGGGGCGGCGGAAATCCGGCGCACCGAAGCGCGGCTGGGCGAGCAGGCCGGCCTTGCCGGCGGCGGTGCGATCGGCGCCCCCGCCGTCGACATCCACCCGCTCTACGGCGCGCTCGAAGCCGCGGTGCAGGACGACGCCATCGCGCCGGCACCGCCGGGCCGGCGCAAGGTCGTGCTCGCGACCTCGATCGCGGAGACCTCGCTCACCATCGAGGGGGTGCGCGTGGTGATCGATTCGGGACTGGCGCGGGTGCCCCGCTATGAGCCGGATGTCGGCCTCACCCGCCTCGAAACGGTACGGGTGTCGCGCGCGGCGGCCGACCAGCGGCGCGGCCG
>DASYNT010000147.1:0-6813 GCA_036008405.1 Xanthobacteraceae bacterium
GCCGTGCTGGGCTGGGACCAGGCGACCTACATGCCGGCCGGCGGCGCGGCGGCGCGGGCGAGGCAGGGCGCCACCCTGAGCCGGCTCGCCCACGAGAAGGCGGTCGATCCCGCGCTCGGCAGGCTCATCGATTCGCTTGCACCCTATGCCGCCTGCCTGCCCTATGACTCCGACGCGGCGAGCCTGGTCCGGGTGGCGAAACGCGACTTCGAAAAGGCGATCAAGGTGCCGCCCGACTATGTGGCGCGCGCCAGCGCCGCCGGCTCGGCGTCATACGACGCCTGGACGCGGGCGCGGCCGGCCGACGACTTCGCGACGATGGCGCCGTACTTGGAGCGGACCATCGCACTCAGCCGGGAATATGCGGGCTTCTTCGCGCCCTATGCGCACATTGCCGATCCCTTGATCGACGGCGCCGACGAGGGGATGACCACCGCATCGGTCCGCGCCCTGTTTGCCGAGTTGCGGCGCGAGCTGGTACCGATCGTGCGCGCGATCGCCGCCCAGCCGGCAGCCGACGAGACCGCCCTCCGCGGGTCGTTCGACGAGCCGGCACAGATCGCATTCGGCCGCTCCGTGGTCGGGCGGATCGGCTATGATTTCGGCCGCGGCCGGCTCGACAAGACCCATCATCCGTTCTCGACCCGGTTCTCCACCGGCGACGTCCGCATCACCACGAGGGTCGATCCCAACGATATCGGCCAAGCGCTGTTCTCGACCATCCACGAGGCCGGCCACGCGCTTTACGAGCAGGGCGTCGCCGCCGGGCTCGACGCCACCCCGCTCGGCAGCGGGGCATCGGCGGGCGTGCACGAGAGCCAGTCGCGGCTGTGGGAAAACGTGGTCGGCCGCGGTCGCGGCTTCTGGGAGCATTTTTTCCCGGTGCTGCAGGAGACCTTCCCGGACCCGTTCCGCGGCGTGACGCTCGAGACGTTCTATCGCGCCATCAACAGGGTCGAGCGGTCCCTGATCCGAACCGATGCCGACGAGGTGACCTACAATCTCCACATCACATCATGATGCGCTTCGATCTCGAGGTGGATCTGCTGGAAGGCCGGTTGCGGGTCGAGGACCTGCCGGAGGCGTGGCGCGCGCGGATGGAGGCCGATCTCGGCATCGCGCCGTCCGATGATCGCGACGGCTGCCTGCAGGACGTGCACTGGTATGGCGGCAGCCTCGGCGGCGGATTCCAGGGCTATACCATCGGCAATATTCTCAGCGCCCAGTTCCATGCTGCCGCAGTGAAGAACCATCCGGAAATCCCGCGCGAGATCGCCGCCGGCCGGTTCGATACCCTGCACGCCTGGCTCACCGACAGGCTCTATCGTCACGGCCGCAAGTTCACGCCGGACGAACTCGTGATGCGCGCCACCGGCGCGCCCATGAGCATTGCGCCCTATCTCGCCTATTTGCGCGGCAAGTACGGCGAATTCTACCGCCTGCCGGAACCGCAGCCGCTGGCTGCCGGCTAGGTTGGCGCCGCGAAGTTGCCGGACGGCGCTCTTTGATCCCGCTCGGAAACCGAGCCACCGGCGCCCTACAGCGCGAGGCTCCGCCTTGTCCGCTGCGGCCAGCGCGCAAGGTCGAGGCCGTGGGTGGCGAACAGGGCGAGTGCGAGCCGGTCCATGCCGAACGCCACGCAGGCGGTGTGGGCAACCTCGCCGTCTTCGGTGTGCAGGCCCCAGGTCGAGGCGAAGTGATCGCGGTGGCAATTGAAGCTCATGCAGGCGGTGGGCTGGGCGGCCGAGCGGACCGCAACGAGCAACTCGAATTTCAAGGATTGCTCGACCTGGCTTTGCGCGATCAGCTTTGCGGCGCGGCCGAAAAACGGATCGCTCGCCGGGGCGATCCGGTACGGCAGCGCAAGCGCGTCCGCGATTGCCTGGGCGCGCGCCAGCCAGCGGCTGCGGAAGTCGAAGGCCTGCCGCGGCGAACCCATGCAGACGAATTCGCGCATGCGGAAGGCCTGGAGCCGGTCGATCTCGTGGGTCGCTTCGCGGCGGAAGCAATAGGACGCCACGTCGAACTTGAGCGCGCCCGCCGGCACCGCGCCGCGCGCCGCGGCGAGCGGATAAAGCGGGTAGCATGCCGCCGGCGTCAGCACGAGATCGGTCGCGCGCAGCGCGTCGGTCCAATCCTGGCCGCCGTTGAAGCGCCCGACGGCGGCATGGATTTCCGCCTCGTCGCCCTGCAGGCCGCAGACGCAGCCCAGAAGATGCGGGAATCCGTGGAGATAGCCCGACTTCTCGACATGATGGCGGTTCATCACCGGCGCGAACCGCAGCACCTCCGTATCCGCTTCGCGATGCTCCGTGATCAGCGTCGACAGCGCCTCGATGGCGGTTTCGAACAACGCCGTGCGGGCATGGACGCCGTTGCTGCCGCTCGGCGAGAACAGCGCACGGCCGAGCGCTTCGAGGCGGTCTTCGGCGGTGTCGGTGCGCGCGGCGTCCGCACCGGTTTCGAACGTTAGCATCGGGGACCTCGCAACCAAGGGCTGGATGGAACCGCTAATCCCGCAGCGAGGATGGAACCTCGAGCAGCAGCGGCGCCGCCGCGGCATTGGCGAGGATGCGGTCATTGCTGATCATGATCGATGCGGACAGGACATCGCGCAGCGGACGCGAAATGCTGAACTCGCCGTCGTTGCGATAACCCGCGAGCCCGCATGCCTGCAGGGCGCTCATAACGGTCGCGAGCGCGGTTTCCGACGCGTTGACCTTGAGCAGGTTCATCGCTGTCTGGAAGGCGAGCGAGTCGAGTTCCTCCGGCCGTTCCGCAACCGCCTCGTATCGCGCGAGCGACGCCGAGACGAGCGCCCGGAGCGCCTGCAGCGACGCGGCGGCACGGGTCAGATGGGCCGCGCCCGGAGGCGACTGGCCGCCGCCGTGGCGCGCCTTGCGCAGGAAGGCCCGGGCCCGTTGCACCGCGCCGGCGGCGACGCCGGACCACACGCCGCTCCAGGTGAGATGCGCGATCGGCAGCATCGAGCGGGCGTGGATTTCCTGATAGGGCACCGGCAGGACCTGCGCGGGATCGCCCGATCCGGTGAGGGCGAAGCCGGCGCTGCAGGTGCCGCGCATGCCGAGCGCATCCCAGCCGGTCCGCGGCTCCAGCCGGTAATCCTCCTTCAGGAGCGCCACCAGAACCTGATCCGAGGCCGCGCCGTCCGGCGAGCGGCGCGCGGTCGTCAGGATCGCGTCGGCCTGTGCGCCATAGGACATGACGGTCGCATTCTTTTCCAGCGACATGCGCCCGCCCGACACGCGAACCGCACAGACGCTGGCACGCAGGTCGCCGCCGCCGATCCCCTCGGTGGTCGACGAAGCCAGCAGCAGTTGCTCGGCGCTCAGGCGCCGCAGCATCCGCTGATGCCAGGCGCTGTCGCCGGCGTGGCGCACCAGAATCGCGACCATGATCTGGTGCATGGCGAACACCATGGCGCTGGAGCCGCAGGCACGGCCGAGCGCATAGCAGATATCGACGACGTCGGACACGCTGGCGCCTTCGCCGCCGAGTTCGACCGGAACCAGCAGGCTCAGGAGCCGTTCGGAGCGCGCCGCATCGATCGCTTCGTGAGGAAACCTCGCGTCACGGTCGACCGCATCGGCGTGAGCGGCTGCCGCCGCCGAAACCGTTTCGACGCGCGGCTTGAAGCCTCCGGCCGACGGAAGGACCGGCGGCGAAGCCTGCGCCGTCCTGAGTTTCGCTGTTGCTGTGGTCATCGTGCCTTTCCGCTCGCGCTTCGAGGAGGGGTCAATGCCGGGCGGCTGATCGTGTCAAGCGGCCGTGTTGGACGGCCGGTTGTCCATTGGCCTGCAGATTGGCCAGCCGGCGCAGAAATGGCAAGCACTCATCGGATTTTCTCCCGTCGATGGTTATCATCTGAAATATTTATGTTGAGTTGAGCCAATATCCGGTGATCTCATCAATGAACATGGTGGACATGGTGCGTTGCGGCAGCCACTATATTTAATGATTAATAAAGTATCAATCAATTGATCATGGGCAGGGCGCGGCAAGTCAGCGAATGGCAAATGAACCGTGAGCGGGATCGCTCGGATATTAACCCAACGTGGATCAATTTGTTGCGATTCCCGGGCAAAGCTCCTACTTACAAGCGGTATCCGGAAACCCGGCGGTCGATGTCCGACCGGGTGCGCCGGCATCTCAAATCGGGTCGTCGCCATGCTGTTTCGCCCTGCCTTCGAACCGGAAGCCAAGATCGCGGACGTGGTCCATCAATTGCTCCGGGACCGTTCGATCGACCGCGCGTTCGCATTCCAGGACAATCTGCGCGACGTCGGCCTGACGTCCCTCGACATGACCAACCTCGTGCTCTCGGTCGAAGCCGAATTCGCGATCCGGATTCCCGACCGCGCGATCACGCCGGCGAACTTCATATCGGTGGCGACGATCGGCCGCCTGGTCGCCAGCCTGTCGGGCGCGGACGGCGCGACGACGCCGGTGGCGAACTTTACGACGGGACGTTGACCGGAGACGGCCTCAGCTCGGATTTTCCAGGCTGAACGTCTCGGATTCGTCATCGTAGGCGAAGGCTTCCGCATAGCGGGCCCACGCCACCACCGCGCGCAATGTGTGCTCCGCGGACTCCGCGATCATGTGGTCCTCGAGCTCGTCGAGGAACCGGCTTTTCGGCGCCACATGGTTGGCACGCTCCTGCAGCACCCGGCGGATGTGGGCGGCAAGCGGCACGTAGGCGAGCAGCTGGCGCTGGAACAGCCGCTTGCGATCGTCGATCGCCGCATCGGCGAATTGCCGGCCGGCATCGGTCAGGCGGATGTCGCCGCCTTCGATCTCGGCGAAGCGCAGCATCTGCAGCGTCTCGGCGACCGGAAACAGGTCGTCGACCTCCATGTGAAGCGAGCTCGCTATCAGGGGGAGGTCAGCCTTGCCGTTATAGGGCGGACCGGCCACCGCCTCGATCAGCCCGGACACGAGATTTGCCGACACCCGCGGCAGGACGCTGTCGATGCCGCGCTCGGGAGGCGGCGCGGTGCGCGGCGCCGCGGCCGGCCGCGCCGTCATCGCCACATAGATCCGCTCGACGAGCGCACGGAATCGCAGATCGAGCCGGTTGCGCGGCTGCGGCAGGTCGACCTTGATCTCCTCGATGATGTGGCCGGGATTGCGCGAGAACAGGAGGATGCGGTCGCTCATCAGCACCGCCTCCTCGATGTTGTGGGTGACCAGGATCACCCCCTTGATGGGCAGGCGGCGGTCGCTCCACAGCTCGAGGAAATCGGTGCGCAGGTTCTCGGCGGTCAGCACGTCGAGCGCCGAGAACGGCTCGTCCATCAACAGGATGCTGGGGTGCACCACGAGCGCGCGGGCGAAGCCGACACGCTGGCGCATGCCGCCCGACAGCTCGCGCGGATAGGCCGATTCGTAGCCGTCGAGACCGATCAGGTCGATCGCGGCGAGCGCGCGCTGCCGGATGTCGGCGTCCGGCACATGCAGCGCCTCCAGGCCGAGCTCGACGTTCTCCAGCACCGTCAGCCAGGGGAACAGCGCGAACGACTGGAACACCATGGAAATCCCTGGCGCCGGGCCGGCGATCGGCTGGCCCAGATAACGCAGCGTGCCCACGGTCGGACGGGCGAGCCCCGCAACCAGACGGAGCAGGGTCGACTTGCCCGAACCCGACCGTCCCAGCAGGGCGACGATCTCGCCTTCCGCCAGCTCGAGATTGATATCGTCGAGAACCAGGAGCTGGCCGCCATCGGGCCGCGGGAACGCCTGGCGGACGGAGTCGATTTCGAGCAGGCCGGCTGCGCTCATGTTGGTTGCCTCGTCATCCCAGCCGAAACTTGCGTTCGGCGTACCAGTAGAGCGGACGCCAGAACGCCCGGTTGATGACGACCACGAAGGCGCTCATCACCACGATACCGAGCACGATGCGGTGGAAATCGCCCGCTTCGGTCGCCACCGCGATATAGGCGCCGAGCCCGCTGGCCTCCAGGCGAACATCTCCCCACGACGCCACCTCGGCGACGATGCTGGCGTTCCACGAGCCGCCGGAGGCGGTGATGGCGCCGGTCACGTAATAGGGAAACACCGCCGGCAGGCCGATCTTACGCCACCACAGCCAGCCGCGGACCTGCAGATTGGTGCCGACGTCGCGCAGCTCCGCCGGGATCGCCGCGGCGCCGGCGATGACGTTGAAGAGAATGTACCACTGGGTCCCCAGGATCATCAGAGGGCTGAGCCAGATATCGGCATTGAGCCGGAACGCCACGATCGCCGAGACCGCGATCGGGAACAGCAGGTTCGCCGGAAACGCCGCCAGGAACTGTGCGACCGGCTGGACGATATTGGAAAGGTGCGGCCGGATGCCGATCGCCACCCCGATCGGCACCCAGACGACGCTCGCAACCGCGATGAGGACGATCACCCGCGTGAGGGTGGCAAAGCCGAGCAGCACCGCCTTGCCGACTTCGGCGAGATTGACGCCGGCGGCGATGAAGCTGCCGATCTGCCAGATCGCGATCAGCGCCACGGCGCCGATCGCGCCCGCCCACAGCCGGGCGAGCCAGCGACCGTCCCGATCGGGCCGCGCGACCTTCAGCTTGGGGTTGCGAATCCGGCGGTGGAACGAGCGCCGCCACACCAGCGACAGCCGGTCGCCGAGATGTTCGACCACACCCGACCGGCGCAACACGTTGAGCACCCAGGATCTGGGTGGCAGCGCGCCGGCCTCCTGTTCGAAGCGGAACCGGTCCGACCACGCCACCAGCGGCCGGAACAGCAACTGGTCATAGAGGAGGATCACCACCAGCATGGTGCCGATCG
>DASYNT010000148.1:0-4091 GCA_036008405.1 Xanthobacteraceae bacterium
CCCAGCGTCGCCATCGCCGACGAGATCAGTACGATGGCGCCCCCTGCCCCGCCCTGATCCTTCGACAGGCGCGGAATCGCGGCGCGAACGCACAGAAACGTTCCGAGCACGTTCACCTCGAGGATTTCGCGGGCCGCATCGGCAGTGAGGGCCTCGATCCGCGACAGTGGCCCGGTGATGCCGGTGTTGCAGACGAGATGAGTCAGGCGGCCAAGCTCGCGGTCGATGGACGAGAACAGGCGCTCGACATCGTGCTCGCGGCTCACGTCGGCCCGGATGGCCGCGGCGCGGCCGCCGGCCTTCGCAATGTCCGCCACCACGGCCGCAGCCGCCGCCTCGTCGTGCGCATAATTGACGGCGACGCCATATCCGCCGGCGGCGGCGAGGCGCGCGGTCGCGGCGCCGATGCCGCGACTGGCGCCGGTGACGAGAACGATCCTGTCGGTCATGGAACCTGTTTCCCCGGTCGCCGGCGCCGCTTGCGCGCCGCCAGCACGTTGAAAGCCTCGACCGCGGCGGCGAAAGCCATGGCGAAATAGATGTAGCCGCGCGGAATGTGGAAGTCGAAGCCGTCGGCCACCAGCGCTACCCCGATCAGCAGCAGAAATGCCAGCGCCAGCATCTTGGTGGTGGGGTGGTCGGCGACGAAGCGCGCCACTGGGCCGGATGCTGCATACATGACGGCGACCGCGATCAGGATCGCCGCGATCATGATGCGGATATCCCGCGACATGCCGATCGCAGTGACGATGGAATCGATGGAGAAGACGAGATCGACGGCGACCAGTTGAGCGATCACCAAGCCCATCGAGGCCATGGCCGGAGACAGCGTTTTTTCCGCGGCCGGCGCTTGTTCGTCGGGGAGGTCGATCTCCGCGTGCATTTCGTGGGTCGCCTTGGCGATGAGGAACAGCCCGCCGCCGATCAGGATCAGATCGTGCCAGGAGAATGGATTGTCCCACACCGTAAATACGGTAGCGGACAAGCCCAGCAGCGAGGTCAGCGCCAGCAAGAGCACGATGCGAAAGACCAGCGCCAGGGCGAGGCCGATGCGCCGGGCGATGACAGAACGGCGGGGGTCGAGACGTCCGACCAGGATCGAAATGAAAACGACATTGTCGACGCCGAGCACGATCTCGAGGGCGGTGAGGCTCGCCAGCGCCGCCCAGGCATTGGGATCGGTCAGGAGGTCGGACACGGATCGCTCACGGCCTGGTCCGGAAATATCCGGCGCCGACAACATAGACGGCGATCAGGCACAAGGCGACGGTGACCCAGGCCGGCGGCATCAGGTCGTGTGCGATCGCGGCGACCGCCAGTACCGCCCAGACGGCGAGCACTGCGATGTTGAAGGCGCGATGGCGCCGCACCCGCAACGGATGGATGAACGGGAACGGCACGAAGGTCATGGCCGCGAGCGCCGTTACCGCGGCCGTTGCCGCCACCGGACCGGGGCGCAGCAGCAGCAGATAGAACGCGGCGACGTTCCACAGGGCCGGAAAGCCGCGGAAATAATTGTCGGGGGTCTTCATGGCGCGGTCGGCGAAATAGAGCGCGCCGGTCACCACCACGAGCACCCCCGCGGGCGCGCCGAGGCCGGCCGGCAACAGCCCGCTCGCGGCGATCGCATAGGCCGGCACGAACACATAGGTGGCAAAATCCACCACGAGGTCGAGCGTCTCCCCCGACCAGCGCGGCAGGGCCCTCGCCACTTCGAGCCGGCGCGCCAGCGGACCGTCGGCGGCATCGACCGCGAGCGCGAGCCCGAGCCAGGCGAACATGCCCGCCCAATGCTCTGCGACCGCCGCCATCATGGCAAGGAGCGCGCAGGCCGCGCCCGCCGCCGTCAGCACGTGAATGGAAAAGCGGCCGACCGTCCGACCGTCGAGATGATCCAACGACCGCCCCTGTTGTCACCGCCCGCGCCGGCAAAACACCGCTCCGGCGGGGCCGTTTCGCCACCAGCATACCATTTCGACGAGAAGGTCACGGGACTGGATGGGTGCCGCGTTCATTGCCCCGAGCTATACCTCTCGATGTCGATCATTCGCACGATCATCGACTTCTTGGGATCGAAGGGCACATTCTCAAAGCCCCATCGCCGATAGAACTGGCGTACCTCCTCGTCAATCGGATGGGTGAGCACGCCAAAACTCCCGATGTCGTAAGAAGCGCGCAATGCGGTGTTCAATGCGAAGAATAGAAGCGAACTCGCGTGTCCTCGACGCTGATAGGCCCTGTCGATTGCCAATTGTCCCAGCAATGTTGCGGGCACCGGATCGGGTTTGTTGCGCCGGTGCGCTTTGGCGAGGAATTGGCGTTCGATCTGCGCAGCACTGAGCGTTACATAGCCTGCGATAACCCCCGTGCCGGTGTCGCAGATCACGCTGGTCCGCGAGATGCCTGACACATGATTATGCCACGCATGGTTCCGGAACCATGCGTTGAGAGAGTCCCGTCCGCAATCGAACTGGGTCCGCTCGTCGTCTTGAGCAAGCGGACGCGGCGGCGCTACTTCCGCCATGTCGGGGTTATGCTGAAGAGTTCCTTAAGTCCCGCAATCTCACGCGCCGGCTGTGCAGCCCAGGCCTCGAAACGCTCCCAATCTTCGGCGGGGATCGTGACGATCCGGCGCTCCAGCACATCGAGCTCCGCGGCTTCGAGCGCCCTGCGCCGCACGAAATCGCTCACATTGGTGCGGGCTTGCGAGGACGCCTCTTCTAACAGCGCACGTTCCTGGTCATTCAACCGCACGCTCAATACTGTCGACATGGCGTTTTCCGGATTTGCCGGTCACGATGTATGACATTGACATACAACATCTGGGCCGTCAATGGTGTGGGGTCAAGCCGTTCCCGTCACGCCTCGGCCGTCGCGGTCGCCGACTGCCGCGTCACCGCATATCGCATCGGCACCAGCGCGACGGCGAAGGTCGCAATCCATGCCAGCCGGGCGCCGTAGCGGTCATGGGGGTTCGACAGGACGCCGCAAACGACCGCATTGGCGAGCAGCGCCACAATTACGGTCGCGGCGAGCAGCCGCAAATCGCCGTATTCTCCGCGGCCGGCGAGCAGGATGACCGGCAGCAGCAGCATGGAGATCAGCGCCACCGGCACCTGGACGTCGTTGAGGGCGCGGAAGCTCACCTCGCCATGCTGCTGCCGCGCCGCCCGCATGGCGGGCACGACGGAGGGCAAATATCGCTCGATGATGCCATAGGTGTGCCAGATGGTGGTGAGCACGCCCTCGCCGCTCTCCACCTTGACGAGCTGCCTCGCCGCCGCCGTCGCCGCCGTTTCGATCTGCATTCCCGGATATTCTGCGAGGCTCTCCAGCACGATGGTGCGCATTTCCTCGCCGAGCCCGGCGAACCGGCCGAGCTCGTCGAACGGACCCTTGCTCCACAGGAACTCGTCCGCGGTGCGCGGAAGCGTGTGGCGATAAGCGCACAGCCGGAGCCGCGCATCCGGGCAGTGATCCTCAAGGTAGCGCGTCACGATGCCGTCTTCCATCATGCGGGCGAACACGATGCCATAGCCGCCCGGCGTCCAGGCGAGTTGGCCCGACAGCGCGAAGTTGGTGCCCAGCAGCATGGCGACCCCGAGCGCCAGCGCACCGGCGCCACGTCCGAGCGCCGGCAGCGGCAGCAGGTCGCGCCGATAGAGTCGCGCCAAGCCTGCCGCCGCGACAATCGCCATCAGAACCGCGAGCGTCGCACTGTGGGTGGCGCCGGCAAAGCCGACCAGCAGCACCAGCCCGGCGGACTCCCGCCGGCTCAATGAGGCCGGGGCGAACAGCAGGAGGTGCAGCGCCAGCACCGCGGTGCCGGCAAATATGTCGGTGAGCAGAATGCCGGCGATCCAGGGCAATGACGTGGTGACGGCGAGCGCAGCCACGGTCCCGAGCAGCGCCAACGGGCGGTCGCGCAGGCCGTACGCCCGCAGCATCAGCGATATGATCCACACGGCGACGGCCGCCTGCACCACCACTTCCGGCCAGAAATCGAGCGGCCATCCAGCGACGGCAAACAGGCCGTAGACGGTCGAGCGGCTCGGCACCAGATAGCCCTCGAACCACCGCGCAAGATAGCC
>DASYNT010000149.1:0-4225 GCA_036008405.1 Xanthobacteraceae bacterium
AGGAATCGACGCCGGGACATATTCATCGCTCTCTTCCCGTTTCGACGAAGCTACAGCACCCGCGCGATCTCGGGAAAGCGCCGTCGCCGCCTTCGAACAAGGCCGCCGTGGCTGTCGACGTGCCTTGACGGCTCGTTCTGACGCGGAGGGGACTTCGCCCGCTGTCGTCGAGCCACAATGTTCGCGCGACAACCGGCCGTCCCGGCGCACGGATGACGATCACATCGGTCCCTCCGGCCCCTCCTGGAAACCCGGCCTTCAAGCCGGTTCGGAATGGGCGTACCATTCCCTGCCGGGCTTCATCGGGGAATCCCAGTTCAATAAGGAGTTCCGGCGGGGAATCACATTGGGAGGCGTCCTATGAAGCGGCAATCGGCAATCGGATTCGCATTGGTCGCGCTCGGGCTCGGCGGCTCTTGTCTCGCGGCCGAGGCTCAGAAGGTGGTGGCGATACACGCCGGACAATTGTTCGACGGCAAGTCCGACCGGCTGGTGAGCAATCAGGTGATCGTTATCCAGGGCGATCGTATTGCCGAGGTGGGGCCGGCCGCGACCGTCAAGATCCCCGCCGGGGCGGAGGAAATCGACCTCGGGACGGGTACGGTGTTGCCGGGCCTGATCGAGGGCCACAACCACATGTTCAAGGTCGGCGACTATCCCGGCACGGGCGCGGAGGGTGCGGTGCCTCTCGTCATTGTGCCCGGGACGCCGTTTTCGGCGCCCTATATCACGCTGCTGGCGGCGAAGAATGCGAGGCTCGACCTCGAGTCAAGCTTCACGACGGCGCGGGATTTGTCGAGCGGCAGCACGGCGGATGTGGACCTTCGCGATGAGATCAACGACGGCATCGTCCCGGGCCCGCGGATGGTCGTCGCGACGGAAGGCCTGCGCGGATCGACCGCCGGGCCGCGTTACTTCCACCTGGTGGATTCGCCGTGGGAAGGACGCAAGCAGGTGCGGATACAGATCAAGAATGGAGCCGATTTCATCAAGATCTACGCGAACAACCTCTCGCCGACCCCATATGGCGGCCCGACCATGACCTTCGAGGAGCAGCAGGCAATCGTCGATGAAGCCCATCGCCAAGGTGTGAGAGTGGCCTGCACCGCCCATGCCGGGCTTGCCGTGCGGCAGTCCATCGAAGCCGGCTGCGACTCGCTCGAGCTCGGCATCGACATCGATCCCGATTCGATTCGGATGATCGTCGACCGGGGTATCTTCATGACATTCGCGCTCGCCATAAACAAAAATCCGTCGCGACGGTCGGTGCGAGAAATCCAGAAGGCGAGCTTTCAGAGGGCGCTCAAGGCCGGCGCCAAGATCGCATTTGCGGTAAATGCGTCCGGCGCCCACGGCAAGCAGCCGGGGCCCTATCACGGGGAAGAAACCGTGGAGTTCGCGGTCATGGTGGAATACGGAATGACACCCCTGCAGGCGATCCGTTCGGCAACGTCGGTGGCCGCGGAAAACATCGGCTGGGGGGACCGGGTCGGCTCCATCGAGAAAGGCAAGTATGCGGATTTCGTCGCCGTCTCCGGCAATCCGGCGAACGACGTCACCGAGCTCGAGCGGGTGAAGTTCGTCATGAAGGGCGGGCAGGTTTTCCGCAACGACCTTGCGGGCTCCGGCGCGAATGTGAGCCGGAAGTGAGAGCGAGCGCTGCGATGGCGAGGTGAGCTTGGCCGCGCCGGCGAGGTCATCGGGAGGTGAACGAGCGGCTTTCTGCTCCCTCTCCCGCTTGCGGGGGAGGGTTGGGGAGGGGGCTCTCGGAGCGAGTCCGTGCCGTGGAATTGCCACTCCCCGAACCGCAAGCGGGAGAGGGACGAAAACTGAATCGACTGTTAGCGGACGAATCCTAATCACTACAATATTGGAGAAAGCCATGAGAATGGTCGCAGCAGGCGGCATGGTGCTCTCGATTTTCGCATACCTGGGCACCGGAGCGGCCGGCGCCGCCGAGATCAAGATGTTGGTGTCCAACGCCGTCAAGACGACGCTGGAGGAACTCGCCCCCCAGTTCGAGAAGGCGAGCGAATACAAGCTGGCGATCACCTTCGGGGCGGCCTCGGAGCTCAAGACTTCGATCGAGAAGGGCGCGGCGTTCGATGTCGCCATCCTCACCCCGGCGGCGATCGACGACCTCATCAAGGAAGGCAAGGCGAGCGCCGCCGGACGCGCCGGCATCGCGCGCGCGGGCTTCGGCATCGCCGCGCGCAAGGGCGCGCCGAAGCCCGACATCGGCACCGTCGAGGCGTTCAAGCGCGCGCTGCTGGGCGCCAAATCGATCGCCTATGTGGAGGCGGGCGCGGGCTCGCCCTACTTCAAGGGCCTGCTGGAGCGGCTGGGGATCGCCGAGGAGGTCAGGCCCAAGCTCAAGCCCCAGCCGACCAGCAATCCGGCCGCCAAGGCCGTCGCCAATGGCGAGGCGGAACTCGGCATTACCGCCATCAGCGAAATCCTGCCCTATGCCGGCGCCGAGGTGGTCGGCCCGCTGCCGCCGGAGATACAGTTCTACTCGGTCTCCGCCGCCGTCATCGCCATCGACACCAGGCAGGCCGAAGCCGCCAAGTCCCTGATCAGGTTCCTGACTGCGCCGGCGGCGATCGCGGTGCTCAAGGCCAAGGGCCTCGATCCGGGCTGAGCGGCCGCCGGCCGGTGGTGGCGTCCAATGGAGCCGGCGCGCCGTCGCCGGCCTACTCGCCCAGCAGCGCCTTGAGTTCGGCGCGGAACGCCGGCGCGATGTCCTGGCGCGCCAGCCCATAGGCGACATTGGCAGCGAGGAAGCCGACCTTGCTGCCGCAATCGAAGCTGCGGCCCTGGAACTCGAGGCCATAAAACGGCTGCCGCTTCGCCAGCCGAATCATCGCGTCGGTGAGCTGGATCTCGCCGCCGGTGCCGCGGGTCTGGTCGGCGAGAATGTCGAAAATCTCCGGCTGCAGGATGTAGCGGCCGGTGATGATGAGGTTCGACGGCGCCTCGCTGCGCGCCGGCTTCTCCACCATCCCGGTGATCTCGAAGGCGCCGCCATGAGCCGTGCCGACGCCGACGACGCCGTACATGTGCACGCGCTCCGCCGGCACTTCCTCGACGGCGATGACATTCGCCTGGTCCGGCAGCTGCCCGCAGGCGTCGATCATCTGGGCGAGGCAGCCGCGGCCGGCCTGCACCAGGACGTCCGGCAACAGCAGCGCGAACGGTTCGTGTCCGACCAACTCACGCGCGCACCACACCGCATGGCCGAGGCCGAGCGGCACCTGCTGGCGGGTGAAGCTCGTCTGCCCGGCGCCGGGCAAGTCGCGCGACAGCAGCTCGAGATCGGCGGTGCGTTTGCGCTCCGTCAGGGTCAGCTCGAGCTCGAACTGGCGGTCGAAGTGATCCTCGATGACGGATTTGTTGCGGCCGGTCACGAAGATGAAATGCTCAATGCCGGCCTCGCGCGCCTCATCCACCACATGCTGGATCAGCGGGCGATCGACCACCGGCAGCATTTCCTTGGGCATCGCCTTGGTGGCGGGCAAGAATCGCGTGCCGAGGCCGGCAACGGGCAGGATCGCCTTGCGGATGGGCTTCATGTTTGCGAGCAGTTCACCGGGTTGTTCGGGGTACGGGGTGGGATGAGGCGGGAATAATCACGCGGACGCCGTGGAGTCCATGACCAATGCCGCAATTCCGCCCGTTCGCAAACCCAATGTTAAGGCTTCAGAAATCACAATCAGCGCCCGTGAAGGGTACAACGTTTCCATGAAATCGATCATATGGCACCGAACATCCAGTTCGCCATTCCGGAGCGCCGAAGCGAAGCGCAGGCGAACCCGGAATCCAGTAACCGGCGACAGTGATTCCTGGATTCCGGGTTCTCGATCATCGGCCTTCGGCCTATGATCTTGCCCTGGAATGACCCCGCATATGATTCGAATTTCAAAATCGCTGCCCTAGTCGATTGATCCATGGAACCGATCATATTTGATCCACGGACCTCATTCTGAGGAGCCGTGCGAAGCACGGCGTCTCGAAGGACGGATGCTGGCACGATCTCGCCTGTGGCCGTCTTCGAGACTCGGCCCCGCCGGTGAGAAACTCAGGACGAGGTCGACGAGGGGGAAGATGGACTATCCCGGAGAGCTCTTGGGCGCCCTGCCCGCTGGCGCGGCCGCGCTCGGCTTCGGTTATCTCGCCGGCTCGATTCCGTTCGGGCTGCTGATTACGCGGCTGGCCGGGATGGAGG
>DASYNT010000150.1:0-6363 GCA_036008405.1 Xanthobacteraceae bacterium
CATCGGCCCGCGGCGCACGCGGCTGGTGGCCCAGATCGTCGCGGCGGTGATCGGCGCCGCCTTCGTCATCGGCCTGCAGCTCGCCGCGATCGCTTCGAGCGGCACGCTGTCGCGCTACGCCGTGCTGGTTTCCGACCCGCTCCTCGCCATCGCGCCGGATGCCGACAGCCCGATATGGTGGCCGGCACGCGCCATGCTCGGCGACGGCATCGCGCTCGCGGCCGTGCTCGGCGCAAGCCTGCTCATGCTCGGTGTGGTGATCGCCATGGTGGCGCCGCGCTTTGCCGACTGCGCCATTGCCGCGGCCGGTACGACGAGCGGCCGGCCACTGCGCGCGGCCGCCGGCTTCCGCCCGGCCTCCCCGATCGTGATGCTGCGGCGCAAGGAATGGGCGCTGCTGCGGCGCGATCCCTGGCTGGTGTCGCAGACCCTGATGCAGATGCTCTATTTGCTGCCGCCCGCCTTCCTGCTGTGGCGCAGCTTCGAGAGCGGCAGCACCAATGTGGTGTTGCTGGTGCCGGTGTTGGTCATGGCGGCCGGGCAGCTCGCCGGCGGGCTCGCCTGGCTCGCCATTTCCGGCGAGGATGCGCCGGACCTGATCGCCACGGCGCCGTTGACGGCGCATCAGGTCGTGCGCGCCAAGATCGAAGCGGTGATAGGATGCATCGGGCTGGTGTTTTCGCCCTTCGTGCTGGTGCTGGCGCTGGTCGACCTCTCCGCCGCCGCAGTCGCCGCGCTCGGTATTGCCGCAGCCGCGGGGTCGGCGACCGCCATTCAGCTCTGCTTTCGCGCCCAGGCGAAGCGCAGCCAGTTCCGCCGCCGTCAGACCTCCTCGCGCGTCGCGACCTTCGCCGAGGCGTTCTCGTCGATCGCCTGGGCCGGCACGGCCGCCCTGGCCGCTGCCGGAACCTGGATCGCGGTGATCCCCGCGATCATCGCCGTCGCCATCCTGGCGGGCACCCGTATGGTCCGCCCGCGGGCGGCATTCGCGTGACGGGGACGGCGTTCCCCGACGCTGCTAGAACGAATTGGCGAGCGGCGAGTGCATCGCCGCCTGGCACGGCTTGCTGAGGTTCGACCGGTTCTGCTTCAGGCAGGCGACGATGCGGGGGATGTTGGGGATTTCCGAGCTACACAGGCGGAGCGCATCCGGTGTACAGGCGGCGCGCTGCTCGGCGGTGCCGATCGCGAAGCTCGAGGTCGAGGAGGTGACGAGGGCCAGCGCGAGAACCACCGAGCCCGAGGTCAGTTTGCAAATCCGTTCCATGACTTTCTCCTGTGCCTGCGTTGTTGCCGGTAACGATGCAGGCACGGTCGCACGGCGCGGGATCGGGGTCCGTGACGGGAATCACACACGACCGGCGCGGGCGGCAACGGCTGCCAGGATTGCGGATTTGACGCGGACCTCCGGTGTCCACACGCATTACCGTTTGGTCTCTCACCCCCCGGGAGAGCCGACGAAGTCGAGGCCATCGGAGATGTCGTTTCGACTGGCGTGATTGACCGCGCCGGGGTCGGGGGATCGCGGACGCGCTTGTGCGGCCGCCGCGGAACTCGATCGGCAGTGACCGCCGGCGGAATTCTACTTTGCATGGGGTTGTTTTTCACGAAATGAAAACGCCCCCGTCTCCGTGCCGTGTGCGCCCCTTAAATGAACCCCCAAAAGGCGATGCGCGGGCGGAGCCCCAAGGCTACGCCCGCGCACCATGCCGTCGCCGGCGTAGAGCCCGGCCTATCCTTGTGGGGCGTTCTTCGCCCGGGTCCAGTCTTGGCCGCCGCAGAACAGCCCGCCGAAGACACAGCCTTCGACGCGCAGCACGTCGGGTTTCTTCAGCGATATGTTCGACGCGTAGGTCTTGCCGTTCTTGGCGTTGTAGATCTGCCCTTCCCAGCGGTTGCTCCTGGCGGGCTTCATATCGATCAGGACCGGCAGTCCGAGCAGCGGGCGGTTGCGCTTGCTGGCGTCGGGATTGTGCCGGTCGGTGTCATTGGGGTCCGCAGAGGAGACGACGCCGCACAGGGCCTGTCCGCAGGAGCGGATCCGCACGCGTCCCTCACCGTCTTCCGTGATCCACTCGCCGAGCGGGCTTTTGGGATCGGCGACGGCCGGGACGACCACCGGCGCCGCCACCGCGACCTTCGGTTCGACCGGCGCGACGACGTCCATCGCAGGCGGCACGACGGGCGTCTCCCCGTCGAGCGCTTCGTATCGACCGGAGGCCGGTTCCTGGCGCAAGCCGGACTTCGCGATCCGGTCGTCGGCGCCGGCGGCGGACGCGGTGTCGGCCGGCTTTGCCCGATTGGCGGCGGCCCGGCCGCGCTCCCGCGCTGCGGATTTCACCGAAGACATTGCCTCGCCGACATCCAAGTCCTTGAAAACCGAGGCAATGTCGGATTTCTTCACGACCAATTTCTGTTTGCCCAGCGAGATCGCGCCACCCTCGATCTTCAATCGCCCATCGCTGGCGCCGACGATCGTGTCAATGATCGAGCCGGCATGGGCGGCCGAGCCGGTGGCAAGCAGAGCGAGCGTCATGGCGAGACCAAGCGATTTCATGGCGGTATCCCTCCAAATTCGGATTGAAGCGGCGGGATGAACTTAGGAGGGCCGCGCCGGGAGATATGTGATGAAGATCACAGTTGGCTTAGGGACTCGTCCTGTTCGACCACTTGCGGGGGAAAGCTCCGGCGCCGGCCCGCGTCGCAAGCCTATTTCGGCCGGGCACCCTCGTCGGCCATGATCGGCCTCACCCGATCGCCCTCGCGGACGAATGACCCGGCCCGCGCCACCACCATGTCCCCGTCATTGACCCCTTCGCGAACCTCGACCGTGTCCTCCGACTGCAGGCCGAGGGCGACGCGGTGGGTCTCGACGCGCCCGTCGCGCACCAGCTGCACGACGGCTCCCTCGGAGCCGTAGAGCACCGCCGAGAACGGAATGCCGACGCCGCAACGCTGCGCGACATCGATGATGGCGCGGGCGAAGGTGCCGGCACGCAGCTGGGAACGGTCGCCGAGCGACACGCGAATCTGGCCGAGCTGCGTGGTCGGGTCGATGGCGGGGGAGGCAAACCGGATGCGTCCCGTCAGTTCCGGCATGCCGACGATCCTGATCGTCGCTGGCTGCCCGATCGAGACCGATGAAAAGCGCTTGGCCGGAATCTCCGCCGCGATTTCCAGCTCACCCTGGGGCACGATCTGGAACAGGGGCTCGGCCCGCGCCGATGCCATCGCGCCCACGATGGCGGAGCGCCGGATCACGAGACCCGCGACCTGGGACTGCACATCGACGCCCGATCCAGGCTGGCCTTCCGGCGGCGCCAGGCGGGCGAGGACCTGCCCCGATTTCACGGTATCTCCGGCCTCCACGAACACCTTGGCGATCTGCAGGCCTTCCCGGTCCGGCCGTACCAGCACCTCCTCCTTCGGCACCAGCACGCCGGTGACATCGACGTAATCCTTGAAGCATTCCCGCTTGGCCTTCATCACCGACACCGCAGCGCCGACGCGGTTGGACGCCGGCGGCTCGGCGCCGAACGAGGCGGTGCCGACCAGGAGCCCTGCCCCCGCCGCAAATCCGACCGCTATGGCCATGGTCACGCCTCGTCGGCTGCACTCCCACGACAACGCGGCCGTGACTTCGGCAGTCCGGGATGTGATCGTCATTGGCCGTTCTTTCGGTGGTCTTGTGACTCGGATGGGCGCGATTGAAATTTCGCGCCGGACGTCGCGACCTCGCGGGGTCCGCCCTCGAGCTTATTGGATGGCGCATCCGCGGCCAAGGACGAGCTGCCTCAGACATCCTGCCTCGCCGTCACGCCTGCCTTGCGGCGGCCGGGACCGCAACCGGGGCAACCTCGGCTTCGTCCCGCCACGCCAGGATTTCGAGCGCCGGGATGGGCCGGTTGAAACCTTTCAAGGTCAGTGCGGGGATCGGGGCCGCTTCGACGAAGGCCTCGACCAGGCCGAACGCCCGCTGGCTGATGATGATCTGTCCGCCCGCCGCCTCGTCGCACAGCCGCGAGGCGAGATTGGTCACGCTGCCGACGGCGGCATATTCCAGGCGCCGGTCGAAGCCGATCTGCCCGAGCGTGGCATAACCGACCGCGATGCCGATCCCGAATCCGAGCATATGGCCGCGGTTGCGCCAGCACTCGGTCAGCTTGCCGATGCTATCGCGCATCTCCACCGCCATCCGGACCGCGCGTTGGGCGTGATCGGGATAGGGGATCGGGTCGTTGAACAGGATCAGTATGCCGTCGCCGGCGAACCGCTCGAGCGTGCCTTCGTAACGGTAGACGAGTTCGCCCAGGGCGGCATGGTATTGGCGCAGGATCGCCATCACCTCTTCCGGCTCGGCGCTTTCGGTGAAGGCGGTGAAGCCGCGCAGATCGCAGAACACCACGGTCACCTCGCGGCGGTGGCTGGCGAGCAGCGACTCATGGCCGTCCGAGGACGCGATGAGCTGGGCGACCTGAGGCGCGAGAAAGCGCTGCAGCCGGCTGATCCGCTCGATCTCGCCGAGCTGAGTCGCGACCCGCTCCTCCAGCAGGCGGTTCCACGACAGCAATTGCTCGGTCTGCTCCTTCAGCTTGGCGGCCTGCTGCTGCACCGTGTCGTGGGCCGCCGCGAGCTCGCGGCCCTTGCGCTCGACCTCGCGGAACAGCCCGGCATTGTTCATGGCGAGGACCGACTGGTGGGCCAGAGTATGCATCAGGCCGATCGTGCCGGCCGGGAAATCGCCGCTCGTCTTGCGCTGCAGGACGAGCGCGCCCAGCACGTCCGGTTGCCCGACCAGCGGCACCACCAGGACCGAATTGAACCCGGCCGCGAGGGTCGCGCCGCGCAGCGGATAGTCGGCGGCATTCTCCACATCGGGGATCGAGATCGCCTCGCGTTTCGATGCGGCGAGACCGAACACGGGATCGTCCTTGCCGATGCGGACGGCCTTGATCGCATCGAGACAGGAGCGCGCAATGCCCGATGCTTCGGCGAGCTCGAACGCTTCGCGTGCGGGATGGTAGGAATAGATCGCCCCGGCATCGGCCCCTGTGATGGCGACGGCGCGGGTCACGATGGTCGAGAGCACCGCATTGAGGTCGAGCGACGAGGCGATGGCGCGCCCGATCTCCTCGAGCCCCTCGAGCTCGCGCACGGACTGGGCGAGATCGCGGGTGCGCTCGTCCACCTTCTGCTCCAGACGCGAATAGGATTCGTGAAGCTCGCCCGCCATCCGGTTGAACTGGTCGGCCAGGTCCTCGATCTCATCCTTGGTATGCACCTCGATGCGATGGTCGAACTCGCTGGCGGCGAGCCGCCGCGCGCCGGCCTGCAGCTTGCGGATCGGCACCACCATGCGGCGCGCCAACAGTACGCCGGCAGCGAGGGCGAGGGCGAGACTGAGCGCCAACAGCCAGCCGATCCGGAACAGGAAGCCGTAGATCGGCCCGATCGCCTCGCTCAGAGGCTGCTCGAAAAACGCGAACATGCCGACGCTCGGAATTGCTGCGGCGCCGACCAGCACCTTGTGCCCACCGATATCCTCGCCGATCGCAGCCGGTCCGGTTCCGGAGGTCATCGCGGTGACCTGGGTGAGGCCGGAGAGATCGGTGCCGACCCGCCGGCCGGGGTCGGAGCTCGCGAGCAAGCGGCCGTGCGACCCCACCAGATAGGCATATCCGAGCTTGCCGACATCGCGCGCGGCGACGAAGTCGGACAGAAACCTGAGACTGAGCTCGGCAACGGTGACGCCGGCGCCGCGTCCCGGATGCGCCATGGCGAACAGCAGGAATGGCGCATCGCCGTGGAAATCGACCGACGACCACCAGCTGCCGCGGGCGATCGCCTCGGTGAACCGCGGATCCCGGGAATAATCGGAGCCGCGCCGATCCACGACGTCGAATCGCGACACCCTCAGCTGCTCGCGGCCGTCGCCGTCGAGCTGGGTGAGTTCCTCGATGGCGGGGGTCTGCTGCAGCAGCTGCTTGTAGTCGGCGCGCCGCTGCTCCAGCGTGACGACGCTCGCCCGCGTCACCCAACCGACCTGCCGCTCGATCTCCGACAAGAACTGCTCGACGCGGCGGGCCGTCGCATCCGCCTTCTCAGTTTCGGAATTCGCCACCGTGACGGTGGTCTCGTGGTACAGGGCCCAGGTTTCGAGCGCCACGTTCACGGCGAGAACGACCACCACCAGCCCGACGAAGGAGACGACGTATTTCGCGAACAACCCGCCGCGTCGAAACCAGTTTCTGCGGGCATCCTCCATTCGATCCTCGTGGGGCGTCACCGACTGAGCAGGTCGCGAAGGAAATCGCCGACCGACCCGTTGGGACTCGGGCGATCGGAGGGCTTGTCCCCTGCTGG
>DASYNT010000151.1:0-3222 GCA_036008405.1 Xanthobacteraceae bacterium
ACCGTGGTCGGCGTCGCGCCGCCGGCCAGCCTGTTGTTCAAGGCATCGACCAGCATGCTGACGCCCATGACGTCGGAGAACAGGATGAATTCCTGGCGCTTGTCGTTGGACGTCTTGCCGATCCGGGTGAGGAAATCGATCGCGGTCGCCCATTCGGCCTCGGTCGGCTCGATGTCGCGCACGAAGGCGTGGACGTGCTCGATGAAGGACGCCATCACCCGGCGCAACCGCGGGTCCGGCACCGCCTGCCAGCGCTCGAGGACGACGTCGGTCAGGTTCTGCTCGGTCACGTAGGGCATGAAACTCTCCGCAAGCTGTTCCTGGAGCGGTGATCTATCGCCGGACTTCCTGCCGCACGATGCGGGTGCCGTCCACCATGGCCTTCATCTTACCGTATGCGACCGCGCGGGGCAGATACTTCATGCCGCAGTCCGGCGCAATCACCAGCCGCTCCGGCGGCACATGGGCAAAAGCCGCGCGGATGCGGCCGGCCACGATCTGCGGCGTCTCGACGGTCATGTCGGACAGGTCGATCACGCCGAGGATGATGGTCTTGGACGGCAGCCTCCTCAACACTGCGAGGTCGAGCCTGGGCTGGGCGGCTTCGATCGAAATCTGCCGGGCGGCGCAATGCTCCAGCTCGGCGAGGAACGAATATCCCGTCGGCTTGTCGCGGACCACGGCGGCATAGCCGAAGCACAGATGCACCGCGACGGTGCCGCCGACCCCGGACAGCGCCCGGTCGAGGGCGGCGAGCCCGAACGCCCGGGCCTGGTCCGGGTATTGCTGCATCCACGGCTCGTCGACCTGGACGACATCGGCGCCCGCGGCGAACAGATCCTTGATCTCGGCATTGACGGCGTCGGCGAAGTCCATGGCGACGGCGGCTTCGTCGCCGTAATGGTCGTCCTGGCACTGGCGGCTCATGGTGAAGGGGCCTGGCACCGTCGCCTTGATCTTGCGGTCGGTGCCGGCGCGCAGCAGCGCGACGTCGCGCACTGCGACCGGACCGCGCCGCCTGATTTTTGCGGTGATGCGCGGCACCGGGATCGGCCGGCCCATGCGACTCATGGCGCGGCCGGGATTGTCGGTGTCGACGCCTTCGAGCGCAGTGGCGAAATGATTGGAGTAGCTTTCGCGCCGCTGCTCGCCGTCGCTGACGATGTCGATGCCGGCCCGCTCCTGGTCGTGGATGGCGAGGATGGTGGCATCGTCCTGGGCCGCCTGCAGATATTCCGGGCCGATCAGCCAAAGGTCGCGGGCGCGCACCCGCGGCACCTGCTTCGACAATTTCGCCCGGTCGATCAGCCATTCCGGCTGCGGATAGGAACCGACGAGACAGGTGGGGAGCACGGGAAAACCTCGATCCTAACGCGACGAGCCGGCGGCGAGAGCGGCGAACTGCGTCGCCACCACGCCCTCATAGGGCACGTCGGTCGCGAGTATGCCGAGGTCGCGGGCGAAGGCGTTCATGCCGGCGACGAATTCGCGGCTGATCTGCGTGTCGTAATAAGGCAGGTCGCGGCGGATCAGTTCGGCGATCAGCTCCGCCTCCGCGGGCGGAAACAGCTTGCGTCCGATGCCGGTGGCGAGGCCCGGATCCTCCTTGAGCGCCTGATGGGTCCTGACGATGGCGCGCATGGCGGCCGCGGCGGCCTCGGGGTTGCGCGCGATCAGCCTCTCGGTGGTGGCGATCGCCGCCATGGTGTAGTTGAAGCAGGGCTTGGGGCCGTCGCCGCGGCGGACATCGAGCACCACGGTGCCGATCCCGCGCCGCACCGCCACCTCCGCTCCCATGCCGTTGGCCCAGAAGCCGTCGATCTTGCGCTCCTCCAACGCCTTCGCCGCGGTGACACCGAAATTCACCCCAGCCGCGAGCGCGCCGGGCACCGGTGCGATCTTCACGCCGTCGCGGGAAAGGTCGATGCCGGCCGCGATGAGCAGGCGGCGCAGTCCCATCTCGACCCAGGGCGCGGCGCCGATGCTGCGGCCCTTGACGCCGGCGATGTCGCCGCGCGCCACGCCGAGGTCGCGGCGCATCACCAGGAACCAGTACATGCCCTGGGCCTGGGCGCACACGAGCTTGACGCCCTGCCATTGCGGAAACGCCGCCAGCGCCGAATGGGCGGAGCCGCCGACGAAATCGACCGCGCCGTCGCGCAGCGCCATGTAGGCCCTGTCCACCGGAAAGATCAGCTCGACCTCGATGTCGAGTCCCTCCTCCCGGAACAATCCGAGCTCGGCCGCCGCAATCGCGGGAAAGTACGAATTCGAGATCATGTCGGGGACGGCAAGCTTCATGGCGATGCCTCGTCTGGGCGGGAGCATTGCAAGCGTACCGGTGGCAATACAACTGCGGCGCGGGGAATGGCCAGTGCTTTACAGTCGGGGCAGATCGCCATGGGCGCCAGAGGGCCGCAGGTCACACCGCGCGCAGGCGCAGGGAAAGGCCGGCGCCGACCAGTGCGGAGAGACCTACCAGCGCCACCACGCCGCCAAATCCATACAGGCCGAATACAATCCCACCGCGGGTGACGCCGACGGTGCCGCCGAGAAAGCTGCACGAATTGAGGACGCCGGAGCCCTTTCCGGTCTGTGTCCGAGCCAGCACCGCGAGGCCGATCTGAGGCGTCGAAGCATAGGGCAGCGCGATCCCGGCTCCGGCGGCGAAAAGGCCGAGCATCAGGACGCTGAGCCCGGCTTCTGCGAGGGACATCCGGGCAACGACGCAGCCCCCTGCAAGCAGCAGAGATCCGCCCACCATCATCTGCTTCATGCCGATCCGGCGCGCGAGCCAGGGTGCAGCCCGTGCAAAGCCGAAAAATGCGAGCGAGAGGGGCATCAGCGACACGCCCGCCGCAATGGGAGTCATGGCGAGCCCGTCGGGCGCCTGCGCGAACAGGTTGTAGTAGAGAAGGATATTCATGATGTCGAACATGAACAGGAATACCAGCGCGCAAGCGAGCGCGAAGTTCCGATTCCCGAATAAACCGAAGTCGAGCAATGGCCGGCGATGGCGCGTCTCCACCCGGAGCAGCACGGCGAACGCGACTGCCGCCAGCCCGAGCGGGGCGATTGCAACCTTCGGATCGGAACGTGCGACGGGCAGCGCGTGCAGGCCGGAGATGAGCATCACCATGAAAACAGCGAGCAGGCCGAGCCCCAGCCAGTCGATGGGACCCCTGCGCCCGCCGCCGATTCCCGGCCGTAGCCAGAGCGCCG
>DASYNT010000152.1:0-3520 GCA_036008405.1 Xanthobacteraceae bacterium
AGCGGCGGCACCCAGTATGATTACGGCACGGTCTCGGGCGGCACCATCATCAGTTCCGGCGAGCAGATCGTCGAGGCCGGCGCCGTGGCCAGCGGCATGACCGTCGACAGCGGCGGCCTGGAATACCTCGTGTCTGGCGGCACTGCGGTCGCGACCACCATCAGCGGCGGCACGCTGGAGGTAACCAGCGGCGCCAATGGCGGCAACGTGACCTTCGCCAGCGGCGGCATCCTGCAACTCGACTCGCTGGTGGCGTTCGGCGGCACCATTTCGGGCTTCCATCTCGGCGACGAGATCGACCTGCGCGGGCTCGCCTTCACCAGCGGGACCACCAACCTGTCATGGACCCAGCTCATCTCCGGAGCCAATGCCAGCGGCACGCTGACCGTGAGCAGCGGCGCGGCGGTGGAGACGCTGACCCTGCTCGGGCAATACACGGCGGCGAATTTCAGCGCCACCTCGGACGGCTTCGGCGGCACGCTGATCACCGATCCGCCGGCGTCGAGTTCCGTGGTTCAGATGCCGTTGGTCGTGCACCATTGATAGCCATCCAACGATCCCGAAAAAACACGTGTACCATCGGATGATGGGTCTTGGGCTGTAGCCGGACCCGCGATGATCGACAGTCCGCTGTGAAAAGAGATATTGTCGTTGGGCCTGCGATGTCGACTGGAGCGCTCGCCATGCCTTCGCGAGCGCTCTCCGCCAAGCGATCATCGATGCGGGAACGGGAGACACGAACTTCAATCACAACATTTGCCCGTCATTGCGGATGCCGGTGCAAAGGAGGGAGAGAACCATGAAACGAACGTCCACGGTTGCTGCTTTCATCGGTGCGGCGCTGGCCGTCTCGGGTCCCGCGCTGGCACAGGCGCAAAAGCCCGATGCGGCGGCCGGCAAGCTGAAGATGACCTGGATCGATACCGAGGGCGGGGCGGCCACGCTGCTGGTATCGCCCTCCGGAGAGTCGCTCTTGATCGATACCGGCTATCCCGACGGCGACCGCGACGCCAAACGCATCGTTGCGGCGGCCAAGGAGGCCGGCCTGAGCAAGATCGATTATCTCGTGATCAGCCACTGGCATGCCGACCATGTCGGCGGCCTCGCGGCGCTCGCCAAGATGATACCGATCGGCCGCTTCTTCGATCACGGCGATGGAGTCGAGCCGGAGAATGCGCAGCGGCTGGCCGGCTACAAGGCGGTGGCGGGCGACAAGCGCACCATCGTAAAGCCCGGTGACAAGATTCCGATCAAGGGCTTCGACGCCCTGGTGGTTACCTCCGACCAGAAACTGCTGGCGGAGCCCGTCAATGGCGGCGGCCCCAACCCGCTATGCGCCAATGCGGCGCAGATGGCGCCGGCCGCACCGGAGAACCTGCGCACCGTGGGCCTGCTCGTCACCTACGGCAAGTTCACCTACCTGAACCTGATCGATCTCGACTGGTACAAGGACATGGAGCTGGCCTGTCCGGTCAACAAGGTCGGCCAGGTCACGCTCTACCAGACGAGCCGCCATGGCGGGCTCAGCGACGCGGGATCGCCGCCGTTTCTGGGCGCCATCAAGCCTCAGGTCATCGTCGTGAACAACGGTCCCCGCAAGGGTCTCGGCCAGAGCGACGACCGGGTGAAGCCGCTGTCGATCCCGGGTCAGCAGACGGCCGCGTACGAAAAGAATTCGTATTTGAGAATGGCGGGGCTGCCGGGGGTCGAAGGCATCTGGCAGGGCCACCTGTCGCTGGTCGACAAGGACCCCAAGCACAACACCGCGGAAAACATGATTGCGAACTTCGAGGAGACCGCGGACTGCAAGGGCAACGAGATCACCGCGTCGGTGGAGCCGGACGGCAAGTTCACCGTCACCAACGGCCGCAACGGCTTCAGCAAGACCTACATGGCGCGCGGGACGAAATAGCGTCCGTGGCGAAAGCCGCCGTGCGGGCAATCCGTCCAAACAGATGGGAACCATCTGTTTGGACGCTCCGCGGAGAGACTTCGGGGGGCCCGGATGGATCGACGCGGCGATGAATGCGGCGATGAATGCCACAGCCGGAGGCGGGGCTACTCCACCTGCGCGCCGGAGGCCTTCACCACCGCGGCCCATTTCGGGATTTCGCTCTTGATATAGGCGGCGAATTCCGCCGGCGTGCTGGAGCCGACCTCGACGCCGAGGTCGTGAAGCTGCCGCAGCGTGTCGGGGTCCGCCAGCGCCTGCACCATCGCCGCGTTGAGGGTGTCGATGACCGGCTTCGGCGTGCCGGCGGGCGCGACCAGACCGTGCCAGGTGGTGGCATCGAAGCCGGGCAGGCCGAGCTCCGCGACGGTCGGCAATTCCGGCATCTGCGAGAAGCGCTTGAGCGTGGTCACCGCCAGCGGCCGCAGCGTGCCCGCCTTGATGAATCCGATCACCGAGGCCGAAGTCGCGAACATCAGCTGGGTGTGCCCGGCGATGAGGTCCTGCAGCGCCGGCGCGGCGCCCTTGTAGGACACCGACACGATGTCGACCTTGGCCTGCGACTTGAACAGCTCCGCGGAGAGGTGCGCGGCCGCGCCGAAGCCCGAATTGGCGTAGTTGAGCTTGCCCGGATTGGCCTTCGCGTAGGCAATCAGCTCGGCCATGGTGGTGGCCGGGAATTTCGGATTGACCACGAGGATGTTCGGTTGCGACCCGATCATGCTGATCGGGGCGAAATCCTTCCCGCCGTCGAAATTGAGCTTCTTGAACAGGCTCTGGTTGGTGGCGAGCAGCCCGTTATTGCCCATCAGCAGCGTGTAGCCGTCGGGCATCGCATGGGCGACCGTCTCCGCGGCGATGTTGCCGGCGCCGCCCGGCCGGTTGTCGATTACGAAGGTCTGGCCGAGGATCTTCTCGAGCTGGCGGCCGATGATGCGGGCGAGCACGTCGCTGGGGCCGCCCGGCGTGAAGGCGACGAGGAGCGTCACTGGCCGGGTTGGATAATCGGCGGCGATGGCGCCGGTGGCGAACGTGGCGAGGAAGGCGAGGGCGGCGGCGAGGATTCTGATCATGTGGTTCGACCCCATATGAAGACCGCTGGAGTTCATGGACGATTCTGGATGCGTGCGCTCACCGGCCCGCCGCGTAGCCCTGCATACCGCGCGGATTGGCGGCGGCACGGCGGCGGCGGCCGTCACGCGAGGCCGCGGTGAGCCGGCCTTCCGACCAGGCGGGGCCGACCTCGACCACGTGGCCGCGCCGCTCCAGCTCCTTGCGGGTGTCGGCGGGAACCCGGCTCTCGACCACGAGCACGCCGGGGCGCGCGGTGCGCGGCCAGAACGAGATTGGGAAGTGCTCGGAATGCCAGGCGGGCGCGTCGATCGCCTCCTGGAGATTGAGCCCGGCATGGACGTGGCGCAGGAAGAACTGCGTGGTCCACTGGTCCTGCTGGTCGCCGCCGGGCGAACCCCAGGCGAGGTACGGCTCGCCGTCGCGCAGCGCGAGCGTCGGCGACAGCGTAGTGCGCGGGCGCTTGCCGGGCGCCAGCGCGGCCGGATGGTTCTCCTC
>DASYNT010000153.1:0-2332 GCA_036008405.1 Xanthobacteraceae bacterium
GCTGGGACGGGCTGTTCATGCGCGATCCGAAGACCCGCGGCCGCCCCGTCTCGGAACACAAGACCGCCGCGCGGATAGAGATCGAGAAGCGGGGCTATACCATCATCGCCAACGTCGGCGACCAGCAAAGCGATCTGGTGAACGGGCATGCGGACATGACCTTCAAGGTTCCCAATCCGTTTTACTTCATCGAATGAAGGCGGCGTTCGCGTCGTCGCCGCGCCCGGGGGGCCGATCTCAGGGAACCGGGCACAGGTCCGAGCCTAACGCGTCCTCGAGGAATCGCGCCAGACGCAGCCCGGCCAGCCCGAGCTGCTGATCGAGCACCGGCAGGACCGTTTCATAGTATGTCTCATCGAGGATCCGGTGCGGGGGCGTGAGCCGCCAGACATCCTGCGCGACCTTGTGGGTCGCATCGGCCCACTGGTCCGGTCGTCCGCCGTCGATGCCGGGGGTCCGGGCTCCCGGTCCGGCGAGCCAGCCGCGTTCGAGGCGGGTCACGTATGAGCCCCAATCCCACGTCGTCATGGTGATGAGGGTCGTGTCCCACACGACATGCAGATTGGTGTCGACCTTGCTCATGCGGCAATCAATCTTGCAACGCGCGCCATGCATGAAGGCGACGACATCGATGGTGTTGCCGCCGACCGCATCGGCGACGGTGTGCAGCGGCTGATGGATGTCGCCGATGAAGTGGACGGCGAACATCAGCGCCATCCTCCGCTCTTCGCCCTTCTTGCAGCGGACATCGTTGCGCAGGCGGTCCAGTTCGGCGACGATGCAGTCCCCATTGCTCGTGCGCATGCATTCGGCCATTGCGTCATAGCGATCATTGCCGATCGGAATATCGGCGAAATGCCAGTTGACGGTGCCGGAGTCTTCGTCGCGGTAGGCGTCCGCCCAGCTCGCAATGGAGGCGAGCGACGCGCCGGGCTCGAGAACGGATTGGATCCTGTTCATGACCGTGGGCGCCTCGCGCGCCAGATGCCGCTGGGCGATTTCCGCAACGATGGAATGGCCTTCCTGGCCCCAGGCGAACGCCGACACCGGCCACAGCACGATGGCAGCTGCCACAATGGATTTCATGGGTTTCTCCAGGACGAGGCGCGGGCAATTCCGCGCGTGAAATTGATGGATCGCGATCGGCAGCTTGCGCCGCGAATGAGCCGTCCGGTGAGCCGATGTCCTTTTTTTAGGGACGCACCACCGATGATACAGCAACTAGAATGACAGTTGCTTTACATATCGGCTGGCGGCGCGCTGGAAAAGATCCGCAAACCTCGAGAGAAGTCGTGCCGGGCGGCGCTCTCCCGCTGACCCCCGCGTCTCTCACTTCTGGCAAATCGGGCAGAAGAATGTCGAGCGCCCATTCTGCACGATGCGCTTGACCGTGCCCCGGCATCCCGGGGTCACGCAGGGCTCGCCTTCGCGGTCATAGACGCGAAAATGATGCTGGAAATAGCCGAGCTCGCCGTCGGTCTGCCGGTGGTCGCGCAGCGACGATCCGCCGGCCTTGATCGCCGCGTTGAGCACCGCCTTGATCGCGTCGACCAGCGCTGTGGCGCGCGCATTCGGCGCGCCGCGGGTCGCGATCGTGGCGGCGCGGCGTCGTGGTGACAGATGTGCCCGGTGCAGGGCCTCGCAGACATAGATGTTGCCGAGCCCGGCGACGACGGTCTGGTCGAGCAGGGCCGCCTTGAGGCTCGTCTTCTTGCCGGCGCAGGCCGCGGCCAGAAGGCCGGCGTCGAAGGCGTTGCCGAGCGGCTCGGGGCCGACCTCGCGCATCAGCGGATGCGAAGCGAGTTCGGCGCGCGGCATCAGCAGCATCAGGCCGAACCGGCGCGGGTCGTTGAAGGTCACGGTGGCGCCCGACGACATGTGGAATACGACATGGTCGTGGGCCGGGGCCGCCGATCTCGGATGATGGAAGACGCCCGGCGTGTCCTTCGCCTCATGGCTGACGCGGAATGAGCCGGACATGCCGAGATGCATCAGCAGCACGTCGCCTGAGGACAGGTCGACGGTGAGGTACTTGGCGCGGCGCCCGATTCCGGTGACGGTCTGGCCCTCGACCCGCCTGGCGAAGTCGGCCGGGAGCGGCCGCCGCAGGTCCGGCCGGCGCGCCTCCAGCCTGACGATGCGGGCGCCCTCCATGACCGGCTGCAATCCGCGCCGCACCGTCTCGACCTCGGGAAGTTCGGGCACGCAGAGCCTCCCTGTTCGGCACCGGACTGGGATTTGGCCTGGAATTCGGTGGCTTGGAACTCGATGACCGGGATTGACGACCTGGGATTTGATAGCGCCTCGGCCCCTCCCGGGCTATGGTCCCGGC
>DASYNT010000154.1:0-27627 GCA_036008405.1 Xanthobacteraceae bacterium
CTTGTCGATCGATACCGCGGCCTCGTGGCCGTGCGCCACCGCCCAGATGATGTTCTTGGGGCCGAACGCGGCGTCGCCGCCGAAGAACACCTTCGGGTTGGTGGAGGCCATGGTCCTGGGGTCGACCTTGGGCATGTCCCACTTGTCGAAGACGATGCCGATGTCGCGCTCGATCCAGGGAAACGAATTCTCCTGGCCGACCGCGACCAGCACGTCGTCGCAGGGAATGTGCCGGTCGGGCTCGCCGGAAGGAACGAGATTGCGGCGGCCCTTGGCGTCGTATTCCGCCTTGACCTTCTCGAACACCACGCCGGTGAGGCGGCCGTTGTCGTGGGTGAATTGCTTGGGCACCAGGAAATTGAGGATCGGGATGCCCTCGTGCATGGCATCCTCCTTCTCCCATGGCGAGGCCTTCATCTCCTCGAAGCCGGAGCGGACCACGACGGTGACCTCCTCGCCGCCGAGGCGGCGCGAGGACCGGCAGCAGTCCATGGCGGTGTTGCCGCCGCCGAGCACGATGACGCGGCGGCCGATCTTGGTGATATGGCCGAACGAAACGCTGGAGAGCCAGTCGATGCCGATATGGATGTTGGCGGCGGCCTCGGCGCGGCCGGGGACGTCGAGGTCGCGGCCGCGCGGAGCGCCGGAGCCGACGAAGATCGCGTCCCAGTCCTCGGCCAGCAGCGCCTTGAGGCTGTCGATGCGCTGGCCCGGACGAAAATCGATGCCGAGACCCAGAATGTAGTCGCACTCCTCGTCGATCACCGATTCCGGCAGGCGGAAGCGCGGAATCTGGGTGCGAATCATGCCGCCGGCCTTGGGGTCGGCATCGAACACGACGCAGTCATAGCCGAGCGGCGCGAGATCGCGCGCGACGGTGAGGGAGGCCGGACCGCCCCCCACCAGCGCCACCCGCTTGCCGTTCTTGTGCTGGGCCGGACGCGGCAGGCGCGCCTTGATGTCGCCCTTGTAGTCCGCGGCGACCCGCTTGAGCCGGCAGATCGCCACCGGCTCGCTCTCGACCCGGCCGCGCCGGCACGCCGGCTCGCAGGGCCGGTCGCAGGTGCGCCCGAGCACGCCGGGGAACACGTTGGACTTCCAGTTGATCATGTACGCGTCGCCATAGCGCCCAGCCGCGATCAAACGGATGTATTCCGGGACCGGGGTGTGCGCCGGACAGGCCCACTGGCAATCAACGACCTTATGGAAGTAGTCGGGCGCGGCGATGTTGGTAGGTTCCATACACTCCTCGTGCTGACAACGCGCAGGCGACGTCCCCGCGTCGGCCAGCGGATGCAAAGCCGTTCCCTCCGGCCGGTCGTTTTACATCAACCGATCCGCATTCAGGGTAATCCGCATAGACGATGATTTCTACTGCCGCAACTGGCATGGCAGAATTGTGGTGAAGCTTGCAACAAATACGGAATGAACATTGCCGGCGTCAGCTTTTTGCAGCGCAACATCGGCGCGTTTCCATCGCCAGCGCCGATGAATCGACCCCCCTGCCCGACCCGCCCGGCGCCGCGATCGCCGCTTAACCGGAGGCGGCGGAGGCCCATATGACAACCGACAACCGCATGATCGCGAAAAGTGCAGACTTTTCGGACGGGATCATGCAAGCGAGCAACTCCCATGCGCGACATCTTCGAGTCCATCGCTTCCGACCCGCCGATCGATCCGACCGAGTCGGCGCGCCGCAACATGCGCACGCTGCGCAAACGTTTCTATGCCGCCGCCGGCGTCATCGAGGCGCCAGCCGGGTTCGAGATCGCCCTCGACGGCCGTCCGGTCCGCACGCCGGCGCGGCATCCCCTCGCGTTTCCCAGGAGGACGCTGGCAGAAGCCGCCGCTGCCGAATGGGATGCCCAGGGGGAGTTCATCGAGCCCGCCCGCATGCCGCTGACGCGGCTTGCCAATACCATCATCGACGGCGTCGCCGCGGCACCCGATGCGGTCGCGGCCGAGGTGGAGAAATATCTCGGCACCGACCTGCTGTTCTATCGCGCGGCGAGCCCGGATCGCTTGGTGGAGCGCCAGAGGCAGCATTGGGACCCGGTGCTGGAATGGGCGCAACTTGCGCTCGGCGCGCACTTCCGCACCGGCACCGGCGTGATGCCCCTGCTCCAGCCGGAAACGGCGCTCGCCGCGGCGGGCGCCGCGATCCCGCACGAACCGTGGCGGTTAGGCGCCGTCCACGCCGTGACGACCCTCACGGGCTCGGCCCTGCTCGCGCTCGCTCTCGCCCGCGGCGCCATCGGTTGCAACGCCGCCTGGGCGGCGGCCCATGTGGACGAGGACTGGAACATGGAACTCTGGGGCGAGGACGCGCCCGCGCTGGAACGCCGCGCCTTCCGCTTCGCCGAGATGCGGGCGGCCGCGACCATATTGGCCGACGATGGCGCGAAATAGCCGGGCTACGGAGACACCCGGCGTTCACGTCGTGAATGAATTTGCGGCTGGTCGCGCTCGACGACGGCGAGCTTGATCGAACAAACGACCGTGCGAAGTCATCCGGCTTCGGCGACCGGATCCGCGTAGACGAGTTGCTCTGTCAGCCCCCTCTCGAGCGCAAGGCGATAGACGGCCTCCGCGAAGCGGCGATCGTCCACCGCCGCCTCGGGCCGCTTGCGTGTCAATTGCGGCACCTCGCAAATCAAGTCCTCCAGCAATTCGACATCGAACAGCACGCCGACGCCGGCGGTCATAGAGAAGGAGTCGGGCGTGTAGAGTCGCGTGGCCATCAGCCTGCCTTCGGAAAATGAACGCTCCATGCCCTCGTCGACCAGCCAGACCTCATTGCGGCGGAACAGGTCCGCGACGATCAGGCCGGCGGTTTCATGCCGGCGCAACACGCGGATGGCCGCGAATCGGGCGTTGCGCATCGCCTGGAGCACGACGGCCTCGTCGGATCCGGGCACAAGCGATACCGACCGCGCATAGCGGTCGATCGCCCGGGTCCGGCCGGCGGCCGCAGTGTGGATCGCAAGGTCGAGGGGATACGTCATATCGCTGAAATCATCGAGGAGAAAGGTTCGCCCCGACGCTAGGCCAAGTCGGCGCGCGTGATGCAAGACGGCATCGTCCGACAGGAAATTCATTGCCTCGCAATGATGTTGCTTGCTGACTTCTCGCAAATGACGATAGCGGGCGAGCACCTCGGCGCGACTCGGCATAGGCATATCCGCATCGAGGGTATTTTCATCTCGCCTCGCGACGGCGCTGGCCATTGCGTCCTCCTTCGAAAGTCAGAGCGCGCGCCGATTGCGCCGGGGCGCCTCACATCCAGTCCTATGTCAGCCTGCTGATTCGGAAAATCGGCAAAAACGACCGATCCACATTTCTGAACGAAATTGGATCTTCGCGAACGCACGCCCAAGGCACTCACCTGCGGAACGGGTCGCAAGACCGGCGCCGGCGTAATCCTACCAAAGCGTTAGAGGCACGGCTTCGCGCGGCGGTTCCGCAGGCCCTTGGGTCATGCTAGAGCGGAACGGCCGGGCGGAGCGACATCATGAAAGACATCAGGGAAAAGCTCGAAGCCCGTCGCGCCAGCGCGCGGATCGGGGGCGGCCCGGCTCGCATCGACGCCCAGCACAAGCGCGGCAAGCTCACCGCGCGCGAGCGCTTGGAACTCCTGATGGACAAGGGCTCGTTCGAAGAGTTCGACATGTTCGTCGAGCACCGCGCCACCGATTTCGGCATGGACAAGTCCAAGATATCCGGCGACGGCGTCGTCACCGGCTGGGGTACCGTCAACGGCCGCACCGTATTCGCCTTCGCCAAGGACTTCACCGTGTTCGGCGGCTCGCTGTCGGAGACCCACGCCCAGAAGATCATCAAGATCCAGGACATGGCGATGAAGGCGCGGGCGCCGATCATCGGCCTGTTCGATGCCGGCGGCGCGCGCATCCAGGAAGGCGTCGCCGCGCTCGGCGGTTACGGCGAGGTGTTCAAGCGCAACGTGATCGCCTCCGGGGTGATCCCGCAGATTTCCGTCATCATGGGCCCGTGCGCGGGCGGCGACGTCTACTCCCCGGCCATGACCGACCTCATCTTCATGGTGAAGGACACGAGCTATATGTTCGTGACCGGGCCCGATGTGGTCAAGACCGTCACCAACGAGGTGGTGACGGCGGAGGAACTCGGCGGCGCCTCCGTCCACACCACCAAATCGTCGGTCGCCGACGGCGCTTATGAGAACGACGTCGAGTGCCTGCTGCAGATGCGGCGGCTGATCGACTTCCTGCCGGCGAGCGCCGGCGCCGGCGTGCCGGAATGGCCGTCCTTCGACGACATCGAGCGCGAGGACCCCTCGCTCGACACGCTGGTGCCGGAAAATCCCAACAAGCCCTACGACATCAAGGAACTGATCCTTAAGGTCGTCGACGAGGGCGATTTCTTCGAGATCAGCGCGGCGTTCGCCCGCAACATCGTCACCGGCTTCGGCCGGCTGTCCGGCCGCACCGTCGGCTTCGTCGCCAACCAGCCGATGGTGCTGGCCGGCGTGCTCGACGCCGACGCCAGCCGCAAGGCGGCGCGGTTCGTGCGGTTCTGCGACGCCTTCGACATCCCGATCGTGACCTTCGTCGACGTGCCCGGATTCCTGCCCGGCACCGCGCAGGAATATGGCGGATTGATCAAGCACGGGGCCAAGCTGCTGTTTTCCTACAGCCAATGCTCGGTGCCGCTCGTGACCGTGATCACCCGCAAGGCGTTCGGCGGCGCCTATGACGTGATGGCCTCCAAGCATGTGGGCGCCGACGTGAACTACGCCTGGCCGACCGCCCAGATCGCGGTGATGGGCGCCAAGGGGGCGGTCGAGATCATCTTCCGCGCCGACATCGGCGATGCCGAGAAGATCGCGGCGCGCACCCGGGAATACGAGGACCGCTTCCTGTCGCCCTTCGTCGCCGCCGAGCGCGGCTATATCGACGAGGTCATCATGCCGCGCGCGACCCGGCGGCGGCTCGCCCGCGCGCTCGGGATGCTGCGGGGCAAGAAGGTCGAGATGCCGGTACGCAAGCACGACAACTTGCCGGTGTAGGGCGGGGAAGCAATTGGCCTGATTTTTGTGCACGGTCCGCGACGATCTGGAGTTCCCGGCCTGCCTTGCGACAATCACTTGCGATCAGGCCTCGCCTTCTGCAACTGATCGAGCCGGCCCTGCACGGCGGCCAGCGCATCCTTCAAGGCCGCGATCTCCCTGGCGGCGGCGGCGCCGGCCTCCTTCTGCGCGGCGATATCGCGGTTGGCGGCGGCGAGCTTCTGCTGGGCATCGAGCGCATTCTTGGCGATCACCTGCTGCAGATACTCGACATTGCTCTGCAGGCAGCCGGTGCGCCGGTCCAAGCGGCTTTCGCGGGTGCACAGTTCGATGCCCTGGACGTCCTGCGCCGCAGCCGGGGGCGACGTGGCCGGCATGGCGGCTGCGAGGACGAGCGCGACCGCGAACAGCAATGAGCCGGCGTACAGGTGGCGGTTGAACATGATCGTCCTCCTCAGAACCGGACGGGGCGACTTTTCCGCCCCGCAGGTACTTCTTGCAGGAGCAAATTTCGATTCGCGCGGCGTCGCGGCCGAACCATAGCGTGCCGGACGCAGGAAAGCGCGGGCCAACCTCGCGCACAGCCAGTCTCACCTGCCCACGTTTTCGCAAGCACGTACGAGATCGCCGACGATGCCGCCGGGGTCCTCCGCACGTATGATCTCGCCCATGACCGCGATGCCGCGGGCGCCGGCGGAAAGGCAGGCGGCGGCCGTTTGCGCCGTCACACCGCCCAGCGCCAGCACGGGAATGTCGACCGCCGCGGCCGCGCGCAAGGCGCCGGTTCCGAGCGCAGGGCCGTAGCCGGGCTTGCTGCCGGTGAGGAAAATCGGGCTCAGGGTCGCGTAATCGGCCCCCGCCGCCGCCGCGGCCGCGACCTCGGCGAGGCCGTGGGCCGATACGCCGATGATGGCCGCGCTGCCGAGGCGCCGGCGCGCGGACGCGACGGCCGCGGCGCTCTGGAGATGAACTCCGGCGGCGCCGACCGCCGCGGCAAGGTCGATGTCGGTGCTGACCGACAAGGCGAAGTCGCACTCCGCGGCGAGCCGCGCCAGCCGGGCGGCCAGATCCCAGCGCTCCTCGCGCGCGAGATCCCTGTCGCGCAGCAGGAGCCAGCGCCCGCCGCCGCGCCCGACGGCGGTGGCGATGGCCTCGATGGAATGGCGGGCTTGATGACGGTCGGTGATGACGAGAAGCGGGCCCGGCAGCGGCCTCATGAACCGACCAGCCCGAGTTGCGGGCTCGACGGCTCGGCGCGGCCGCGGCGCGGGATCCGCCCGGCGAGATGGGCGAGGCGGCCGGCCTCGACCGCATGGCGCATCGCCGCCGCCATCCGCACGGGATCGTCAGCCTTGGCCACCGCGGTGTTGAGGAGAACGGCGCCGGCACCCAGCTCCATGGCGATCACCGCATCCGAGGCGGTGCCGATGCCGGCATCGACGATCACCGGCACCGCCGAGCGCCGGCAGATCAGTTCGAGGGTGGCGGGATTGACTACGCCCATGCCGGAGCCGATCAGCGATCCCATCGGCATTACCGCCGCCGCACCGGCATCGGCGAGGCGCTGGCACACCACGGGATCGTCGGTGCAATAGGGCAGCACCACGAAGCCGGCATCGACCAGGCGCCGCGTCGCCTCCAGCAGCTCGGCCACGTCCGGATAAAGCGTCTCGCGGTCGCCGATCACCTCCAGCTTGACCCAGTTGGTATCGAGCGCTTCGCGGGCGAGTTCCGCGGTCTTGATGGCATCGCGCGCGGTCTCGCAACCCGCGGTATTAGGCAGGAAACGGTACTTCGACATGAGGCTGACGGTATCGAAGCCGTGACCCTTGAGGGAGATGCGGCGGATCGAAACGGTGACGATCTCGCAGCCGCTGGCGGCGGCGGCATCGACGAGGATGCGCTGGGTCGGATAGCCGGCGGTGCCGAGCAGGAGCCGCGAGGTGAAGGTCTCGCCGGCGAGCTTGAACGGATCGGCGCTCATCTCATCCTCCCGACATCGCGCGAATGATCTCGACGGCGTCGCCGTCTCGTACCGGGGTCGCGGTCCAGGCGGCCCGGCGCACCACCTCGCCGTTGAGCGAGATCGCGAAGCCGCGCGGCTCGGCGATCTCGAGCGCCGCGGTCTCGACGCGCCAGAGGTCGGCGAGATTGGCCGCCTCGCAGTGGCGTTCGGTTCCGTTGATGGTGAGCTTCATCGGAATGTCCCAGTTTCGGCAACGGCCGGTTGGCGGCGCCGGGCGGCCGGGCCGCCGAATCGATCGAGCCCGAAGGCTTGCGCCACCGCCGGCATCCTGGCGTCGGCGACCAGCGCCTCGATCGCCAACGCCGTCACCGGCGCCAGCAGGTAGCCGTTGCGGTGATGGCCGGTGGCGATGGCGAGCCCTTCGACCCCGGTCGACCCGAGAATCGGCGCGTCGTCGATCGAGCTCGGCCGGAACCCGGTCCAGATCGCCTCGATCGCCATCTCCTCGATCGCCGGAAAGGCGCGCCGCGCCCCTTCGAGAAGCGCATAGACGCCGCCGGCGGTCACCGCGGCATCGAAGTCGCGTTCCTCCACGGTGGCACCGACGATCAGCCGGCCGTCGCCCTTGGCGGCGAGATGGACCTGCTCCGTCCATACGATATGGGACAGCGTGCCGGTGTCCGCAGTGGCAGTCAGCGCCAGCGCCTGGCCCTTGAGCGGGCGCACCGGCACCACCAGCCCGGGCGGCAGCAGGCCGCCGGCGGTCCAGGCGCCGGCCGCGAGCACGACCGTCGTTGCGCGGCAGCGGCCGGCCGCCGTTTCGACGCCGCGGACGCGCCCGCCGGCGAGGTCGAGCGCCTCCACCGCGCAGTGCTCGAAAAGGCCCGCGCCGCTCGCCTGCAGGGCGGACCGCAATGCCGCCATCACCAGCCGCGGATCGACCTGATGGTCATCGGGACAGAACAGGCCGGCGGCGACCGAGGGCCGCAGCGCCGGCTCCATGGTCCGGACCTCCGGGCCGCCGAGCCAGCGGGTCGCGAGGCCGGCGCGCACATGAAGATCGTGACGGAACCGCAGCCGCTCGACCTCGTCGCGGCCGAGCGCCACCACAAGGGTGCCGCTCTCGCGGAAATCGATGGCGCGACCGGATTGCGCCTCCAGCGCACGGCCGAATGCGGGCCACATGCGCTGGCTTTCCAACGCCAGCGCCAGCAGTTGCAGATCGCCCGGCTCGTGCTCTGCCGCGGCGGCGAGCATGCCGGTCGCGGCAAGGCTCGCGCCGGCGCCCGCGGCCGCGCGGTCGAACACCGCGACGGATAGCCCGCGCTGCGCCAATCGCCAGGCGATGGACAGACCGATCACGCCGGCGCCGACCACGGCGACATCGACGGCTGCCGGGATCGCGGCGGGCCGGGTCGCGGCCGCCGGCGTGGGCGTCGCCAGCATGCGCATGGCAGACGCCGGCAAAACGAATGCCGCGGACGCCTCTGGCGAGATCGGAAAGCGCGTCATGGAAATCTCCACTCACGCAGGGGGTGGAGATGTTCGGCTCCAATCCCTACGCCGGTGCGAACCGGTTCAGGTTCAAAGGATTTCCGCGCTGCCTTACGGCCAGCGGTTTCTCAGCCCCTTGTCGGGGATCTCCCTTGGAACGCCTCAAATTAGCGCCAAGCCTTGCAGCCGGTCAAGCGGCGCGGCGACGCGGTCGGAGGGGCGGTCTGGGTTGCGGCAACCGCTGGGATCGTGGTCGTGCTGCACTGCGGCGGTCATCCAAAAAGCATGAAATCGCCACGCCACACGTATTCAAATCCTCGTCGATTTTGTGTAGAACCCCTCGCCTGCCGCAGCCGTGGCCGGCCCGAGCGGACGAAGTACGGAAATGACCTATCTCGCCAAACCCAAGTTCCATCACCCCGGCCTGCCCAAGAACGCGCTCGGCTACACCCACCGCGACTACGAGGGCAAGATCTCGACCCTGTGCGCCGGCTGCGGGCATGATTCGATCACGGCATCGATCATCGAAGCCTGCTTCGAACTCTCCATCGAGCCGCACCGGGTGGCCAAGATTTCCGGCATCGGCTGCTCGTCGAAGACGCCCGATTATTTCCTCGGCAATTCCCACGGCTTCAACTCGGTCCATGGCCGCATGCCGTCGGTGCTCACGGGCGCGAACCTCGCCAACCGCGATCTCATCTATCTCGGCGTCTCCGGCGATGGCGATTCCGCCTCGATCGGCGTCGGCCAGTTCGTCCATTCGATCCGGCGCGGCGTCAACATGGTCTACATCGTCGAGAACAACGGCGTGTACGGCCTCACCAAGGGCCAGTTCTCCGCCACCGCCGACCGCGGCTCGAAATCGAAGAAGGGCGTCGTCAATTCCGACAGCCCGATCGACATGGTGGCGATGGCGCTGCAGCTCGGCGCCACCTTCGTGGCGCGTTCGTTTTCCGGCGACAAGACCCAACTCGTCCCGATCATCAAGGCGGCGATCGAGCACAAGGGCGCGGCCTTCATCGACGTGATCAGCCCCTGCGTGGCATTCAACAACCATGCCGGCTCGACCAAGAGCTTCGACTATGTGCGCGAGCACAACGAGGCCGTGAACCGGCTCGACTTCATGACCCGACGCGACCCGATCAGCGTCGACTATGCGCCCGGCGCGGTGCAGACGGTGGAGCAGCATGACGGCACCACGCTGGTGCTGCGCAAGCTCAATGCCGACTACGACGTGCATGACCGGCTGGCGGCGATGAACTTCCTCCAGCAGCACACCGCCAAAGGGCAGGTCGTCACCGGGGTGCTGTACATTGCCGATGAGCCGGAGGACCTGCATGCTCATCTCAATACCTGCGACGCGCCCCTCAATACGCTCGCGGAAAAAGACCTCTGCCCGGGCTCGGCGGTGCTCGAAAAGATCAATGCCGGACTGCGGTAACGCGGACTGGGCCTGACGGAGCATTGAGCAGCGCCGTTGCGCGGCCGCGCGTCATTCCCGGCGCGCGGGACGGAATAGCGAAGCATTTTCCGCCGACACGACCGAGGGCCGAGGCTGATGGGACAGATGCACTATCTGCCGCTCTCGCTCCCGTTCTTCGCCTTGCTGGTGGGGGCGTTCCTCATCGTCCTCGCGCTCATCCAGATCGGCATTCTGCGCTATGCCTATCTGCGCATCGGCGTCAGTTCGCGTGCCGCGATGTTCCTGCTGCTGGGCTCGCTGATCGGCAGCTATATCAACATTCCGATCGTGGAGTTGCCGGAGCGAAACGTCGAGTCGGGCATCGAAGTCGGCTTTTTCGGCATGCAGTACGTGGTGCCGGCGGTGGTCGAATGGCCGGGCACCGTGATCGCGGTGAACGTGGGCGGCGCGGTGATTCCCGGGCTGCTGTCGCTCTATCTCCTGTTCAAGAACCGGATGTGGTTCACGGGGCTGATCGCGACCGCCGTGATCACCGCGATCGTGCACATGCTCGCCTATCCCGTACCGGGCGTCGGGATCGCGGTTCCGGTGTTCGTCCCGCCGATCGCGACGGCGCTGGTTGCGGTGCTGATGGCCCGCGAGAACGCGGCGGCGCTCGCCTATGTGAGCGGCAGCCTCGGCACGCTGATCGGCGCCGATCTTCTCAATCTGGACGCCGTCCGCGGGCTCGGCGCACCGGTCGCCTCGATCGGTGGCGCCGGGACCTTCGACGGCATTTTCCTCACCGGCATCATGGCGGTGCTGCTCGCGGGTTTCTCGCGCCGCGCCTGAGACGCGAGCCCAGCGCTGGCGCCATCGTCCCGACGCAGGCAAGCTTATTTCAGTTCGCACAACTGCCGACGAACGCATTGAGCTTGCCGGACCGCAAGCCGCTGGCCGCACCGTAATGCGTACAGGCCGCGACGCGATCGTGGAAGGTCTTGAACCGCGTTCCGCTGGGGATTGTCACGGTCCTGGCGCTGCCGGGGATTTGAACGTACATCGATCCCCGGGACGAGCCGGTCCTGGGTATGGGCGGCGCCGGCGGGGCCATCCCGATCCGTGCTGCCGGCGGCGCCAGCAGGACCGGATTGGGCGATTGTGCCTGTGCTTGGGTCCCTGCCAGCAGCGCTACGCTGCCAGCCAGCAACAAAACCGCGATCGGGAGACGGATCATGGGAAGCCCTCATGCCCCTTTGCTGAAATGGGGTCGCGGCGCCGCATTCCAAGAGGGCGCGCCACAAAGCCTCACGCGGGGTCGATGCGCTGGATCACCGGGACGAACGCCCTGTGGTGCCGCTCCCTCATCTCAACATCTTCAGCCACCGAGCAGGTCCGCCAGTTCGGGCAGACCGGAGACGGCGAGATCCATCGGCCTGCCGGGCTCCGCCTCGCCGCGGCCCGCGCCGTGCTCGTTCGGCCGCGCCACATGGGCGGTGCGCAGGCCGCATGCTGCCGCGTGAATGAGATCGTTGGTGTGGGCGGCCACCATCACGCAGGCGCCGGGCGGCAGGTCGAACGCTTCGGCGGCGGCGAGATAGACGCGCGGCTTGGGCTTGTAGTCGCCGGCGATCTCGGCGCCGAGGATGGCGTCCCACGGGAGACCGTTGCGGCGGGCGAGATCGACCATGAGGGAAATGTTGCCGTTCGAGACCGGCGCCAGCAGGAAGCGTCGCTTGAGGAGATGCAGCCCACGCGGGACATCCGGCCACGCATCGAGACGATGCCAGGCGCGGTTGAGATGGGATTTCACCTCCTCCGGCAGGTCCGCCATTCCAAATCGTGGCAGGACGCGCTCAAGATTGCGCCGGTGCAGCACATCGAGCTTCGAGAACGGGATGCGGCCGGCACGCACCTCCTCCATGGCCGGCTGGTACTCGCCGCGCCAGGCGTCGGCGAAGGCCGGCCAGTCCGCCCTGTGGCCGAGCGGTTCGAGCACCGCCTCCGCCTCCCGCGCGATGCTGCCGCGCCAGTCGACCAGGGTGCCGAACACGTCGAAAAAACAGCGCTTTCACTTCGCTCGCTACGAATGGGGTCATCGTCACGACCTGAGCAGGTTCGGGTGGGTTGGCCAACGGATGGGCTGCGGACGTCGCGTCGCCTTTCGCCAGCCGCGACATGTCGTAGCACACGCCCTGGTGCGGCAGCGGGGCCGGGAACGGACGGACAGAACGGAAACCGCTGCCTTCCATATGCACCCGCAAAGGGTGTAACCTCATGCGAAAGGTGCAGTGGAACATCGATGAAAGAAGGAGGAAAGCAATGGACTCGCAGTGGCGGAATTTCCCTTTGGTATTCGCACTTGCGGCAATGGTCGTAACGCCCGCTTTAGGCCAGGTGCTCAAGGGTGGACCCGCCAATGGCGGAAGCGAAGGCGCCGAAGCGATCCCGGATTTCTCGGGCATCTGGGTGCATGCGCTTCCCGGATTCGAGCCGCTGCCATCGGGGCCGACTGCACTGGTCAACCGGTCGCGCCGCGAGAACGGCACTGGCGACATTCTCAAGCTTGCCGGCGATTACACCAATCCGATCCTCAAGCCCGAGGCGGCGGAGGTCGTGAAAAAGCACGGTGAACTGGGGCTGAACGGCGTAGGCGATCCGAATCCGCGCAACCAGTGTTGGCCCATAGGGGTGCCTTTCGTGTTCACGAACGGCCCAACGCAGCTGCTGCAACAGCCGGACCGGGTCACCATCCTTTATGGCTATGATCATCAGGTCCGCCGCGTGCGCATGGACCGACCGCATCCGGCGCAGGTGACCCCTTCCTGGTACGGCGATTCCGTGGGTCACTACGAAGGCGACACGCTGGTCATCGACACCGTGGGCTTCAAGGTCGGGCGTTATTCCATGGTCGACTGGTATGGCACCCCGCATACGGAGGCTCTGCACGTGGTCGAACGATATCGGCTGCTTGATCCGGCAGCCGCCCAAGAAGGGTTCGATCGGGACGCAAAGCAGCACAATGTCGCCATGGGGAAGCCGAACCCGGAGGGCAAATACCTGCAGCTCCGATTCACGGTCGAGGATAAAGGCGTCTTCACCACGCCGTGGACCGCGACCATGACTTATCGAATCAGCCCCAATGAATGGGACGAACAGGCTTGCGCCGAAAACATCCAGTGGTACTCGGGAAAGGAGGCCGATGTGCCGCGGGCGGAAAAAGCGGACTTCTGACCACGCGGGCGCCGCTCGCTCAATCGAAAGGGCGGCGGCGGGCATAGCATCATTTCGTCGGCGCCGAAATCCGGATCATCTCCTCGATCCGGTCGGCGGTGAGCAGCTTGGCGCTGAACTCGTTCGTGAGGCTGTCGGCGAGCATGAGATCGCGCCCGCGAATGTCGTCCGGCCGCAGGTCGCGGATTTTCGCCATCGGCTCGTGGCGCAGGCCGGACAACTCCTGGTAGACGGACAACGCCGCGAGATCGGAATACGTCCGGTCGATGGTGCCGAGATACCTGCGCATGAAGCGCGCGACGGCGTCGCTGCGCTTCCCTAGCGCCTGGGCGTTGGCGAGGCAGATGCGCACGGTTCTCGTCGGAGCGCGCCGCACTCTCGCTGCCGCGGGCGTTCACGCTGATCTTGCCTCCACCAGTTTTGCGATCACAAACCGGCAGGTGTCCGGCGAGCCGATCATAGCGAAAAGTATGCAGCCGCGGACCGTTGCAGCGCGGCGCTACCGCCCTCAGCCGGGAAAAAGCGGGCGGCCACCGGTGCGGAATTCCTGCGACCGCGTGCCTTTCCACCGACCGCGCCGGGCGCCATGCCGGAGGGGGTTGTTAATAGCTTGGATTTGCAACCATATTTCCTTGCATCCCCGCCTTATGGGCGTCACATTGTGAGGGGCGAATCACGGTCGGGGAGGCGACTCGGTTGATTGCAAACCGCGGGTGGGATCACATGGTTCGAAACGGCGCGACCAAACGCAGGCGGGGCGACATCTGGGCGCAGCTCGGAGTGAGCGCCTGCGTGCTTCTGATCCCACCGCTGGTGATGGCCGCGGGGGTCATGGTTTTCGGCTCCGCACCGCCGCCGAGCGCCGAGCCGCCGAGCGCGGTGGAACAGGCCGCAGTCGCGCCGCAGCCCGCCGTGTCCGGCACCAAGTCGACCACGATGGCGGAGCGCCCGGACGGTGGCGCGAGCTTCGCCCTCGCGAGCGCCGATCAGCATCCCGTCATCTCCGAACCGCTTCCGATTGCCGAGCCGGCCGCCGCTCCGCGTCCGGTCAACGAGCCACGCGCAGTCACCAGGCAGCGTCAGGCCGCCGAGCAGCGCGAAGCCAGGCAGCGCCAGCTGGCCGAGCAGCGTGCCGCGACCAAGCAGCGTCAGGCCAACGAGCGCGCAGCCGCCGAGCAGCGCGCAGCCGCAGAACAGCGCGCAGCGACCGAGCCGAGTGCAGCGCTCGATCAGCATGCCGTTGCCGAGCCGCGTCCGGTGGCCGAGCTGCCGGCGGCCGCCAGGCAGCGCCCGGCTATCGAGCAGCGCCCGGCCACCGAGCAACGTCCGGCTGCCGGGCGACGTCCGGCGTCCGACCAGCAGGTCGTCGCCGAGCCGCGTCCGGATGCCCAGCAACATCCGGTGACCGAGCCGCGTGCAACGACCGAGCCGCGCCCCGTTCCCGAACCAGGCCCGGCGACCGAGCCCGCTGTCCAGCAGCGTCCGCCGACCGAGCAACGTGTGGCTGCGATGCAGAGTCCGAGTGCGGTCGGTGGGCAGTCCGCGCTCAAAGATCCCGCACGATATTCCGGTTCGGCGCCCACGACCGCCAGCGAACGGCTCCCGACCGTCGACGGGGCCGATCGAAATTACGGCCCGATGGCGGTCGCCCTGGTCCACGTCGGCAAGGCCGGCGAGCCGCCGGCAGGCGCCGATGCCGAAGCCCCGCCTTCGACCGCGGCGGACGCGCCAGTCGCGGTGCCGGAAGACTCGCAGGCCGCAACGCGCATGCGCGCCGGCCGCAGGCTGGGACGGCGCGAGCCGCGGGGCACATATCATGCAAGGCCGCGCGCGCGCGCGCTGAGCGATATCTTGTTTTCGCGGCCGTCCGGCCGCTCGCGCGGCGGCTGAACGCCATCGTTTCAGCGCAAATCGGACCGCGCCCTGAAGTCTTCGACTCGACCCTGATCCAGGAACTCTTCCCGATCACATCGCGGCGCGGCGCTCTCGCGCTGAGCGGGGTCGCGATCCCGGCCCATGGTGACGTCCGGACGCTCCGACGGTCTTCTGCCATGCGCGCTAATCCTTTTGATTTTACGCATGGTCTTGCCTAGAAGTCGGCAGCTTCGCGGCTTGCCCGCCGCGCTCCCCGCAACCTTCGACACCATCGCCGCGCGACAGAGGAACCATGGCTGCAAAGAAATCGAACTACCGGCTTCCGGTCGTGACCGAAGACACGCTCGATGACGATCAGCGCGCGCTGCTGGAATCGATGCGGTCGGGCCCGCGCGGCGGGCGGGTGAAGCTCGGCGGGCCGTTCGGCGTCTACATGCTGGCGCCGAAATTCGGCGAGCTGACGCAGCAGCTCGGCGCTCATGTCCGGTTCAACACCGCGGTCGAGCCGCGGCTGTCGGAATTCGCGATACTGTGCACGGCGCGGATGTGGCGCGCGCAATACGAATGGCATGCCCACGCGCCGATCGCCGAGCAGGCCGGCGTGAAAGCGCAGACCATTGGCGACATCAAGGCCGGCCGCGCCCCCAGGAAGGCCGCCAAGGATGAGCGCGCGATTTTCGACCTGATCCAGGAGCTCTATAAAAAGCGGCGGGTCAGCGAGCGCACCTACAAGCGCGTCCATGCCGTGCTCGGCGATCGCGGCATGGTCGAGCTGGTCGGCATCCTCGGCTATTATACGGGGGTCTCGATGATCCTCAACGTCTTCAACGTGCCGCTGCCGGAAGGCGCCAAGCCCTATTTTCCCGAGCCGAAATAGTTCATTTCCCTCCCCGACTTCGGGGACGGCCAAGGTGGGGTTCTTTCTTGGATCGTGCCCGCGGCCCCCACCCGGCCTCGCGTTGCTCGGCCACCCCCCCGAAGCCGGGGAGGGCAGATCGCGCAACGATCAGTGGTGCATACCGGGCATTCCCGGCATACCGGGCATGCCGGCGGGCATCGTGCCGGCCGGCGCAGCCGCCGGCGCGGACGCACCCGCCGCCACGACGGTGAACTCGACCTCGACCGGCCCTGCCTTTTCGAACGTCAGCGATGCCTTGAACGGCTTGCCGCGCTCGATCGGGCTCTTGAGGCCCGTCATCATGATGTGGAAGGAGGAGCCGGGCTTGAGCTCGACCGTCTCGCCCGGCTTGATCTCGACGCCGCCGGCCACCGGGCGCATTTTCATGACGCCTTTCTCCATGCTCATCTCATGGATTTCCGATTTGCCGGCGGCCGGCGAGGTCACGCTCACCAGCCGGTCAGGGTCGGTGCCGGTGTTCTTGATGGTGAGATAGCCGGCGGCCACCTTGGCGCCCTTGGGGGTGGCGCGCGACCACGGCTGGTCGATCTCGAGCGAGCCGGCCTTGAACTCCTGGGCGGCGGCCGCACCGGCCGCAAGCGAAAGCACGCAGGCAAACAGGATGCTGGTTTTCATCGCAAGTCTCCATATCGGAAATGATGCCGGCGCGCGGCCGGCCTGGTTTAGGTAGAAGCCGCTGCGGTCAGGCCGCCGGCGGCGCGCGCGACGGCGGCAGGTTGCGCGGCGCCGATCGCTCGGCGAGATGCAGCGTCGGATGCGCGATGCGAACGGCCACGCCGCGTTGCAGCGCGCCGGCGATGCCGGCGGGAGCCACTCCGGCGAGCCCACCGTCGCCGCACAGCGCCGTGCACGCAATGCAGGCCGAGACACGCCCGGGATCGGACCCCGGCTGCGGCGGCGCGCCCGAGGCGCACAGCCCCGGCATGGCGCCGACCGCCGGAACCACGGCAAAGCTAGCCAGTACCGCCTGCAGCGCAACGGCATAGGCGGCGACCACGGCGATCAGTCGTCGGTGCATGATTCCGGTCACGACAGCAACAATACCGCCTCGGAGGCTGCAAGGTCCATGCTGTCCCCGGCCTGATTCAAATGAAGATCGGGAGCCTGTCGGAACTCATGTTACGCAATGGCGTACCGCACTTGCGCCCGTCGATCTAATCGAAGCGGAAGTCGATGGCAGCTCTCACGATGTCTTCGGTCAGACTGTGATCGTGGTTGATGACCGCGGGCTTGATCGTACCGATCGCCATGTCGGTGGTGGCTCCGAGACCGACGTGAAGATATTCGAGTCTTCCTGTCCATTGCGGCCCAAATGCCCGCTCAATGCCTACCCCCGCGGTCCACCCGGCGCGGGCTTGATCGGCTGACCCGTTGACCGGACCGACACCGTGCTCCCCGATGAAGCGATCGGTAGAGGACACATTGGCCACCGCGAGCCCGCCGGTGGCGTAGCCGAGCCACGTCCCGTCGACAAAACCAAAGCGGCCGCGAAATGTCGTCAGCCATTTGCTGTCGATCGTCTGCGCATAGGGATTGTGGTACCTGATCGAGAAGAACGAGCGCGAGCGGGAGCCAGCGGGATCAGCACCACGAGCATGGCGCTCGTGAGCAAAAATCGTTTCATGCCTTCTCCCGTTGTACAATAAGGCAACACGTATCACGGAGTGTGGTGGCAGTCTGCGGCATTTCGGTAACAGCACAGCGAATTCACGCTAAAGGCGAGCGCGTGCCCATACGCTACCGCCAGCGCCGATGCAGCCACAGCCATTGCTCCGGATGCTCGCGCACCCAGGATTCCACCACCGAGGTGATCGCCTGCATGGTGCCGGCTACGTCGATACGGCCTTCGGCATCGCGCGCCGGGGGGACTTCCGGGCTGATTTCGCCGGCGAAGCGATTGCCAGGCAGCCGGATCACCCTGGTGCCGTGGATCGGGCATTCGATCTCGCGGGCGAGCATGGCGATCAGCGGGTTCGCCAGGCATTTGCGGCCGAAGAACGTGACCTCGACGCCGCGCCCGTAATGCTGATCGACCAGCATGGCGACATGGCGGCCCTGCTCCAGCGCGCGGGCGAGCGTCACCGGCGCGCCCATGCTGGAGGGCACGAGGTCGCCCATGAAGCCGCGGCGCAGCGCGATCACGGCGTCGGCGATGGCGCCGAGATTGGGCCGGCGGTAGAGCACGACGGTGTCGAGCCCATCGCTCGCCGCGATCACCGCCGGCAATTCCCAATTGGCGAGATGAGCGGCGAAGATCACCGCCGGCTTGCCGTCCTCCTTCACATGCAGGAACCGCTCGATGTTGTCGGGGCCGTAGTCGATATAGGTGCGCTTGTAGCGGTCGCCGGAGCAGATGTGGTCGAGATGGGCGATCTCGGCGCCGACGCGGCCGAGATTGTCCCACACGCCGCGCAGGATCGTCTCGATCTCGGCGTCGGTCTTTTCCGGAAAGGCGGCGCGCAGATTGGCACGGCCGGTGCGATGCTCCGGCAGCCACGGCCCGATGGTGCGCATGATCGCACCGCCGACATTGCTGATCGCGACGCGATTGCAGCGGTGGGACAATGCCAGCAGCGCCGTCGCCGCGCGACCGGCGACCACGTTGGCGAGCGACTTGAAAGCCTTGCCGATCCGCAATCGAATGTGCCGGCTCTTGCTCATGGCGCCGGCTTCACAGGCTCAGGATCACTTTGCCGAACACCTGGCGTCCTTCGATCCGCGCGAGGCCGCGCTCGAAATCGGCGAGTTCCACCTCGGTGTCGATCACCGGCAGCAGGCCGCCGGCCATCTTGGCGAGCCCGTCGCGAATGTTGCGCATCGACGCGCCGAACGAGCCGATGATCCGGTATTGCTGCTGGAACAGCTGCATCAGGTTGAAGGTGACGGTCGGCCCCGAGGTCGCACCGCAGGTGACGAGCCGGCCGCCGCGCTTGAGGGAGAGCAGCGAGCCGTTGAAGGTCTCCGCCCCGACATGCTCGAATACGACGTCGACGCCCTTCTTGGCGGTGATCTTGCGCACCATGTGCTCGAACCGGTCCTGGCGGTAGTTGATGACGTGGTCGGCGCCCAGCGCCCTCACCTTCTCCGCCTTGGCGTCGTCGCCGACGGTGGTGATCACCGTGCAGCCGATCGCCTTGGCCATCTTGATCGCGACGGTGCCGATGCCGGAACCGCCGGCATGGACGAGGACGGTCTCGCCGGGCTGGAGCCTCGCATTGTCGAACAGCATGTGCTCGACGGTCGAGAACGCGATCGGCGCGCAGGCGGCGTCGCGCATCGCCACCCCGGCCGGCGCCTTGATCACGAGGCGCTCGGGCATGTTGACGAGTTCGCGCGAAAAGCCGTCGACATGAAAGCCCATGATGCCGCGCACGTCCTCGCAGAGATTGTCGCGGCCCTCGCGGCAGGCCTTGCAGACCCCACAGGTGAGCGCGCCATACATCACCACGGGATCGCCGGGACGCAGCAAGGTGACGCCCGGGCCCACCGCGGCGATTTCGCCGGCAGCCTCCGCCCCGACCACCAGCGGCATCTTGCGCTTGGCGAAGGCCATGCCGCGGTAGCCCCACAGGTCGATATGGTTGAGCGCGACCGCCCTGACGCGGATCTGTACCTCACCCGCCGCTGGCGCCGGCGGGGGATCGCTCTCGACGAGCTCGACCTTGCGGTCGGCGACCAGGGTGAGCGCTCGCATCCGCTGTTGTCTCCAGATTTTCGGGGCGTCAGCGGTGGATGCCTATCGCCGCGGAAAGCCCGCCGTCAACCGGCAGCACCGCGCCGGTGAGATAGGACGCTCCGGGCGACAGCAGGAAGGCGACGGCGGCGGCGATCTCGTCCGGCCGCGAGAACCGACGCGCCGGAATCTGTTCCTCGATCTTGTCGCGGAATTTGGCATAGGGCGCGAGCATCGCGGTGTCGACGAAACCGGGCGCGACATAGTTCACCGTCACGCCGGTGCGTGCGACCTCGACGGCGAGGGTGCGGACATAGCCGAGCAAGGCGGCCTTGGAGGCCGCATAGGCGGCATTGCCCTGGTTCGCGCGCAATGCCGTGACCGAGCCGATCACCGCGACACGGCCGTCACGCGCACGCATCATCGGGCGCAGCAGCGTCTTGGCGAGCCGGGCGAAGGACCAGTAGTTCACCTGCATCGCCACCTCGGCCTTGGCCTGCTCCATCATCACCGCCAGGGTGTCGTAGGTGTGCCCGGCATTGTGCACGAAGCCGCCGAACGCCGGCGCCTCCGCCAGTGCGCCGGCAAAGGCCTCCACCGCGTCCGTGTCGGCGAGGTCGACGTGCCGGGCGGTGAAGCTCTGGCCGGGATGGGCGACAGCCAGCGCCTGCAAAGCCTGTTCGGCCTCGGCCTGGGCGGAGCGATAGGTGAAGGTCACGTCGTGGCCGGCCGCCGCGAGCGCCTCGACGATCGCCGCGCCCAGGCCGCGTCCGCCGCCGGTCACGAGGACGCGCCGCCCGGCGGCGTCGGACGCCATCACACCGGCTCCCGCGCCATCACCAGCGATACGTTCTGGCCGCCGAAGCCGAACGAATTGGAGACGGCGTAGCGCATGCGCGCGTCGCGCGCCGCATTGGGCACCACGTCGAGCGCGATCGCGGGATCCGGCACATGGTAATTGATGGTGGGCGGAATGCGCTGGTGCTCCAGCGTCATCAGCGTGATCACCGCCTCCACCGCGCCGGCGGCGGACAGCGTGTGCCCGATCATCGACTTGTTGGAGGAGATCGGGACGTCCTTGGCGCGCTCGCCGAGCACGGCGGAGACGGCCATGCATTCCATCTTGTCGTTCTCCGGCGTGCCGGTGCCGTGGGCATTGATGTAGTCGATGTCTTCGGGAGCGAGCCCGGCATCGGCGATCGCATTGCGGATGCAGCCGATGATGGGCTTGCCGTCCGGGCTCGACCTCGTGCGGTGAAAGGAATCGGCGAGTTCGCCGCAGCCGGCGACGACGCCGAGAATGCGCGCCCCGCGGGCGACCGCCGACTGGTAGCTCTCGAGCACCATGGCGCCGGCGCCCTCGGCCATGACGAAGCCGTCTCGGTTCTTGGAGAACGGCTTCGCCGCGGCCCGGGGCGGATCGTTCTGGACCGACAGGGCGGAGAGCAGCGAAAACCGGACCAGGCTCTCGGGGTTGATCGAGCCGTCGGTGGCGACGCACAGCGCGGCGTCGGTCTCGCCCCGCCGGATCGCCTCGAGGCCGAGCTGAATCGCGCTCGCCCCCGAGGCGCAGGCGGTCGAGAGCGAGATCGGAGAGCCTTCGGTGCCGAAGGTGGCCGCCAACGCTTCGCCGACCGACCCGAACACGAAGCGCTCGTGATAGGCGCGGAACCGCCCGCTCGCGGCGGCGCGCAGCAGATCGTCGTAGCCGACCGCCTCGTTGGCGCCGGAGGCCTTGGCAAGCACCTCGCGCTGCGGCCATTCGAGCTCGTTCGGCGCCACTGCGAGGAACAGCGGGCCGGGGAAATGACGCCGCGATCCGATCCCGGATTGCGCGATCGCCTCCTCGATGGCGAGCTCGGCGAGGCGCTCGGCCATGTCGGGCGCCGCCAGCGGCTCGACGGTGAGATAATCGATGGTGCCCGCGATCCTGGTCTTGAGGCCGTCGGTGGCGAAGCGGGTGATGGCGTGAATGCCCGACTCGCCCGCGGTGAGCCGCTTCCAGTTGTCGGCCTTCCCCGCCCCCAGCGGGGTGACGAGGCCGCTGCCGGTGACGACGACGACCGGCCGTCCGGCCTTATCGCACATGGCTGCCATACCAACCTCCCCGGCCCGTTCGCCGCGCCTGTGCCGCATGGTGCCCGAGAGTCGCAGACTTTGCGGGCGAGTTCACGCTCAAATCAACGTCTCGCAGGCCATCCATCAACCGGAACCGAACGCGCTCTGGTCGACCCTCTCAAGCAGCGCCAAACCCTCGCCGCGCCAGTGCCCGACGCCGGTCACCAGCGCCCGTGCGAGCGGGTGGCCGGCCGGCCGCTCGAATCCGGTCGGGTCCCGCGAAGCAAACAACGCGCCGCGTTGCAACGCAATGGCCGCAAGCGCGACGTTCATCGCAAATTGAGGCTCCACCCCATGACCGATATGGGTGCCGGTGGCGCGCACCGCAAACTCGGGATGGGCGCCGAGAAAGGCGCGCTCCTCGCCGGTCGCGGGCTCGACGCCGGTGGCGCCGGAGAGGAATGCGCCGCCGGTGCCGCGTATGGCGGGCGCGATCTCGTTCCACAGCCGGCCGAGCATCGCGGCGACATCGCCGGGCTTGCGGCCGGAGCGCGCATTGACCACGCCCACGAGCCGTGCCAGCGGCCTCGCGCCACGGGCCTCGGCATGACCGCGGCTCTCCAGCACCAGGAAGGCGCCCATGGAGCCGAGCGCAAAGCCGGGATGGGCCGCACGCGCCCATACGGGCTGGAATGCCTCGGTGAGATTGAATCGGGCGAATTCGTACAGCAGCAGCATTTCCTTGCGTTCGCTGTTTTGCGAACCGCCCACCAGCGCGATGTCGCTTTGCCCGGACCGGATGCGCGCAAACCCGATGCGCACCGCGTCTACGCCGGCCGCTTCCTCGCCCATGAAGGTGCGCGACGAGCCGGTGACGCCGTGGACGATCGAGATGTTGCCGGCGAGCAGATTGGAGAGCTGCGCCAGGAACAAGGTCGGGCGCAGGTCGTTCATCAGCCTTTCGTTGAGGAAGGGCTCCTGCCTGGCAGCCTTCGGCAGGCCGCCGAGAATGGCACCGTCGACCGCGAGATCGCGCTCGCCACCACCCGCCGCCACGATCATGTCCATGCGGCCCAGCAGTTCCGCATTGCCCTTGGCCCCGGCGCTGTCGAGCGCCAGTCCGGCGGCGTAGGTGCCGATCCGCTGCCACGGCTCCATCTGCCGCTGGTCGCCCTTCTTGGGGATCTGGGCGTCGAAATTCACCGGCGCCAGCGGATGGATGATGTAGGGCGCGCAGGTGGTGCGGTCGACATTCTCCTTGCCGGCATCGAGCGCGAGCCAATGGGCGTCCGGCCCCTCGCCGAGGCAGGACAGGATGCCGACCCCGGTGATCCAAGTCTCGCGCGGCGACCCGCGGGGCGTATCAGCCATGCGTGGACGCCTCCATCGGGAACCCGATGCGCTGCGCCACTTCGCTCATGCTGGTGCGGAATTTCGGATCTGGAAAGGCCATGACTCGGAAGGTGATCTCGCTCTCGGCCACGGTCTTGCCTTCGACGTCGACGGCCGCCTTGGTTATCGCATAGCCGGAACCATCATGCAGCAGGCTTGCCCGCAGCGACAGCCTTTGTCCGGGCGCGACGAAGGTCCGCAATTTTGCTTCCTTCACCGCCGCCAGGAACGGCATGCGGGCGAAGCCGGTGATGCCGATGATCAACCAGCCCGAGGTCTGCGCCATCGATTCGATGAGGAGGACACCGGGCATCAGCGGATGCCCGGGAAAATGCCCCTCGAAAATCGTGCTGGTTTCGGGAACCTGCGCCTGCGCCTTGATGGTGCGGCCCACCAGATCGAGTTCGTCGATCCGATCGATGAGCTGAAAATACTCGAGCCGCATGGCGGGCGGGCTATGCCCCCTTCGCCGCGACCAGACCGTCTATGCTGGCGCAGAGATTGTCGAGGACGAAATACTGCTCGGTGGTGGCCTTGCCGTCATTGACCTCCTGGGTCCATTGCTCCAGCGGCAGCTTGATGCCGAATGCCTTGTCGATGGCGAAGGCGATGTCGAGAAAATCCAGGCTGTCGATGCCGAGATCGTTGATGGCGTGGCTTTCCGGCTTGATCTTGTCGCGGGGTATATCGCACGTCTCGGCGATGATATTGGCTACCGTATCGAAGGTTGAGGACATCGCTAACTTCCTGGAAATCCGCTGCTTTCGACGGGCGCACCGGACGGCGCATCAAGCCCTGAAGCGGGCCGAAAGACCCGCACCCCCATCGGGGTTCCTATACCGAAGAGGGCACTGGAGCGCAATGCCATGGCCCGCATTAAAGCCGGTCATGTCGGGCGCCGCCCTATTGAGGACACAGTTGGTGCCCAGAAGCCCCGCCCCTCGGCTGGGGGAGTTCACCGGCCAGTGCAGCGGTGGCATGCCTCGAGACAACGGTCAAACGTTGCAAGCAGGGATGCTGGACTGGCCAGACCAGAAACGAGGCGCAACAAAAATGTGCGCCAAGTGAAAGGAACTTGTATTGAAACATAACCGCGTAACCCGTCATCGGCGTGCCGTTCGAAACGCACTCATGGCAACCGCCCTCACCGCCGTGCTGGCGGCACAAGGCAGCGTCCGCCCCGCTTCCGCGCATGCTCACCATGGGGTGACGAGGACCGATGCAAACCGCTCCCACCCCTCACATGTCGGCGACGCCGGCGCGTGGCGGCGCGATCAGAACCGGCGGCGCGGCGTGCGCGACAGGCTGCTGGCGTCGTCGGCTCCGGTCGAACGCAAGGTCGATCAGGCCGGTGAAAGCGCCCATTCGTTCGAGGGTTCGGGCCTTGCGTCGGTCTACAGCGACCATCACACCGCAAGCGGCGAGGAGATGAATCCCGGCGCCATGACGGCGGCGCACCGCACGCTTCCGTTCGGGACGAGGGTGACCGTCGTCAATCACCGCAACGGCCGCTCCTTGGTCGTCCGCATCAACGATCGCGGTCCGTTCGTGCACGGGCGGGTAATCGATCTGAGCCCGGCGGCGGCGCGCGCGCTGGGAGTCGACGGACTGGCACCGGTATCGCTGATCGTCGGCAGCATCGCCAGCCACGAGGCGCGGCCAATCGTGTTCTGATCGACACTTCTGCGTCCTCCCCGCCTGCAATGTGCCGGCGGGGAGGACGGCGATGTCAGCGCGGGTTGACGGGTTCCCGGATGGGCGCGCAGTTGGTGCGTCCGCTCAGCACGCAATCCTGGTCCCTGCGCATTTGCGACATGGTAGTGGTGAGCCAGATGCCGCAATAAACGATCAGCGCCAGCACCAGGAACGCCAGCAGGTTCATCACCATCCGGTGCCGGTACTCGTCCTCGTCGGGCGGGCGGGAATATTTGCTGAGGTCGTCGACAGGACCACGCGGTTGATCCCGCAGGCGCAGTTTTGCGTTCCAGGACTGCGAAGCGCGAGGCCTGAACGGAAGGACGCGGCCTTTTTCCTCATCTTTCGATGGCTCTTGCGATGTCATTTCGATCTCGCGAAGCAATCCTAGCACATTTCGACACATATGCACGGAGGCCGTCACCATGCATGGGGAATTGGCTGCTTTTTCGTGCATGTGCGCCGGTCGCATCGGCATTGCATTGAAAGGCGCAGTTCGCGCCTTTGCCGCCATGTCGCAGGTTGAATCAAACAGTCTCAAATCGGTTCAATCTCAAGCATGATCTGGGCCAGGAGTCTCGGACCAGGAGTCTCGGATCAGGAGTCTTGGACCAGCGGTCTTGGAGCGGAGTCTTTGGGCACTTTTTGGTTTGGCACGACCTGCCCGAAAATTCAGCGCCCGGTCTTGATCCGGGTCCATAGCCGGTTCATCAGCCGGGTCGTCTTGGCGTCGTGGGCATTGATGGTGTAGAGGCGCGCCATGGCCGCCTCATCGGGGTAAATGGTGCGGTCGGACAGGATCGCCGGATCGATCAGCGGCTGGCTGGCGAGATTTCCGTTGGCGTAGGAGAGAAAGTTCGTGTTCTTGGCCGCGACGTCCGCGCGCAGGAGATAATCGATGAAGGCATGCGCCTCGCCGACATTGCGGGAATCTTTCGGGATGGCGAGGTTGTCGAAGAACATCTGCGCGCCTTCCTTGGGCACGGCATAGCCGATATCGACGCCATTCTTGGCCTCGGCGGCGCGCTTTTGGGCCTGCTTGATATCGCCGGACCAGCCGACCACGAGGCAAATCTCGCCGCTCGCCAGGGAATTGAGGTATTCCGAGGAGTGAAATTTTCGCACGAAGGGCCGCACCTTGGTAACCAGGGCCGCGGCGGCTTCGAGGTCGGCGGGATCGGTGGAGTTCGGGTTGCGCCCGAGATAATGCAGCGCGGTCGGCAGGATATCGTCCGGGGAGTCCAGCATATAGACCCCGCAATCCTTGAATTTGGCCAGCCGCGTCGGGTCGAACACGAGGCCCCAGCCGTCGATCGGCGCGTCGGGACCCAGAATCTCGCGCGCCCTCTTAGCATTGTAGCCGATGCCGACCGTACCCCACATGTAGTTGACGGCGTATTGGTTGCCGGGATCGTGGGCAGCGAGGCGCGCGGCGATCGCGGGCCAGACATTGACCAGGTTCGGCAGCTTCGCCTTGTCGAGTTTCTGGAACACCCCGGCCTTGATCTGGCGCTCGAGGAAATAGGCGGTCGGCACCACGACGTCGTAACCCGACTTGCCCGCCAGCAGCTTGGTCTCGAGCGTGTCATTGGAATCGAAGGTGTCGAAGCGGACCTTGATGCCGGTCTCTTTGGTGAACGTGTCGAGGATGGTCGGGTCCTGATAGTCCGACCAATTATAGTAATTGACGACGCGCTCTTTGGGGACCGCCGGCAGCGCGAGCAGCGCGCCGATTGCGCCGGCAAGCGCGACGATGAGCGGGAAGCTGCGCAAAGCCATCACGTCTCGGTCGGTAGTCCCGCCGCCTTCCATGCCAAAATGCCGCCGGCGAGATGCGACGCGTAAGGATAACCGTGCTGCTGCGCGGCGAGCGAGGCAGTAACCGAACGGCGGCCGGAACGGCAGGCGAATACCACTTCGCGGCCCTGCGGATCGGGAATGGCGCCGGCGTCGAAGTCCGACAGCGGCACGATCACCGCGTGCGGAAAGCGCTCCACCGCGGTCTCGTTCGGCTCGCGGACATCGACGAGCACCATGCGGCCTTCGCGGAGGCCTTCGGCGACCTCCTCCGGCGTCAGATCGCGCACGCTGAGATTTTGATCCGACATCACAAGGCTCCTCGCGTAATGAACTCTGCTTATATCGCGCGGCCTGCACCGACGTGAAGAGGCTAGATCGTCACTTGCGTGCCGACCTCGACCACGCGGTCGGTCGGAATCTGGAAATAGTCGGTGGCGTCGTTGGCCGAGCGCGCCAGCGTGATGAACAGCCGGTCCTGCCACAGCGGCATGCCCGGCCGCGGCGCCGGCCGCAGCGTGCGCCGCGACAGGAAAAACGACGTCGACATGATGTCGAAGTGCCAGCCAAGCTTGCGCGCGATGGCAAGCGCCTTCGGGATGTTCGGCGTTTCCATATAGCCGAAGCGCAGCAAGACCCGCATGAAGGTCGAGCCGACCGGCTCGATGCGCACGCGCTTGTCGGCGTCGACGCGCGGCGTGTGGGTGGTCTCGACGGAGAGGATGACGTTCTTCTCGTGCAGCACTTTGTAGTGCTTGAGACTGTGCATCAGCGCGGTCGGCGCGCTTTTCGGATCGCTGGTCAGGAACACCGCGGTGCCGGGCACGCGCTGCGGCGGCTTCTTCTCGAGAATGCGCACCAGATCGTCGAGCGGGGTTTCGAGCCGCCGCGTCTTGGCGAACAGAATGCGCGTGCCGCGCCGCCACGTATACATGACCAGCATTACCAGCCCGCCGAGCGCCAGCGGCACCCAGCCGCCCTGAATGACCTTGAGCATATTGGCCGACAGGAAGGTGAGATCGATCAACAGGAACGGCACGATCAAGGCCGCGGCTGCGAGCGGCGACCAGCGCCACAT
>DASYNT010000155.1:0-9253 GCA_036008405.1 Xanthobacteraceae bacterium
GAGCGGGACGACCATCTCCAGCGGCGGGGTGGAATACGTCTATGCCGGCGGGACCGAGACCAATGCCACCATCGTCAGCGGCCTGCAGGTGCTGTTCGGGGTGGTGAGCGGGACGACGGTATCGAGCGGCGGCGAGGAATATGTCGCCTCCGGCGGCACCGCCATCGGAGCGAAGCTCAAAGGCGGCTATGACGTGGTGTTCGGCTCGGCGGTGAGCGCCACGGTGTCGAGCGGCACGCAATATGTATTTGGCCTCGCCACGGCGACGACGGTGTCGAGCGGCGGCCTGCAGGTGGTGGAGTCCGGCGCCGGCGCCAGCGGCACCGTCGTGTCGAGCGGCGGCCAGGACTACATCGTGTCGGGCGGCGTCGCCAGCGGGGCCAAAGTTCTCTCCGGCGGCATCGAGACGGTGTTCGGCACCGCCAGCGGCACGATGCTGTCGGGCGGCGTGCAATACGACTACCGCATTGCCGTCGGCGGCACTGCGGTGGGTGCCGGCGGCGAGCAGATCGTGGAGGCCGGCGCGCTTGCGAGCGGGCTCACCGCGTCGGGCGGCGGCGAAGAATACGTGGTGGCCGGCGGCACCGCGAGCGCGGCGATCATCGGCAGCGGCGGGCTGGAGGCGGTGTTCGGCATCGACCGCGGCGGCACGATCAGCGGCGGCACCCAGTATGATTACGGCACGGTCTCGGGCGGCACCATCATCAGTTCGGGCGAGCAGATCGTGGAGGCCGGGGCCGCGGCCAGCGGCATGACCGTCGACAGCGGCGGCCTGGAATACATCGCATCCGGCGGAACGGCCGTGGGCACCACCATCAGCGGCGGCACGCTCGAGGTGACGAGCGGCGCCAATGGCGGCAACGTGACCTTCGCCAGCGGCGGCATCCTGCAACTCGACTCGCTGGTGGCGTTCGGCGGCACCATTTCGGGCTTCCATCTCGGCGACGAGATCGACCTGCGCGGGCTCGCCTTCACCAGCGGCACCACCAACCTGTCGTGGACGCAGCTCACCTCCGGCGCCAATGCCAGCGGCACTCTGACCGTGAGCAGCGGCGCGACAGTGGAGACGCTGACCCTGCTTGGGCAATACACGGCGGCGAATTTCAGCGGCACTTCGGACGGCGCCGGGGGCACGTTGATCACCGATCCGCCAGCGTCGAGCTCGGTGATACAGATGCCGCTCGTCGCGCACCATTGATCGGCGCGCAAAGGGAATGAGAGGCTAAGAGCCGCCGATCGTCTTGCTGGTGCGCCAAAATCGAGTTCGGGCGCACCGGCCATCGATGGCGCCGATCATTGATCGTCCCTCAAGCCGAAACGGAAATTCAGGCGGGAATCGGAAGCCGCACGAAATTGCGAGCCGCAAAGACCCGGTCGTCTCATTCAAAACGATACTCCGAAACCACGGTCATCCTCGCCTCGTTGCCCTCGGCACCTTGCGCCACCTTGCGCCGCGTGCATCGACGCGAGGGGGACGAAATGATATCGTCGCGATCTCAGACATAAAACTCGGGAGGATGCCAATGACGAAACGTGGACGCCGCGCCGAGCGGCTCGGCCTCGCGGGGCTGGTCGCGGGCACCGCGCTCGCCTTCTGCTTTTCGGCGCAGGCGGCGGAGATCACCTATCAGCGTCTCCTGAACGCCTCCGCCGAGCCGCAGAACTGGCTGATGCGGATGGGCAACTACAGCAACTGGAATCATTCGACGCTGAACCAGATCAACCGCGGCAACGTCGCCAATCTGAAGGTCAAGTTCATGGCCTCGCTCGGCGACCCGTCCCGTCCCAACAAGGCCACCGAATATTTCACGCCGCTGGTCGAGGACGGCTTCATGTATGTGGGCAACCAGTGGCAGCAGTACTGGAAGTTCGACGTCAGGAACGAAAAGCCGACCATGGTGTGGAAGTTCGACGCCAAGGCGCAGGGCGGCGGCAGGAGCGCCCACAGCGTCGCGCTGCTCGGCAACAACATGTATTTCGCCACCAACAACGACACCTCCGCGCCGCGCCTCGTCGCGGTCGACAAGGATTCCGGCCAGGTGGTGTTCGACGTCAACACCACCGCTCCGGAAGTCGTGCCCAACCAGGGGCACTCCGGAGCGCCGCTCGCGGTCAAGAACATGATCGTCATCGGGCAGGGCAATCGCGGCGAGAACGGCCGCGGCTATCTCGCGGCCTATACCGCCGACACCGGCAAGCTGATCTGGCGGTTCCTGGTCGTTCCCGATCCTGGCCAGCCCGGCTCCGAAACCTGGGTCGACAAGCGGACCATTCCCACCGGCGGCGGCGCGATCTGGACCGAGCCGTCCTACGATCCGCAGACCAATCTCATCTACGTCGGCACCGCCAACCCGGTGCACATGTTCGACCCGCAGGGCCGCCCGGGCGACAATCTCTATACCAACTCCATCATTGCCATCGATGCCGATACCGGCCAGCTGAAGTGGTACTTCCAGACGGTGCCCAACGAGTCCTGGGATTATGATTCGGTGGCGATCACGCAGCTCTACGACACCACCATCGGCGGCGAGATGCGGAAGGTGCTGTCGCAGACCAACCGCAACGGCTTCTTCTATATGTTGGACCGCAACAACGGCCAGTTCATCCAGGGCAAGCCCTTCACCACCGTCAACTGGACCGCGGGCCTCGATCTCAAGACCGGAAAGCCGCTCGACTACGACGCGTCCAAGACGGTCCAGGACTACGCCGGCCGCGCGGTGCGCTACGGCAAGAAGGCGATCGACGTGCGCCCGGCCCATTACGGCATGCCGACGCTGATGCCCAACACCTACGATCCGACGCGCGGCCTCGTCTATTTCAATGCGATGATCGGCGAAGCGAATTATTTCAACTCGCGGCCCGCCGATCCGGAAAAGCAGCTCATCGGCACCGGCTTCCGGGAGATATTCTGCGGCTCCCACACCAAGGAGAACGCCGTGGAGCCGGTGGAACGCAGCGTCCGCAATCCCAATTGCAAGGTCAGCCACGGCCTGCTCGGCGGGATCGACGTTCACACCGGCAACACCGTGAAGAAGCTGGAGTCGTACTATCCCGCTTATTCCGGCGTACTGGGCACCGCCGGCGACCTGCTCTTCATGGGCAACATCATGGGCAGGATATCGGCCTACGACAAGGACACCATGGCGGAGCTGTGGAGCTTCGAGACCGGAACCGCCTTCGCGGGCGCACCGATGACCTATTCGGTCAACGGCAAGCAGTACATCGCGCTGGTCCTCGGCGGCCGGCTGGGCCGCGACGAAGGCTCGTTTCCGGAAGCCGCCGAGCTCGGCCAGAACGTGGTGCTGATGGTGTTCGGCCTGTGATGGGCGCCCGCCGCCGGGTGGGCTGTTCGACCTTGGCGACGACCGCGCTGGCCCTGATCGTGGCCGGCGCGGGCGCAGGCGGGGGAGGAAGCGCCGCACGGGCGGAGCCGCCGATGCCGCAGATCTGGGACGTGGCGCCGGGAACCCCGGTCGGCGAATTGCCGGACGAGGCCTTCGTCGACCCCGCCTGCGGAACCAATGGCGGGCCGCCCGGGCTCCCCGTCGGCAGCTTCGAGAATTTCGCGAAATGTCGCCCCGAATCCTCCGGCCTGCGCGAGATCTGGTTTCGCTATGACGACGAGCTCGAATACATCGCCCGCGCCGCGCGGGACGAGGACGCGGTGGCCCGCAGCAATGCGATGGTGGTGCTGGGCCAGCCGGTGATCCTCTCCCTGCTCGTCGACCCCGCAGGCCTGGTGCAGGGATACCGGATCATCACCGATCCCCATGCCGACGAAGAGCGGCGCATGTACGCCTACACCGTCGCCATCGCCTTTAAGGCTCGCTTCGGCACCGACGGATGGGCGTGCGATCAGCTTGCCCCCGATGAGGGAGAGACGCCGATCACCGGCCTGTTCGTCAAGGAACGCTGCCGGAAGGTGGCGAACGGCCAGGAGATCGTGGTGGAAAGCCGATACTACTACAAGCCGGGACAATCCCTGCTCGACCCCAATACCGGCCTGCCGACGGTGAACCAGTTCGAGAGTTCGGCGCGCTTGCAGACGGTCGCGATCGACGCCGCGCGAAAATAGTTCGGTTGGCGCGAATAGCGGCGTGAAGCGCCGGACTATCGCCCGACGATCTTGGCCATGAGATAGTCGACCAGCGCCTCGATTTCGCCGGCGCTGAGCACCGGGGTCGCAGTGACTTCAGCGGGAGGCGGGCCGGCGGGAAAGCCGTAGCATGAACGCTCGGTGTAGGCGCCGTCCAGCCAGGCCGGCATCTGCGTGCCGGGAAGCCCGCAACTGATGGTTTCCGCCAGCGCGGCGCGGTCGAGCCGGGTCTTCCGCAGGCTTGGACCGGCGGGGAATTCGCCGCCGTCACCGCCCTCCCCGGAGGCGCCGTGGCATTGCAGGCATCCCGCCTTGTCCCATGCGTTCTCTCCGGCCGCCGCTCCCGCATCCTGGGCGGATGCGCTCGCGCAGAGCGCGAGGCAGGCGGCGGCGATCCCCGCCATGACCCGCCCGCATGACAGCGCCCAAACGGGCTGCCACGGTCGCGGCCCAAAAGCGTCGCCATCGGACCTCGTCATCGACTATTCCTCCTGCCACTGCCGGCACGGACGTCGGAACGGCAGTTTGAACCCGACAGGATAGGTCCAGTCAATCCAACGGCGCCACTACATCATTTCAGCTTGTCGCGCTCCCGGCGCACCGCCTCGCGGATCACCGCCTCGGTTTGGGCGTTCCAGTCCTTGGCGTCGCAGCGATCGCAGACGCCGACGTGCAGTTTCACATTGCAGTACACATAACCCTTGTCGGTCCATTGCTTGAAGGCGATCTCCTGGTCTCTTTCGATGAAGCGGCCCTTTTTGCAGAAATAGCAAGTGCTGCCATTGTCCCCATTCGACATGTATTGGACCTGCGCATTTTCATTCCACTGACTACTGCGCGCTTCTCTGCGCTTTCGGTGTGAAGCAGTTCACACGGCGTCCTTGTATTTGAGATTGCGGTATTTGAGATTGCTGCGGCCTTTGCCGATGGGCTCCCGCGGCGGCTTGGAGTTCGCCTATGCCGTTCGAACACGTTCGAATGCCACGTTTGAAGACAAGCCTAACGAATTGTGACTGCCTGCCGCGTGCGTCGTTCACGCAAATGCCATCGGGACTTCTTCCATGTCCGCAATATTGCGAAACACGCAAATGGGGTGATCGACCCTTGACGCCCGTTGCGCCGCGGATCATTCGATCAATGCCGACAAGCCTTTGGTAAGCCCGTCGTGCTTGAAGGGAACACACGCGTGACGTTCGCGTTGGTGCTTCCGAGAGGTTGTTTCATGAAAGCCCTTGCTTCAGTGAGTGCAGTCGCGTTCGCCCTGGCGGCATTACCCCTGGCCGTGTCGCCTGCCGCTGCGGAGTACCTGTTCTATCGTAATTCCAGCGTGCTGGCCGATCACCGGGAGTTCGGCGTGCCCCTGAGCCGCCTGGACCGCAGCGATCTCGCCAATGAACGCGCGCGCGAGGCAGAGCACACGCGAATTCGCACGCGCCTGGGCGACCCCGACCGTGTCTGTCGAACCGTCGTGGATTACGGAATCGGAGCGATGAGCGGGCCCGGCGTGGTTGTGGTCGTCTGCAGGTAGTGCCGGGCGCCGGCCGCCCACGAACTGCGCGAGCGATCAGGGCCACGAGGCGATATCCCTCGGATCATCATTTCGATATCTCCGAGCAATTCTGCAATCTCCGTGGGGTGCGCATTTTGGCGCCTGTCTTGAAGATGGCGGCGCGACCTCGTGCAATGCCGGAGGCTGGAACGCTTGTGCGGCCATCCCAGGGAGAGGCCGCCGATTGCCCCGGCCCGGCGAAAAAGGCACGCGACCAGAGATAGCCGACGGAACTGTCCATCTCCGAGGATCGCGCCGGCTGCCCCCTCCGCCGCCAGCGCGGTAGACGGGGGGCGACCAGGCCCCCGGGGCTTCCAAAATGCCGGCGCGCCACTATGTTGGCCGCATTGCACCCGCCTTCCACCCCGCGAGGCCCCCATGACGGCAAACCACGGCTTCAAGCTCATCCGCGAACAGAAAGTGCCGGAAATCAATTCCTTGGCGCGGCACTACCGTCATGACGGTACCGGGGCAGAGCTGCTTTCGCTCCTCAACAACGATGAAAACAAGGTGTTCGGCGTCAGCTTCGCCACGCCGCCCGGCGACTCCACCGGCGTCGCCCACATCCTCGAGCACTCGGTGCTGTGCGGATCGCGCAAATATCCGATCAAGGAGCCGTTCGTGGAGCTGATGAAGAGCTCCCTCAACACGTTTCTCAACGCGATGACGTTTCCCGACAAGACCTGCTATCCGGTCGCGAGCCAGAACGTCCAGGATTTCTACAACCTGGTCGACGTCTACCTCGATGCGGTGTTCTTCCCGCGCCTAACCCAGCAGATATTCCAGCAGGAGGGCTGGCATTACGAGCTCGACGCGCCCGATGCGCCGCTGATCTACAAGGGCGTGGTGTTCAACGAGATGAAGGGGAATTATTCATCCCCCGACAGCATGTTGCGCGAGCTGTCGCAACGCTCGCTGTATCCCGACATCACCTATGGCATGGATTCCGGCGGCGACCCCAGGCACATCCCGGATCTCACCTATGAGGAGCTCAAGGCGTTCCATGAGCGCCATTACCACCCCTCCAACGCGAAGTTTTTCTTCTATGGCGACGACGATCCCGACGAGCGCCTGCGCCTGCTCGGCGCCCGCATCGCCGAATTCGGCGGGATCGAGGTCGATTTCGAAGTGCCCTTGCAGCCGCGTTTCGCCGCGCCGAAGCACCTCACGCGCACCTACGCGGCCGGCAACGAGGACGACCGGGGATCGGGCGCCAAGGAGGCGCCCAAGGAGACCATGCTGACGGTGAACTGGATGTTCGACGAGCCCGCCGACATCGAGACGGCGCTGGCCTTCGACATCCTGGAGCACATCCTCGTGGGCACGCCAGCCGCGCCCCTCTACAAGGCGCTGATCGATTCCGGATTGGGCGAGGCCCTCGCCGGCACTGGCCTCGACGACGGGCTGCGCCAGCCGATGTTTTCGATCGGACTCAAGGGCATCGATGCCGCCGATGCCGACAAGGTGGAACGCCTGATCACCGAGACTGTCGCCGGCCTCGCCGACCAGGGTATCGATCCGCCGACGCTGGAGGCCGCGCTCAACACCGTCGAATTTCACCTGCGCGAGAACAACACCGGCGCATTCCCGCGCGGCATCGTCTTCATGCTGCGCTCGCTGCGTTCGTGGCTGCATGGGCGCGATCCGCTGTCGCCGCTCGCCTTCGAGGCGCCGCTCGCCGCCATCAAGGCGCACGTTGCGGCCGGTGAGAGCTATTTCGAAAATCTCATCCGCCGCCAGTTCATCGCCAGCCCGCACCGCACCGTGCTCGTCCTGCGGCCGGACCGGGATCAGGCCGAGCGTGAGGCCAGGGAGGAAGGGGAGCGGCTCGCCAAGGCCCGCGCCGCCATGAGCAAGGCCGATATCGAGGCCGTGGTCGAGGCCACCCACGCCCTCAAGCGGATGCAGGAGCGGCCCGATCCGCCCGAGGCGCTGGCCACCATCCCCACCCTCAAGCTCTCCGACCTGCCGCGGAAGAACAAGCTCATCCCGATCGAGGCGACGACGCTGCGCGACACCCGCGTCCTCTACCACGATCTCTTCACCAACGGCGTCGTCTATCTCGACATCGGCTTCGACCTGCACACCCTGCCGGCCGATCTGCTCTCCTACGTGCCGCTGTTCAGCCGCGCCCTGCTCGAGACCGGGGTCGGCAATGACGACTTCGTGCGGCTGTCGCAACGGATCGGCCGCTCGACCGGCGGCATCCGGCCGCAGCGCTGGACGTCGGCCGTTCCCGGCCGGCCGACCTGCACGTCCTGGCTCAATCTGCGCGGCAAGGCATTGCCGGAGCAGACCGGCGAGCTGCTTTCTATCCTGCACGACATTCTCGCCCGCGCGCGGCTCGACAACCGCGAACGGTTCCGGCAGCTGGCGCTGGAGGAGAAGGCCGCGGTCGAGTCCCGCCTGGTGCCGGGCGGCTCGAGCTATGTGGACCGGCGGCTGCGCGCCAATTTCTTCGAAGGCGACTGGGCCGACGAGCAGATGGGCGGCGTCAGCTACCTGTTCTTCCTGCGCAAGCTCGTCGACGAGGTCGAAACCGGCTGGGATGGCGTCCTCGCCGCGCTCGAGCGCATCCGCGCGACGCTGTTCAACCGCGCCGCCATGCTGTGCAATGTCACCGCTGCGGCGGCCGACTGGAACCGCGTCCAGCCGCAGCTCGCCGATTTTCTCGGCGGCCTTGCGCACACTCCGGCGAAGGCCGCGCCGTGGCGGATCGCCGACACGCCGCGCGCGGAGGGGCTCATCATTCCGGCCAAGGTCAATTATGTCGGCAAGGGCGCCGACCTCTATCGCGCCGGCGTCAAGCCGAGCGGCGCCCATATCGTGGCCCGCCGCTACCTGCGCACGACCTGGCTGTGGGACAAGATCCGGGTGCAGGGCGGCGCCTATGGCGGGCAATGCATGTTCGATCGGTATTCCGGCGGCTTCACCTTCGTGTCCTACCGCGACCCCAACCTGCTGGCCACCCTCGACACCTATGACCGCACCGCTGATTTCCTCGAGGCCGCGAACCTCGACGACGCCGAGCTGACGCGCAACATCATCGGCACCATCGGCGAGGTCGATACCTACCGGCTGCCCGACGCCAAGGGCTTTGCCTCGATGCAGCGCCATCTGATCGGCGATACCGACGAGGCGCGCCAGCAGCTGCGCGAAGAGATCCTGTCGACCACCGCCGCCGACCTGAGGGACTTCGCCGGCGCCATGGCGGAGGTGGCGGCGCATGGCCGCATTGCCGTGATCGGTTCGGAGCAGGCGATCGAGGGCGCCAACAAGGAGCGGCCGGGCCTGCTCAGCGTGTCGCGGCTGCTGTGAGGGCAGGGCGCTGGCCTGGGCATCCAGCGATCGCAAGGCGATCGCTGGCGCGGAGGAAAGCGCATGAGATCGGGCACAATCGAAACTTCAAGGTCGAAGCTGCCGTGACCGTCCCGGCACTGGCTGCTGCAGTGTTCGAATGACCGACAAACTAGTGTTCCGACTCATTCATTTGGTACCCGCGGCGATGTGTTCTTCCAGCGCCTGCCTGCCGCGTGCATTCTTCTCTAGGATGATATTGGCTTTGGCGGTCCACTTGAAGGGCTTCGGTTTGGCGTTACGCTCGGCGA
>DASYNT010000156.1:0-13528 GCA_036008405.1 Xanthobacteraceae bacterium
GCTGGCGATCTACAAGCAGCCGGACGCCAACACGGTGAAGATCGTCGACGCCATCAATGACCGGCTGCCCACATTCCGCGCCCAGATTCCGGCGTCGGTCAAGATGGAACTGCTCGCCGATCGGTCGCTGTCGATCCGGGACTCGGTCGAAGACGTTCAGGTGACGCTCGGCATCGCCGTCGGGCTGGTCATCGTGGTGATCTTCCTGTTCCTGCGTTCGGCGGCCGCAACCATCATCCCCGCGCTCGCGGTGCCGATCTCGCTGGTCGCGACCTTCGCGGCGATGTATGGGTTCGGATATTCGATCAACAACATGACGCTGCTGGCGCTGACGCTGTCGGTCGGGTTCGTGGTCGACGATGCCATCGTGATGCTGGAGAACATCGTCCGCCACATCGAAGGCGGCATGGAGCCGTTCGAGGCCGCGCTCAAAGGCTCGAAGGAAATCGGTTTCACCATTGTCTCGATCACCTTCTCCTTGATCGCGGTGTTCATCCCGGTGCTGCTGATGGGGGGCATGGTGGGACGCGTGTTCCGCGAGTTCGCCGTCACCATCACGGTCACCATTCTGCTGTCGGGTTTCGTGTCCTTGACCTTGACACCGATGCTGTGCGCACGGGTGCTCAAGCATGAGGGCGAAAACAACAACATCGTGCTGCGCATTTTCGACGCGATGTTCAAGGCGTGGCTGCGTGGCTACGAAGTCACGCTCGATGTCGTGCTGAAATACCGTTTCAGCATGGTATTCGTCATGCTGGCGACGCTGGCCGGAACGGTATGGCTGTATATCGTCATCCCGAAAGGCTTCTTTCCGGTCGAGGACACGGGCTTCATCAATGCCATCACCGAAGGGCCGTCGGATATTTCCTTCAAGGCGATGTACGACCGGCAGTTGCAGATCGGCAACATCCTGCGCGAGGATCCGGCGGTGGACTACCTCAATTCCACCGTGGGCGCCGGCGGCCCGAACCCCACCAACAATTACGGGCGCTTCTTCGTTGCCCTGAAGCCGCGTAGCGAGCGCACGGAGGACTCGACTGCCGTGATCCAGCGGCTGCGCGCCAAGACCAACGCCGTCACCGGCATGGCGACCTATTACCAGAACGTGCAGAACATCAACATCACCGGCCGCATTTCCAAGAGCGAGTTTCAGTACACCCTGCAGTCGAGCGACACCGAGACGCTCTACCGCGTGGGGCCGGAAATGCTCGCGAAGATCCAGAAGCTGCCGGGTCTGCGCGACGTGACCGGAGACCTGTATGTCAAAAACCCTCAAATGACGATGCAGATCGACCGCAAAGCCGCCGCCGTGTACGGCGTGTCGATCGATCAGGTGCGTCAGGAACTGTATGATTGCTTCGGCTCGCGGCAGGTGGCGACGATCTATACCGCCGTCAACGATTACATGGTGATCGAGGAGTGCGACCCGAAAATCCAGGCCGATCCGACCGGCCTCAGCAAGGTCTATCTGAAGACCAATCTCAACGGGCAGTCGACCGGTGGCGTGGCACCGGCCATGGGTTCGGGAGTCAACGGCGCCACGGCGCCGACCGGACCGGTGATTCCGCTATCCGCCGTCACCAAGCTGGTGCCCACGGTCGGCGCTCTGGTGGTCAATCACCAGGGCCAGCAGCCCTCGATGACGATCTCCTTCAATCTGGCCCCCGGCTACGCGCTCGGCGCCGCTGTCGACGCCATCCGCCAGATCGAAGAGGAAACGCACCTCCCGGCCTCGATCGTGTCCGGCTTCCAGGGCGCCGCGCAGGTCTTCCAGGATTCGCTGAAGGGGCAGGGCGTGCTGGTGCTGGCCGCGGTCTTTGCCTCTTTCGTCGTGTTGGGCATCCTCTATGAGAGCTTCATCCATCCCATCACCATCATCTCCGGCCTGCCGTCGGCCGGCGTCGGCGCGCTCATCGTGCTGATAATGTTCAAGATGGACCTTTCGGTCATCGCGATGATCGGCATCGTGATGCTGGTGGGCATCGTGAAGAAGAACGCCATCATGATGATCGATTTTGCGGTCCAGCGGCGCGCGGACGGCCTTGAGGCCGAGGAGGCGATACGCGAGGCGTGCCTGTTGCGGTTTCGGCCGATCATGATGACCAGCCTCGCGGCCATCTTCGGCGCACTGCCGATCGCGCTCGGCGCCGGCGCCGGGGCCGAGCTTCGCCAGCCGCTGGGCGTTGCCGTGGTCGGCGGCCTGCTGGTGTCGCAGCTGCTCACGCTCTATATCACCCCGGTGATTTATATCTATCTCGACAAGCTCGACCGCGTGCTCAAGCGCCGCCTCAATCCGCCGGTCGACCTGCGCGAGCCCCACGAGCCCATGGGGCCGCACGCGATCGCCGCAGAGTGATGTGGCTGCCGGATTGCTTCATCTCCCCAAGGGCAAGATGAAAGCATCCCGGCACGGTGGCGTCGCGCGTGTGCCTGCTACCACAGATTCTGTATGGGGAATTGGGCAAAGACCGGGTCGGCAGTCACCAGCGGAATCGCTTCGATTTCGGCCTGTGCCGCCAGCATGCGGTCGAACGGGCGCGGTGGGCGACAGCCAGCATGCCGGCGTGTCGGGCATGTTCGAGACTGAGCGGCAGCGGTTCGAAACCGAACCGGACGACAATATCGAGCAGGCCGTTTGCCATCATTTCCGCAGCGGGCCATTTTCCCACCCGGACTTTGTTGGCGACCTCGAAGGCTGTGACGGCGCTTACATTCACGATGGTGCCGGGTGCTTCGATGGCGTCGCGCGCAGCCTGGGACAAGCGCGCGTCGCCGTCGAGAAACCAGAACAGGGCGTGGCTATCGAGCAGAATCCTCATCATCCTCGCTCTCCCAGAGCTTCAATTCGTCGGCGGGAAGCGGATCGAAGAAAAATGAATCCGGTAGGCTCAGCTTGCCTTGCATCGCTCCAAAACGGCGTTCGGCGACGTGCTTTCCGATCGGAGTGAGCTTGACCGCCGGTTCGCGGCCTTGAGCAATGACAATCTCCTCGCCGGCTTGCGCGCGGGCGATGAGTTTCGAAAGCTGCGTCTTCGCTTGGTGAACCGTAAAAACCGTCATGATCAAGCTCGGGTGGACTGTATTGGCTAAGGTTAGCTAACCTTGCACTCGACGTCCAACAAGCTGGGTCACGTCGAGCCGAATCACAACGAAAAGCTGGTGCCGCAGCCGCAGGACGAGGTCGCCACGGGATTGTTGATCTTGAACGACGCCCCGATCAGGTCGTCGACGAAATCGATCTCGGCTCCCGTCATGAATTGCACTGAGACAGGATCGATCAGCACGGTGGCGCCATCGCGACTGAGCACGAGGTCGTCCTCGGCCCTGGCGTGGTCGAAATCGAACTTGTATTGAAAGCCGGAGCAGCCGCCGCCTTCGACGCTCACCCTCAACATGGCGCCCCCCGGTTCGCCCTTCAGGATCTCGCCGATCCGGCGCGCCGCCCGTTCTGTCAAATTGACCGAATTCGCCATGGACGCCCGTCCTTTTTGCAGCCACCCCGCGGTCCGGAACGACTTTCGGACCGGCCGCCCGCCTGCCAGCCTGGTGGCAACGCTGCCAGCTGATAGTTATGTGCGATGCCACGAGAGGTCAACCGCGAGCGGGGTGACAGGATGGCGGTGAGCGGCGGCCGTCCGCGCGCGCCTTATGCTGCCGACCCCGCGGCGAGCCGCGGGCGTCTCCACGCGGAGCCGCCGAGCGCCACCCGCAGCGACTTCCGCCGCGATTGCGACCGGATCATCCATTCCGCCGCGTTCCGCCGCCTTGCCCACAAGACGCAGGTATTCATCTATCATGAGGGCGATCACTATCGCACCCGCCTGACCCACTCCCTCGAAGTGACCCAGATCGCGCGCTCGCTCGCGCGGGCGCTGGGCCTCGACGAGGATCTCGCCGAAGCCTGCGCGCTGGCCCATGATCTCGGCCATCCGCCATTCGGCCATTCCGGCGAGCGCGCCCTCGACTCGTGCCTCGCCGCGCAGGGCGGTTTCGATCACAACGCCCAGACCCTGTCGGTGGTCACCCGCCTGGAGCGCCGCTATGCCGGTTTCGAGGGCCTCAACCTCACCTGGGAAACCCTCGAAGGCCTGGTCAAGCACAACGGGCCGCTGGTCGGCGTCTCCGGCGTGCCGAGGGGCCGGCCGCTCGCCCCGGAAATTGTCGAATACAATGCGCGCCAGGACTTGGCACTCGACCGGTTTCCGAGCGCGGAGGCCCAGGCCGGCGCCATTGCCGACGACATCGCCTATGATGCCCACGACATCGATGACGGGCTGCGCGCCGGCATGTTCTCCCTGGAAGATCTTCGCACGGTGCCTCTCATCAGCGAAATCCTCGCGGACATCGCAGCGCGCCACCCCCGCATCGAGATGGCCCGCCAGGTCCACGAACTGGTGCGGCGGCTGATCACCCGCATGATCGAGGATGTGATCGCCCGTTCCGAGGGGCTGATTGCGGCCTGCCGCCCCGGTTGCGCCGACGACATCCGCCGCGCCGGGGCGCCTGTGGTCGCATTTTCGCCGGCGATGGCGGCGGCGGACCGGACCATCAAGAGCTTCCTGTTCCCCCATATGTATCGCCACCCCCGCATCATCCGGATCATGGGCGAAGCAGAGGCCGTGATACGGTCCCTGTTCGGGCGCTACCAGCGCGATCCGCAGGAGCTGCCGTGGCGTCGCCAGGCGGCATCTTCGCACACTTCAGTGCCGGCCCGCGAGATTGCCGATTTCATCGCCGGGATGACCGATCGTTACGCGCTTTCCGAGCATATGAGGCTCTTTGACTCCACCCCGGAATTGCGTTAGGCCGCGCCGCCACGCACCCGAAAAATGTATCCCATGAACGTTTTCTCCGTCTTCACCGCGCATGTCCAGGCAGCCGTCAAAGCCCTTGCGGCGGCGGGCGTTTTTGCCGTTCTGCCGGACCTGTCGCGGATCGTGGTGGAGCCGCCCCGGGAGGCTAGCCATGGGGACCTCGCCACCAATGCCGCGATGGTCCTTGCCAAGGAGGCCGGGCTCAAGCCGCGCGAACTTGCCGAGCGCCTCGCAGCGGAATTGAGTAAGCGGACGGAGATCACCGCCATCGAAGTGGCGGGGCCCGGCTTCATCAACCTGACCCTCGATCCCGGAGTGTGGCGGGATGCGCTACGCGCCGCAATCCTCGCCGGGCCGGACTTCGGCAGAAGCGACCTCGGCAAGGGCGAGCGGGTCAACGTCGAGTACGTGTCGGCCAATCCGACCGGGCCGCTGCATGTCGGCCATGGCCGCGGTGCCGTGTTCGGCGATGCGCTGGCCAATCTGCTGGCGTTCAGTGGCTTCGCAGTGACCCGCGAATATTACATCAACGATGCCGGCGCTCAGGTCGACACGCTCGCCCGCTCCGTCTTTCTCCGCTACCGCGAGGCGCTCGGCGAAGACATCGGTCCGATCCCGGAAGGATTCTATCCGGGCGACTACCTCAAGCCGGTCGGCGCCGCTTTGGCCGCGGAGCATGGCCGCAGGCTCAACCAGATGCCGGAGGAGACTTGGCTGCCGATCATGCGCGCCAAGGCGATCGAAATGATGATGGCCGGAATCAAGCAGGATCTCGCTGGCCTCAATGTGCACCACGATGTTTTTTTCTCGGAGCGCTCGCTGATCGAAGGCCCGCGCGACCAAGTCGCTGCGACGATTGCGGCGCTCCGCGCAGAGAGCAAGGTCTATGAGGGACGCCTGCCGCCGCCCAAGGGCGCGCCGGTCGAGGACTGGGAGGACCGCGAGCAGACCCTGTTCCGCGCCACCGCCTTCGGCGACGACGTCGACCGGCCGCTCAAGAAGTCGGACGGCAGCTATACCTACTTCGCTTCCGATATCGCCTATCACAAGTCGAAGGTCGATCGGGGTTTCGGTAATCTCATCGACGTCTGGGGGGCCGATCACGGCGGCTACATCAAACGGATGAAGGCGGCGGTGGCGGCGGTGGCGGCGGGTGGCGACACTGCCGTGCTCGACGTCAAGGTGATTCAGCTGGTGAAGCTGTTACGGGCCGGCGAGCCGGTAAAAATGTCGAAGCGCACAGGGGACTTCGTCACGTTGCGTGAAGTGGTGGACGAAGTCGGCCGGGATGCGGTCCGGTTCATGATGCTCTACCGCAAGAACGATGCGGTGCTCGACTTCGACCTCGTCAAGGTCAAGGAGCAGTCCCGCGACAATCCGGTGTTCTACGTCCAGTACGGTCACGCCCGCGGACAGTCCATCTTTCGCAATGCCGGGGAGGTGCTGCCCGGGCTGTCGCCCGACGGCGCGGAGCGAGCGCGGCAATTGGCGGCTGCCGACCTCGGGCGGCTCGACGACCCGGCCGAAATTGCTTTGATGCGCCGGATCGCCCTCTACCCCCGGCTGGTCGAGGCCGCCGCAGGCGCCCACGAACCGCATCGGGTCGCGTTTTATCTTTACGAATTGGCGAGCGAGTTCCATGCTCAATGGACCAAAGGAAAGGATTCGCCTCATTTACGCTTCATTATCCAGAATGATCCAGAAATAACCATGGCTCGTCTCGCGCTGGTGCAGGGCGTCGTCACGGTGCTGGCTTCCGGACTTGGTTTGCTGGGTGTCGGCGCTCCCGATGAGATGAGGTGAGCCCGGCGTCGCCGGTCGCGATCGAGTCCGCGATTGACGGGGCGTCATCGCGCAGCCCATGGCTGGCGCCGAACGAGGTTGCGATAGCACAATGTCCGACGGCTCATTCCCTCGCCCGCCGCGCGCATATCCCCCCCATGCGCAAGATGCCTCGGATCGACATGCACCGTCCACCGATCCGTTGTTGGAACTCGCGCGCCTGATCGGGCAGAGCGACCCATTCGGCCCGCCCCCGGCGCGCAGCGGCGATTCGCCGCGCGGTTATGCCGACCTGCCGACCCGCGGGCCGATGGCGCGGCCACCGTCGCGGGAAATCGCGCCGCCTCCGCCTCCGCCCCCGCCCCCTCCGCCAGATCGTTACGAGCCCCCTGCGGATCGTTACGAGGGCGAGCGGGAGCGTCGGGAGCCGCAGGCGCGGGCCCACCCGTTCCCCTCGCTCCAGACCTTTCCGAGCCGGCCTGCGCCCGATGATCACGGCGATGACCGCTATTCCGAGCCGGTCGCACCGGATGCCCCGCCGGCGGCGTGGGAGCGCCGGGAGCCGCAGGGGCGGGCCTACCCGTTCCCCTCGCACCAGACCTTTCCGAGCCGCCGTGTGTCCGATGATCGCGGCGATGACCGCTATTCCGAGCCGGTCGCACCGGATGCCCCGCTGGCGGCGCCCCAGAGGTTCGAATTTCCGGCCCTTGGCCGCGTGGAGCCTGAGCGGGCCCCGGATCCCTATCCTCACCACGCGGATGAAGCCTATTCCACCGTCCCCGATCAGAATTATCCGGCGGAACCGGAGCCGGCCCATGAGCAGCCGGCCCATGAGGAACCGGATCGTTACCCGTATCTCGGCGGTGTGCGGCAGGAACCGGCGCGCCAGGAGGTTGCCGCCTACCCGCCGCAAGAGGAGGAGTATGAGGGCCAATATGTCGATGCCGAAGGCAATCGGTACGGCGAATATGAATATGCCGACGGTGAAGAGGGCCTTTACGAGGACGAACCCGGCGGCACGCGGCGCAACACGATCAAGATCGCTCTCGCGGTTGTTTTGGGAGCCTTGGTGCTCGGAAGCGCCGCTGCGTTCGGTTATCGCGCCGTCTTCAGCACCGGCTCCGGGGGCCCGCCGCCATTGATCCGGGCGGACAACTCTCCGACCAAGGTCATGACGCCGGCCTCCGTCGATGCCGGCGCGAAGCCGATCAACGATCGGCTCGGCAATGGATCGGGCGAACGCATGGTATCGCGCGAGGAGCAACCGATCGACCTCAGGGATTCGACCCGCAATGCCAATGGCGGCTTGGTGGTCCCGATGTCGGGAGGCGCCAGCGTCGCTCCGTATCCGAGCCCTGCCGCGAGCGGTGCTGCGGCACCGGCTGGCGCGGCTTCCTCCGAGCCGAAACGGGTGCGCACCGTCACCATCCACTCCGACGCGGTGGCTCCGCCGCCCCCGGGAGCCGCGCCGGCAACACCGGCGCCTGCCGCTCGCCCGGCCGCCCGTCCGGCGCCCCAGGTGGCCGCGCCGAGCCAGCCGGCGGCCCCGCCGGCGCCGACGCCTCAATCCCAGCCATCCGTGGCGGCCGTCGACACGACACGCCCGCCGGCGCCCGCCCGCGCGGCGCCTCGCGCCAGCGAAAGCGGTTGGGTGGTCCAGCTTTCCGCCCAGAAGACCGAGGCGGAGGCGCAGTCGGCATTCCGGACGGCGCAAGCGAAGTATTCCGTGCTCGGCGGCTATCAGCCGCTGATTCGCAAGAAGGACCGCGGTGACCGCGGCGTGTTCTATGGGGCGCAGGTCGGTCCATTCTCGCATGAGGAAGCCAACCAATTGTGTGACAGCCTCAAGAGCGCCGGCAGCGACTGCTTCGTCATAAAGAATTGACGCCTGAGATGATGGCCGGCGGCGTTCAACGCCGGCAGAAATGCCACAACGAGAACAGTCGGACGCCGATTGTGGCATGTTCTACGCGACCCAAATCGGTCCGTTGCCGCGCGATGAAGCCAACCAGTTGTGCGAAAGCCTCAAAGGTGCCGGTGGCAACTGCTTCATCCAAAGGAATTGAGCGCCGCGCGCTTGCCCTCGCCAAGGCCGCGGGCTAAGCCGCGCCCATGGCGCCGCGGGCATTCATTACGGGACTGGCGGGCGCGGCGATCTCGCCCGAGGAGCGGTCATTCCTGCGCGAGGCTGCGCCATGGGGCCTCATCCTGTTCAAGCGCAATGTCGTCGATCCCGCACAAGTGCTCGCGCTGACCGACGAATTCCGCTCGATTTGCGGCCGGGACGACGCCCCGGTGCTGGTCGATCAGGAGGGCGGCCGGGTGCAGCGGCTGGGGCCGCCCCATTGGCCGGCCTATCCTGCCGGCGCGGTTTATGCCCGCCTCTATGCCCGGGATCGCGCCCTCGGCTTGCGGGCGGCCCATCTCGGCGCCCGCCTCATTGCCGCCGACCTCGCCGCGGTGGGCATCACCGTCGATTGCCTGCCCCTGGCCGACGTGCCGGTTGCCGGCGCGGACCGGGTGATCGGGGATCGCGCCTATGGCGAGCGCCCGGACCAGGTCGCCGCCATCGCCGCCGCAGTGGCGGCAGGGCTCGCGAGCGGTGGCGTTCTTCCCGTGGTCAAGCATCTGCCGGGCCATGGTCGAGCCACCGCCGACAGCCATCAGCATCTGCCCATCGTCGGCGCCGACCGCCAGACCCTGGAGCGGACGGATTTCGCCGCCTTCCGGCCGCTCGCCGGGTTGCCACTGGGCATGACAGCCCATGTGGTATTCACAGCCCTCGATCCGGGGCTTCCTGCCACCACCTCGGCGGTTATCATTCACGAGGTGATTCGGAACTGGATCGGCTTTGCCGGAGCGCTGATGAGCGACGACCTCTCGATGGGTGCGTTGACGGGCTCGATTGCGGAGCGGACCCGCCGGTCCCGCGCGGCCGGCTGCGATCTCGTGCTTCATTGCAACGGGGCTTTGAGCGAAATGGAAGAGGTCGCAGCCCATTGTCCGGAACTCGCCGCCGACGCGCTGACGCGCACCGGCAATGCGCTCGGTTGCCGCCGGCCGCCGGACGGCATCGATCTCGACGCGGCGCGGGGGGAATTCGCAGCGCTGGTCGCGGCAGCCGGATCGGTGACGGCATGACGAGCGACATGACTGGCGATGGGGCGCCGTTCGCCGAGGATGCCGTCGCCGACCGCGGCAGCGGCGAGCTCACCCTCATCGTCGATGTCGGCGGCTTCGAGGGCCCGCTCGACCTGCTGCTCACGCTGGCGCGGCAGCAGAAGGTCGACCTCGCGAAAATTTCCATACTGGCGCTGGCCAACCAATATCTCGCCTTCATCGAGCAGGCGCGGCGCACCCGGCTCGAACTGGCGGCCGACTATCTCGTGATGGCGGCGTGGCTCGCCTATCTCAAGTCCCGCATGCTGTTGCCCGAGCCGGTCGCGCCGGAGGGAATGAGCGCTGCGGACATGGCGAAGGCCCTGGCGCTGCGCCTGAAGCGCCTCGATGCGATCCGCGAAGCCGGCGCGCGCCTGTTCGAGCGGCCGCTGCTCGGCCGCGACGTGTTCGGGCGCGGCGATCCCCAGCCGATCGCCGAGATCAAGCGGCCGGAATGGTCTGCGACCCTCTATGACCTGCTGTCCGCCTATGCCGCGGAGCGACAGCGCCGCGCCCTGGCGCGGGTGCGGTTCGCCCAGCGGACCGTGTGGTCGCTTGCCGATGCACGCACCGTTTTGGAGCGGATGATCGGGGCGACCAGCGACTGGAGCCGCCTCGACGAATACCTCATCGCCTACGCGATGGAGCCGGACATACGTTCCACCGTGCTCGCCTCCTCGCTCGCGGCGACCCTCGAAATGGTGCGCGAAGGTGCCATGGAAGTTCATCAGTCAGCCGCATTCGCGCCGATCTATCTGCGCAAGCGAGTCGCGGCGAAAGGTAACGAGGCCGGTGCAGGCGCGCCGACCTGAAACGAAGACGAGAGTGCAGGGGTGGCGACGTGGTCATGAGCGGAGGGGTGCGTTGATGGCGGTTTTTGCCGAGCTGCGTGTGGAGACCTTCGAAGAGGACAATTTCGAGGAGCCGGATATGGCCATCGAGGCGCGGCCGGAGGAGCTTCGGCTGCTCGAGGCGCTGCTGTTCGCTGCCGCCGAGCCGCTCGACGAAAAGACGCTCGGCAAGCGCCTGCCGCCCGACGCGGACGTGCATGCGAGCCTGCGGCAGCTGCAGATCGAATACGCGCCGCGCGGGGTCAACCTGGTCCATATCGGCAACAAATGGGCGTTCCGCACCGCCAACGATCTCTCATGGCTCCTCACCCATGAGGCCATCGAGCCGAAGAAGCTGTCGCGCGCTGCCATCGAGACGCTCGCCATCATCGCCTACCACCAGCCGGTGACCCGAGCCGAGATCGAGGAGATCAGGGGCGTCTCCGCCGCAAAGGGCACCGTCGACGTGCTTCTCGAAACGGGCTGGATCCGGCCGCGCGGCCGCCGCAAGGCGCCGGGCCGGCCGCTGACTTATGGGACGACGGCCGAATTCCTGTCCCATTTCGGCCTGGAGGCGGTCGGCGACCTGCCGGGCCTCGACGAACTCAAGGGGTCGGGCCTGTTCGACGGCACCCTGCCGGCCGGGTTCAACGTTCCCGAGCCGTCCGACGATCCGGCGCTGCGCGACAATGAGGAACCGCTGGAGCAAGGCGATCTCGATCTCGGCCTTGCCCCGCGCCCCGAAACGACGGAGGAGTGAAACCTCGGGCCGCCACGGTGGCATCACGGCGTCGGGGGCGGGACGCCGGGCGCCCGACCGGGCACTGCGGCGCACATGCGGCGAAAGCGGATCGCCCGAAGTCCTTGTTTTTGCCGTCCGCGAGGCCTAGGTTCAGGTCAAATCAAGAGGCGAGGCACCGTCTGTGCGGTGGGCGTCGCGGAGGGTTCTACCGATGGGTTCCATGAGTATGTGGCATTGGATCGTAGTGATCGGTGTCGTGCTTCTGCTGTTCGGCCGTGGCAAGATTTCCGAGCTGATGGGTGATGTCGCGCAGGGCATCAAGGCCTTCAAGAAGGGCATGTCCGACGACGATACCGCGAAGATCGAGCCGTCCAAGACCGAGCCGGTCAAGACGCTCGATCATCAGCAGCCCGAAAGCGCTGCGGCCGCCGCGGCGAAGAGCCGGGCGCAAGTCTAAGCCTCGCTGCGGCCAGGCGCTGCGCGATCGGGCGCGATCCGAGAATGGGTACGTGGCAGGACGTTCGCCGGCAGCGGCGGGCGGCCTTCGGAGTTTGAGGCGCGATGTTCGACGTCGGTTGGAGCGAACTGGTCCTCATCGGCGTGGTCGCGCTCATCGTGATCGGTCCGAAGGAGCTGCCAGCCGTACTGCGCGCCGTCGGGCAGTGGACGACCAAGATCCGGCGCATGGCCGGGGAGTTCCAGAGCCAATTCCAGGAAGCGATGCGCGAAGCCGAGATGTCCGACCTCAAGAAGCAGGTCGCCGAGCTCGATGCTGCCGCGAAGGGGATCGCCACCGATTTCGACCCGCTCGACCTGAAGGAGGCGACCAAATGGGAACCGAAGGCACCTTCCGCGTCGGATGCGGCTGCCGAATCCGAATCCGCTTCCCTGTCTGAATTCGCTTCCCCGGCGGCTGCGCCGGAGACGCCGAATGCGGCAGCGCCCGCCGAGCCTGTCGCATCAGGCGCGCCGCAACACTCGTCCGAGGAAAGTGCGGCCGCTGCTCCGCCCGCGGCCGATACCGGGTCGACCGCCGAGCCCGCCGCGGCGCCGCAGGCCGAAGGGGGCGGGCGGGCATGACGCACGAGGACATCGAAGCGACCAAGGCGCCGCTGATCGAGCACCTCGTGGAGCTGCGGGCGCGGCTGATCAAGGCGCTGGTCGCGTTCGCGGTGATGTTCATCCTCTGCTTCATCTTCGCCAAGCAGATTTACAATGTATTGATGTGGCCCTTCGTGCTCGTTGCCGGGCCGGAGAATTCGAAGTTCATCTATACGGCGCTGCTCGAGTATTTCGTGACCCAGCTCAAGCTCGCCATGTTCGGCGCGGCATTCCTGGCGTTCCCGGTAATTGCGGCGCAGCTCTATATGTTCGTGGCGCCGGGCCTCTATCGCCACGAGCGCCATGCGTTTCTTCCCTACCTGATCGCGACGCCGTTCTTTTTCGCGCTCGGCTCGATGGTGGTGTATTTCGCGGTGATGCCGATGCTGGTGCGGTTCTCGATCGGCATGCAACAGGCGCCGACGCCGGGGCAGGCCGAGATCTCATTGCTGCCCAAGGTCGGCGAATATCTGTCGCTGATGATGAGCCTGATCCTCGCCTTCGGCGTCGCCTTTCAGCTACCGGTCATCCTGACATTGCTCGGCCGGGTCGGCATCGTCACCTCCGAGCAGCTGCGCTCCAAGCGCCGCTATTTCATCGTCGTCGCCTTCATTATCGCAGCGGTTCTCACTCCGCCCGACGTGCTCAGCCAAATGTCCCTTGCAGTCCCGCTGCTGCTTCTCTACGAGGGGTCGGTGTGGTCGGTACGCATGGTCGAGGGCAAGGCGAAGGCACAGGCCGCCGGCGCGGCGAAGCCGGCCGAGTAACCTTGATTCATCGGTTCCGATGATCGCTGATTTATGCCCGGCCTTGCCCTGGGCATCCCGAGCAATGGGGCGACCCATTCCAACCGGATCATGATGGCCGGGACGGATCCGGCCGTGACGGGAGAACACGGCTGTCATGCACGACATCAAATGGATTCGCGAAAACTCCGACGCTTTCGATCGGGGCCTGCAGCGGCGCGGGCTTGCCCCCGAAGCGGCGCGGCTCGTTGCCATCGATGAACGGCGCCGCGCCAGCATCGGCAAGCTCGAGCAGGTGCAGGCGCGCCGCAATGCCGCCTCGAAGGAAATCGGCGAAGCGAAGAAGGCGAAGGA
>DASYNT010000157.1:0-3417 GCA_036008405.1 Xanthobacteraceae bacterium
TCGCCGAGCGTAACGCCAAACCGAAGCCCTTCAAGTGGACCGCCAAAGCCAATATCATCCTAGAGAAGAATGCACGCGGCAGGCAGGCGCTGGAAGAACACATCGCCGCGGGTACCAAATGAATGAGTCGGAACACTAGCAGCGCTGCGCCTTCAAGGCGCGGCGGGTTGGCAGGCGCCGCAGATGGCGGCTATCGCGTTGTGACCATGTCCTTCCCGGCATCGGAGCGAGATGCCGGCCCATTCGTCTGCTCGGGCGATGCGCCGGACTTGAAGGTTCGGCCGACGCCGATCGGCGTCGGCGAGGGGACGACGGGCAGGCGGGCGCCGGCGCCGAAACGGTCAAGGATTCTTGGCGGGACTGACCTTGGAGGCGATGGCCGCGCCACGGCCACTCGATGAAGTGGCCCCGGCAATGCCGTTCTGCTTTCGCTTGCCGGGCGGATTCGTCGCCGAATTCGTTGCATGGGAGACGGCGTTGCTGAGCGGACCCATCAGCGAATTGGTCACGGAGTCGACAGGCGACGACGGGCGATCGATCGCGGATGAAAGCGAACCTTGGGCCGTCCCGGTGGCGTTGCCGGTCACCCCGAGCCCGTTGCCCGCCCCTTGATTTAGTAACGGAAGGCTGAGCCCCGGGCTTGATCCGATGCCGGCATCGCCGGAACCCGGTCGGCCGAGGTTCTCAGTTGCGCTTCCGAAGCCGCCGAGGCCAAGGCCGGCCGTTCCAAGGCCCGCGCTTCCCGGTGCCGGTGCGTTGCCGCTCCCCGGGCCGCCGACATTCACGAAGGCACGAAATTGCGCGCTGGCTTCGGTGGCCCCGCAGCACGTCGTGACCGTCAGCAAAATGCCCACAATCCTCATCCCATTGATATAACTGGTCAAAACAGGCTCCCCTCGCGAAATCGTGGGTCGCGATCCCCCGCGCCAACCATGAGATTGGACGTCACGATTTTGATTGATTTATGTCGGGATTGTGGCCTTCCATCACGGGCTAGCCGCTGAGGTCGAATTGCGACTGGAACCTCGAAATGTACGAAAAGAAAGACAAATCGGCACAACTGAGCGCCCAACTGGGCTAAAATGTTCCGCTGCGATTCCGGGAAAAATTAAGCACCATCAACTGGCTGGGGGACCTGGATTCGAACCAAGATTAACGGAGTCAGAGTCCGCTGTTCTACCGTTGAACTATCCCCCAACTTGCCTTGGGATATCCGTCGCTTCAGAGCCTGCGTAAGAACCGAAATGGCCGCGGCGTCCTGCTGCGCGGCCGAGCGCGGTATCATTTAGGCCATCGTCACCGCGCTGCCAAGGCCGTTCGCGCTCCGCACGGCTGTCGCATCGTGGTTGGCCCGGCGCGCGATGCCGGCGCTCCCTGCCGCATATCGTCGGAAGCCTCGACGCGAGGCCGGCGCATCTTCCTCGGACGCTGGTCCGATGCGGGGCGGGGGCGTTGTGTTTTTCCTGCGCGCGGTTACCGTCGTTTCGGGGCGGCCCTGCAAGCCGGCGTGGCCGGTTTCGGGCGTGCCCGCGACGGGATGAGAGGATGCCGCGCGGTTCGTTCCATCACGCACCGATCAATGGCGCATCGCTGCGAGCGATCGCAAGCGTGGCCGCGGCCCTGGTGGTGGTCGCGGCCATTGCCGCCGACGCGCCGGTGGCACCGCCCGCGCCGGAACCGATGCAGGCGTCCGGCGCCTCGATCCAGTCGGGCCTTCCCGACTGCGCGGTATGGACCGACCGCTGCGTCATCTGCCAGCGCGATGCCGGCGTGGTCTCCTGCTCCAATATCGGCGTTGCCTGCCAGCCGCAGGCGATGCTGTGCCTGCGGTCTGAAGCGACAGAAGAGAAGAAGCGTGCAAATTAGCGTTTTCGTTGGCCGAAACTCACGCCGGTGTGGACGATATCGAGGGTCGCGCGGCCTGTATTCGCCGGGGGCGTCGCACACCGGTTCAAGGCGAACTCAGTCCTTTGCAGGACCGGGGATGCGGCCGGCCAGCGCGTGCCGCGCAAAGGTTGCGGGTCTCGGTAACGCTGTTACACTACGGTTACCAGAGTTGAACCCAGCCGCCTGCCGTTGAGTCGCAGCAGACTTCGGCGCGGTGGAAAGGCATGCGATGGATAACGAGGGCCGGGCGACCGGCAACCTCGCCCCCGGGCTCGATCGGCCGCGGGCCGACGGCCGTGCGCATCGGGGTCGCGGCGGAGTTTATCGCCAGCACCGGCCCGGGCCCGTGGCCGAGCGCAGAGGCGAAACCTATGCCGCGCTCGACCTCGGCACCAACAATTGCCGGCTCCTGATCGCGCGGCCGTCCGGCGACAGCTTCCGAGTCATCGACGCGTTCTCCCGGATCATCCGCCTCGGGGAGGGTGTTTCGGCGTCCGGGCGGCTGTCGGACGCCGCGATCGCCCGCGCGGTGACGGCGCTGAGCATCTGCCGCGACAAGATGCACAACCGTGCGGTCACGCGCTCGCGCCTGATCGCCACCGAGGCGTGCCGCGCCGCCGTCAATGGGGCCGAATTCCTGCAGGTCGTCCGCGACCGGGTCGGCATCGAGCTGGAGATCGTCGACCGCGAGACCGAGGCCGATCTCGCCGCCACTGGCTGCACGCCGCTGTTCGACCCGGAGGCGAGCGGGGTGATCCTGTTCGACATCGGTGGCGGCTCCTCCGAGCTCGTCCTGCTGGCCCGGTCGGAGCCGGTGCGGCGCGGGCCGCCCAAGCCGGTGGTCCGCAGCTGGGTGTCGCTGCCGGTCGGGGTGGTCACCCTGGCGGAGCGGCATGGCGGCATGCGGGTCGATCGCGGACTGTTCGAAATCATGGTGGCGGAGGTCGCCGTTCATGCGGCGCCGTTCACGGCGGTGCATGGCAGCGCCATGGACGGCGTGCACATGCTGGGCACGTCGGGAACCGTCACCACCATTGCCGGCATCCATCTCAACCTGCCGCGCTACGACCGCCGCCGGGTCGACGGCTGCTGGCTGAGCGAGACCGAGGTGACCCGGGTGATCGACCGGCTGATCGACATGACCTACGAGGACCGCGTCGCCAATGCCTGCATCGGCTTCGAGCGGGCCGATCTGGTGCTGGCCGGCTGCGCCATTCTCGAAGCCATCCGCCGCGCTTTCCCGTGTCCGCGGCTGCGGGTCGCCGACCGCGGTCTGCGCGAGGGCATCCTCGTCAAGCTGATGCGCGAGGACGGCGTCTGGGCGCACGCTCCGGGCGAAGCATGACCGCCAAGGGTGGCGGTGGTGGCGGTCGCGGCAGCCGCGAGCTCAAGGTGCGCGTGGGCAGCGGCAAGGGCCGTACCCTGGCCTCGAAATTGTGGCTGGAGCGCCAGCTCAACGATCCCTATGTGGCGCGCGCCAAGCGCGAGGGCATGCGCTCCCGCGCCGCTTTCAAGCTCGCCGAGATCGAC
>DASYNT010000158.1:0-13576 GCA_036008405.1 Xanthobacteraceae bacterium
CGCCTACACGGCCGGCAAGATGAAGAAAAACCGCATCAAGACACTGGCGGGCGACCGCGTGATCGTCGAGATGTCGCCCTACGATCTCGAAAAAGGCCGGATCATCTTTCGCCACAAGGACGAGCGGGCTTCGACCAGCCCTCGTCCGCCGGTGCGCCAGCAGTTCCGGCGGCGCTAACCTTCTGTCCCTGTCCCATTGTTGTCATCGCCCGGCTCGACCGTCGGCTCGACCGGGCGATCCAGTAGCCACTGGACTGCCACTCGGGCGCAGCATGCGTTCCGCTGACGGCGCAGTGGCTACTGGATGCCCCGCTTTCGCGGGGCGTGACACCGACATTTAGGGGACAGCTACGTAAAGGCAGGCGTCGCCGCTCAGGGCCGCAGCGCGCTCGGCACCGTGGGCTGTTCGCGGACGCGATCCAACATCCGCTCGAAGCTCGCAACCAGCGTTTCCTCGATGTCGGGCCGGCACTCCAGCCGGCTCAACAGCATCCCCGCCGCCTCGATGGTCGACAGTCCGTCGCGGCGGGGCTCGCGCCGCAACCTGCCGTAACGCGACGGCCGCCGCGGACCGAGCACGACCCGCCGGCATTTGAGCATCCAGGCATTGCGCCACCACAACGCCTTGGCCTGGCTCCAGGTGCCGTCCAGCAGCACGATGCCCTCGATGTCTCGCATCAGCACATCCTGATCGCGCTCGAGCTCGCCCTTGCGATTGACGAACACGATTTCGCGGTCAGGCGCGAGCTGTGCCGCCTTCACCGAGCCGAGATACAGAACGGCCCAGCGATGCGGGTCGGCGGTGCGGCCGAGGATCTTGCTCAGGCTCGGCCACGACAAGCCGATCTTCATCACGGCGTCGCGGAAATGCAGCGCCGCCAGCCGCGCGGTACCGAGCACGCCATCCTGCTCCTGCGGATGCTGCAGGATCAGGACCGCCACCTTGTTCTCGATCGGCACGATGCCGTCGCACACGCACAGCGCCGTCGCCTTGCGGCAATCGGCACACTCCGTGGCCGATCCGGGCGCCTCGGGGGCGACGGGCTGCACGGGCAACACCCTATTTGACCTCGACCAGCTCGATCGCTTCGCGGCTGGGTCCCTCGATCATCGCGGCGCGGGTGTCGCCGAGCCTGTAAGGCCGCTCGAGGAACCTGACGCCCTCGCCCTCGAGCTTGGCGACCCAGGCATCGAGATCGGAAACGCTGAGCGCGATGTGGTCATAGAGCTGTCCACGACTGCCCGAGAGCGGCTTGTCGCCCGGGTTGGCATACCAGGGCAACGCGACATCCCCGAAGGTGACCGCGGCGGTGGGCACCCTGAACATCCCCTCCCGCTCGAGCGCCGGCCAGCTGCGATCCGGGGTGCGCGCCACCTTGCAATCGGCCTCGGTGCGCGCCGGAGCCGCGGCGCCGCCCCCGGCGACAGTCGCGCCGAGGTGCCTGCGGTACCAGAGCTGCGCGCAGAACGGATCTTCCTGGTACATGTGAACGTGGTTGAAGCGCTCGGCCGGCATGTTGCCCTGGTATTCGATGGTGGCGTTGTCGGGCCCCTGCATATAGGCGAACCCGGCGCCGCCCGCCGGCTTGACGCCCTTGGCCTTGGCGTCGGCGATCTGCGCCTTGGTCAATCCGAGCACACCGCCGGTGCCGGGCCAAGTGTCGCTGGACACGAAGACGAAGCCGCCCTCCTCGGTCGTATAGAGCGGCCGCAGCTTGACGCCGGGACGGCCCTGGTAGGTGGCGAGGTTCTTGCGCACATCGGTGACGTGCCAGCCGAAATGCCAGAATGCCGACTGCGGCTCGATGGTCGGAGGGGTCGCGACCTTGTTGAACAGCACCAGGACATTGTTGGGTGACTTGAGCGCCGGAAAACCGCCCCAGCTCGTCCTGGCCGTGCTCGGAAACTGCTCGGCATAGAAGGAGATCGCCGCCTCCGGGTCGACCGAGTTGAGATGAAGATGATGAAAGCCCGGAGGCTGCATGGTCTGTCCCAGGGCTGGCCCGTGAGCGCCCCATGAAAAAATCGTCGCGAGAACGAGGACCGCCATCGACGCGCTAGGTGTCTTTGGGCTCATTAAACAACCTCCCCGGCATTATCAAACGCGATGATGCCCATCATAGCACAACCGGAAACGGGCTCGGACAGGGCGCTTCTTTGACGCCCGACCCCATCACCAGACGACCGGACCGGTTCCGCATGCGACTTGTCATCGCGGGTTGCGCAAGCCAACATCGGCCGAGCCGGCGTCCGGCTGAAGCGGCAACACGCGTGCGACGATCGAACCGCGGCGGCAGCACATGCGCGCGGGCTTCCTCGTTCGCGGCCCGCGCCGCGGCGTAATGGCCGCTCGGCAGTCTGGACCTCGGATCGGCGCAGCAGAACGGCCCCCGAGCCTGATGCCCGCGCTGCCGTCAGGTGGTCGCCATTCGCATCGCGGTGGGGTTGTGGGCGGGCGAAGTGCGACACTTAACCCCCGTTGGGTATGGAAATTGCCCGCGAAAGCGACGGCAAAGTTTGCCCACGCCCCTTGGCACCGATCACGTAATGGTGATAAACCTCGCCCGCTTTCGGGCAGCGGATTTGCAGCAGGTCCGTCAATCCAGAATTCACACTTGCTGCGAGGGAGGCGGCGTCGGTGAGATCGCGCGTTGGTATGTCCTATTTTGGCGGTGCGCAGATCGCGAGCGGGGCCGCCCATCACTCCGAAGCCACGTTCGACCGGCACCGGATCAGGCACGGCGGAAGCGCGCAGGACTCAGGCCACACGCCCGGCGGTCGGCCGCGGTATTCTCGTTCTTGGTAAGGGGGGTTACATGCACCTGATCCCGCAGTCTTGGTCGCATCTTCATATTCTGGTGAGCGTCTTCCCTTCGGTCGGGCTGATCTTCGTGCTCGGTTTCTATATCACCGCAATTCTTGCTGAGAACGCGGCGATGAAGCGAATCTGCCTCGTCCTCTTTGTCGTATTGGGCCTTCTCGCGTTGCCGACCTACCTCAGCGGCGATCGTTCGATGGCGGTATTCGCCGCAAATCCGGAAGCTCCCAAGGACCTGATGAATATCCACTTCTGGTGGGGTCTCGTGGGGCTCGGCGTCCTGGTGCTGACAGGTATTGCCGCACTGTATGAGCTTTGGCGGTCGCGCCAATCCGGCAAGATGTCGGACCAGGCCCTTGTTCCGGTGCTGGTTCTCGCTCTTGCCACGCTGGTCGTGATGAGCGTCGTCGATGACTACGGCTTTGAGATCAACCACCACGAGCTGCACTTAGGTTTGGGAACCGCCCGCGGCGCATCTGCACCGCAGGCGTGGTCGTTCGTCCACATGGTGCTCAATCACTTCCCGACGGTCGGATTTGTAGTGTCGCTCGCGGTCTACGTCAGCGCGCTGGTGATGAACAATGATCTGATGAAGCGCAGCGGTCTTGTGCTGTTCGTCATTTGCGGCGCGCTGATCGTCCCGACCTATGTCACCGGCACCGGTTCGATGTGGGCGTTGACGCAACCGGAGATTCCGGGGATTTCCAAGGCCGTGATCAATGCCCACCGCGACATCGCGTTGCTGGCGCTGTTCGGCCTCGCGTTTACCGGCGGCACCGCCTGGATCGAACTGTGGCGGTCACGCCAGCTCGGGCGCTTTTCCAACGCCATGCTGTATACGGTGCTGGTGTTCGCCATCATCACGCTCGGCATACTGGCCGAAACCGGGCACCGCGGCGGGCAGATCAATCATCCCGAGATCCGAGTGGCGACCGATATCTTGCCGACCGACCCGAACGCCGGCTGGACGCCTGCGATCGAAGTGCTGATCAACAATGTCATATGGTTTGTACCGTGGCAGACCGTGCATTTCCTGGGTTACACGCTGATATTCGGTACGGTGCTCGCCGTGTTCCTGCGCGTGTTGGGTTTCTGGAAGTCGGTGCCGTATTCGGCGGTGTACCGGATACTCCCCCTGGGGTTCTTCGGCGTGATGATGAATGTCTTTACGGGCATGCTCATGATGCTTGCCGATTCTCACCGGTACATTGTGGAGAACACTCCATTCGCGCCAAAGATGGGACTGATTCCCATCGCCGTGATGTCGGTTCTCTATTTGACTCTGTCCGACAGCCTTTGGCGTGTTAAGGCGGGAGAGGAGGCGCCGGCGAGTGCCAAGGCGGTTGCGATCCTGGCCCTGCTGGCATGGACCGGGGTGATTATGGGCGGCCGTTTGCTGCCCTATCTGTGATCGGGAGAAATCGCCATGCAGATATTTTACATGGTCGTCTTCGTCGGCGGGCTCGTGCTGCTCATCGACTTTCTCGCAATATGCGTTCTCAACAACGAGGTCGCTCAGTCCGACGGCATCGCCCTCTCGCGGCGCGGCTGGAGGACAGTGGCGCTGTTGTTGGCCGTCATACTTGCGGCGGGGGTCCTGTATGTCTTCCCCCCCCCTGACGCGGTGTATTCGGCGATCGGTCTCCTCCTGTATCCATTTGTCAGGCTCGTCCAGCTGGTTGGCAACGCGGTCGGGATTGACAGCGACGTCCTCAAAAACCTCGGAGATATGGAATATTCCAGTTGGGTTAGAGAATCGAATTACGGCTGGGCGATCTCGCTGACGTTCCACGCATTTGGCAATGCGGCCGTGGTCGGGCTCACTTACATCATCGGCCTTCGAGTTGTCGGCCTGTTCCGGACCATTTCATTTACCTCGCTGCTCAAGTTCTTTCCGGTGATCTGGCTCGGCGTCCTGGTCCAGGTCCTCAGCGGCGGTTCGCTGTGGATGACGAAGCCGGGGCGCTATACCGGAGACAGCATGTTCGACACGAAGTTTTCGCTTGTCGTTGCCGGGGTCATCGTGACCATCATCCTTCAAAGGATCATGAGCCGCGAAGCCGCCGCGTGGGACGCAAACGGAGCCGTGTCCGCGCGAGGAAAGTTTTTTGCTGGACTTGCCGTCTTCGTTTGGACTTTCGTGCTCGTCGCAGGGCGGCTGACCGCGTATCTCGGCACGTTGTACATGCAGTGACGAATCCGCGGCGGCGGTTCCGGAGGATGCCTCCATGCCAAACGGAGGCTGTGATCCCATAGGGGGCTTGGTCGAACCCGGTCGCGTCCACCGCCGCGTCTATGCCGATTCCGACGTGTTCGAGCTGGAGATGGAACGGATTTTCGGGCGCGCCTGGCTGTTCGTCGGCCATACGAGCCAGGTTCCCAATCCCGGCGACTTCTTCACCACCGAGCTCGCGCGCCAGCCGGTGGTGATGACCCGTCACCGCGACGGCGCCGTGCACGTCCTGTTCAACCGCTGCACCCATCGCGGCGCCAAGGTCGTCAACGAGCGCTGCGGCCATGCCGCGCGGATGACCTGCCTCTATCACGGCTGGAGCTACGACACCGACGGCGCGCTGGTGGGCGTCCCGATGCCGGAGGGCTGCGCCGCGGATTTCAGGAAGGAGGCATTCGGTCTCGCCCGCGTGCCGCGCACCGGCGAATACCGCGGCTTCGTGTTCGCGAGCCTCGCGCCCCGCGGTCCGAGCTTCGAGGACCATATCGGCCCGATCAAGTCCAACATCGACGACCTCGTCGACCGCGCGCCCGACGGCACGCTCGCCTTCGACCTCGGCATGCATCGCTACGTCTTCAACGGGAACTGGAAGCTGCAAGTCGAGAACGTGCTGGATTCCTATCACGTGCCGTTCGGCCATGCCTCCACCGTCAACAAGGACGGCGTCCAGTTTGCCCGGCGCGAGGGCGACAAGGCCGGCGCCAAGGTGGTCGAGGCCGATCAGGCCAAGACCGCGCAATCCTGGAAAGGCCGCCGCAGCTATATCGTCGGCAACGGCCATGGCTGGACCAGCAACACCGCGCTGGACGACGGCAAGCGATCGAGCCCGGCTTTCGACGACTACAAGCGGGTGCTGGTGGAGAAGTTGGGCGCCGCACGCGCGCAGCATATCCTGACGCCGCGGCTGCACAACACGCTGATCTATCCGAACGTCTCGATCATGGGGCTCAACATCCATGTCCGCGTGATCAAGCCGCTGGCGGTCGACCGCACCGAGATCAACGTCTATCCAGTCCGCCTGGTCGGCGCCCCCGACGCGATGAATTTCGGCAATCTGCGCCTGCTCAACGTGACCCACTCGGCCGCCTCGTTCGTGCAGACCGACGACATCGAGGCGTTCGTGCGCGCCCAGAAGGGGCTGCGCTGCACGGTCCCCGAATGGGTCGACATTTCGCGCGGCCTCGGCGCCGAGGAACCCGATCGCGAGCTGAATGCGACGCGCGGCTCGGCGATGCACGAGATGGTGGTGCGGGCCCAGTACAAGGCCTGGGTCGGCTACATGCGCGAGCGCGCATGATGGAAGCCCCCCAGCCGAAGCGGCCGGCGACCCCCGTCGACCGCGCCGTGCTCGAGGCCTTTCTGTTCGAGGAGGCGCGGCTGCTGGACACGCGGCGCTTCCGCGACTGGATGGCGTTGTTTGCCGACGACGGGACCTACTGGGTCCCCGCCGCTACCGACCAGAAGAGCCCCTACGACCAGGTGTCGCTGTTCTTCGACGACCGCGACCTCATGAAGACTCGCATCGACCGGCTGGAGCATCCGCGCATCCACATCCAGACGCCGCCCTCGCGCACGGCCCACCTGGTCGGCAACGTGACCGTGGACGAAGCCGACGATGCCGAAGGCCATTATGTCGTGAGTTCCACCGTGATCATGGTGGAGTACCGTGACGACCAGCAGCGCCTCTTCGCCGGACGGCAGATCCACAGGCTGCGCCGCAGCGGCGACGGCTTCCTCATCGACCAGAAGCGCGTCGATCTCATCAATTGCGATTCGGCCTTCGAGGCGATGGCGGTGCCGATCTGAGCGGGCTCAGGCGCCGCGTCCGCGACATAGCGCTCGCGCTTGTCCTGCTGATGGGGAAGGCCGTGGAGCCCCGCGCTCAGCTCGACCTCACACCTTGGAGAGTTCGAACACGGAGGGCGGGAACAGGTCGGCGGCGGAGAGCTTGCGGTCGACCAGCCCCTGCTCGCGGACATAGCCGGTCAATGCCTCGATCTCTGCCGCGTTCTCGTGAACGCCGTAGCGCCAGAAGTCGGCACCCATGGCGGCCATGGTTTCCCGGGTCTCGGCTTCGAGGAACGGCAGGGTGACCATCAGCGCGTTGACGTCGCACAGATCAGCCATGGCGAGGGCCTTGGCCTCGCAGAACGCCTTGTAGACGCTGGTGGCGAGCCACGGATAGCGCGCCAGCAGCGTGTTGCGGATGCCGACGAGATGCATGATCGGGAACAGGCCCGTCTTGTTGAAGTAGGCGAGCTCCGCCGCGCGGGTATCGGGAAACAGCCGCAAGATATGGGGCTCGCCGCGGCGGAACGACGACGGCGCCCGCGCCGTGAACAGCGCATCGAGTTCGCCATCGCGCAACATGCCGACCAGGGTCTTGCCCTCTCCGATCGGCCTGAGGTCGAGGCCGGGGATCGGCTCGAGCGGTATGCGCTCGTCGCGCCCCGGCTCCTCCTGGCCGCCGCTGCGCCAATGGATTTCGGCGGGGCGCACGCCGTATTCGTGCTGCATCATGCCGCGCATCCACACCACCGCGGTGATCTGGTATTCCGGCAGGCCGATGCGCTTGCCGCGCAGGTCGGCCGGCGTCCGGATGCCGGCGTCGCGGCGGATGTAGATGCCGGAATGCCGGAAGATGCGCGACACGAAGGCGGGGATCGCGGTGTAGGCCGAGGTGCCGTTGGCCACGGTCCGGACGTAGCTGGAGAAGGAGAGCTCGCAGACGTCGAATTCGTGATAGCGGAAGGCGCGGAAGAATATCTCCTCGGGATAGAGCGGCAGATAGGTCACGGCGCAGCCCTCGACCCTGACCCGGCCGTCCATGATCGGGCGGGTGCGGTCGTAATTGCCGCACGCCATCGTTATCGGTATGTCGACCATCGATCCTCCGTTCGGGCTCGGGCTCCGGCGACGCCGCTCGGTCACGGGTCGTCGTAGCGCGGCTCGACCAGGCAATCCAGCACTCACCGTCGGTGGTTACCGGCTCGCCCGGCCGAGCCTGATGACGACAGGAAGAGGTTTTGTGTCCACCAAAACGAACACATCAAGGCGAAACGCACCAAAACGAAACATTTGGCGCTCGATTCCGCGGTGGATATATCACGCCGACGACCGGGCGTGCAGCACGACACCGGCGCGCGAATTCGATATGCTCAGGCCAGGTTCAGGGCTTTCTCGAACGCAAATGGGTGAGGCAATGGCGGGGTCCGCTGCGGAACGGCCGTCTGGATTGCGGGGTCGTCCGCGCCTGCGCCCCGCAATGATTGCGTAAATCCATCCCCCATGGCGACCGCACCGCTCATCGAACTGGACCAGGTCAGCAAGTCGTTCGACGGCGGCCGAACCTTCGCGTTGCGCGACGTTTCGCTCGCGGTGGAGGCGGGGGCCTTCATCGCGCTGGTGGGCGCGTCGGGCTCCGGCAAGACCACCGCGATGAAACTGATCAACCGGCTGCTGGAGCCGGACCAAGGCGAGGTGCGTGTCGAAGGCGTTGCGGTGGGCACCCTCGATGCGCCGCCGCTGCGCCGGCGGATCGGCTACGTGTTCCAGGGTGTCGGCCTGTTTCCGCACATGACGATCGCCGAGAACATCGCCATCACGCCGCAGCTGCTGGGCTGGCCACGCCCCGAGATCGAAGCCCGCGTGGCGGAACTGCTCGATCTCGTCGAATTGCCGCAGCACTACGCGGGTCGCCTGCCCCAGGCGCTGTCGGGCGGCCAGCGCCAGCGCGCCGGCGTTGCCCGCGCCATCGCCGCGCGGCCGCGCGTGGTGCTGATGGACGAGCCGTTCGGCGCCCTCGATCCGATCACCCGCGATGCGCTCGCGACCGCCTGGCGCGCGATCCACGACCGGCTCGGCGTGACCACGATCATGGTGACCCATGACGTGCAGGAAGCGGTGCTGCTCGCCGACCGGATCGTGGTGATGGGCGGCGGCCGCATCCTTGCCGAGGATGCGCCGGGCCCTCTCCTCGACGGCGATGCGGCGCCCGAAGTCGCGGCGCTGATGGCGATGCCGCGGCGCCAGGCCGAGCGCATCCGCGCGCTGACCGCGAAGGCCGCCCATGGATGACCGCCTGGCCGGAGCGCTCGGCCTGCTGCCGGGATATGGCGCCCAGCACATCGTGCTGAGCATGACGGCGCTGGCGCTCGGGATCGCGATCAGCCTGCCGCTGGCGGTGCTGGCGTCGCAGCGCCCGCGGTTGCGCTTCGCGGCGCTCGCGGTGGCGAGCCTGGTGCAGACCATCCCCGGCCTCGCCCTGCTCGCTCTGTTCTATCCGCTGCTGCTCGCATTGTCGGCGCTGACCACCCGCCTGTTCGGTTTCGGCGTGCCGGCGCTCGGATTCCTGCCGTCGCTGCTGGCGCTGACGATCTATTCGATGCTGCCGATCCTGCGCAACGGCGTCACCGCCCTGATCGGCGTCGACCCCGCCTATGTGGAGGCGGCGGACGGCGTCGGCATGACGCCGCGGCAACGGCTATACCGGGTCGAACTGCCCCTGGCCGCGCCGGTGATCATGGCCGGCATCCGCACCGCGGCGGTCTGGACCATCGGAATGGCGACGCTGAGCACCGCGGTCGGGCAGACCAGCCTCGGCAATTTCATCTTTTCCGGACTGCAGACCGAAAACTGGATCTACGTGCTGACCGGCTGCATCGCGGTGGTGATCCTGGCGCTGCTGGTCGACCAGGTGCTCGGCCTGATCGAATCGGGCGCGGTTCGACGCGACGGCCGGCGCATCGCCGTCGGCCTTGCCGCGCTGCTGTTCGGCACCGCCACGGCCGGGGCGTCGCTGCTGCGCGGTCCCGCCGCCGACTACGTGCTCGGCGCGAAGAATTTCTCCGAGCAATATATTCTCGCGGGATTGATGGCCGAGCGCATCGCAAAGGGCGGCCATACCGCCGCCCGCAAGGAAGGGCTCGGTTCCGCCGTCATCTTTCGCGCCCTCGCCGGCAACGAGATCGATGCCTATGTCGATTATTCCGGCACGCTGTGGACCAACGTGATGGCGCGCAGCGACGTGCCGCCCCGCGCGGTCATGCTGGAAGAACTGACGCGCTTCATGCGGGAGCGCTACGGCGTGACCGTGCTCGGCGCGCTCGGCTTCGAGAATGCCTATACGCTCGCCATGCGCGGCGAGCGAGCCGGTGCGCTCGGCCCGCACACGATCGCCGACCTCACGCCGCTGGCGCCGCGCCTCGCGCTCGGCAGCGACCTCGAGTTCCTGAGCCGCCCGGAATGGGCCGCGCTGAGGAACACCTATGGATTGGCGTTCGGCCAGGAGAAGTCGTTCAATCCGACCTTCATGTACCGCGCGCTCCAAGATGGCCTGGTCGACGTGATCTCCGCATTTTCCAGCGACGGCCGGCTGGCCGGCAATGCCCTGGTGACGCTGGAAGACGTCAAGCACGCCATTCCCTCCTATGACGCGGTGATCCTGATTGCACCCAAACGCGCCAATGACGAAGTGCTTCGCGGCGCCCTTGCGCCCCTGATCGGCGCCATCCCTGTCGAAACCATGCGGCAAGCCAATTTCATGCTCGACCGCGATACCGACAAGGCATCGCTCGCCGATGCCGTCCAGTTCCTCGCCGGAAGCTTGAAATCGCCGGCGCAATGAGTGAGCGGTGTTGCCCGCCGCCCCCGCCTTACCGCCGCGTCACGGCGATGCGGATGATGTCGCCGTCCGGAATCGGCATGTCCTCGCCTTCCGTCCAGGTCGGCGCCGCCTCGTACGCCGCCGGCGGCATGTCGAGGGAGGCGATCTGGCGGGCGAGGATGGCCACGACCTCGATCGGCACCGCCACCGGCCGGCCGAACCAACCGAACCATTTGCTGTAGTTGACGATCAGCTTGATTCTGCCATCGGGCGCGCGCACCACGCGCCGGACCCGGCCGAGCGTCACGTCATTGTCGTCCAGCATCGGCAGCCCGATGAGATCGCCGACCTTCACCTTCTGCGGAAAGCGACGGTTCATGATCGCCTCGGGCGAGTTGTCCACCGTCGTGTCCTGCGCCTTTCCGGCCGCGTTGTCTCGGTCATTCTGCGCCGGCGCCGGTTGTGCGGGGGCGCCCAGCCTCAAGTATTTCGGGAAATGAGGGCGGGGCTCCGCGGCGGTTCGGGGAGCCCGGCGCAGCATTGAGCCGGCATCTGCAGGGCCGATGGGCGCTCGAGATGTTGCCGCGCATCTGGCAGCATCTGGTCCAACCCTATGGATCAGCGCGCCAAAATGGAGCAGACTACGGCCAAACAGAATATCAGGCCGATCTACTTCGGCCCTCCCGGCGTGATCAGAGTCCTTGGAGCGCCCCACGGTTCCGGATAAGGCGTCAATGCGTATTCAGTGGCCTCGGACCGGCCGGCCAGCATGAAATCGACCAACTATCCTCGAGGGAGAAATCGCGATGCGTAAGGAACACCTGTTGCTGTCGACGGCCGTCGGTCTCGCGGTCGCGCTGTTGACGGCAGGCCCAGGGGCGCTCCGCGCCCAGGCCGAAGCGTTGTCCGGCCAGGTCACCTCGGCGGAGGGCCCGCTGGAAGGCGTCCTCGTTACCGCCAAGAAGGCCGGCTCGACCATCGCCTATACCGTCGCCACCGACGGCAAGGGCCACTACAGCTTCCCGTCGGCCAAGATCGACCCGGGCGAATACACGCTGCGCATCCGCGCCGCCGGATATGACCTCGACGGCGCCGGCAAGACCACCGTCGAGGCCCAGAAGGGCGCGACCGCCGATCTCAAGCTGAAGAAGACGCGCAACCTGGCGGCCCAGCTCACCAACGCCGAGTGGATCTCGAGCATGCCGGGCACCGACGACCAGAAGGCCTTCCTGCTCAACTGCGTCGGCTGCCACACCCTGGAGCGGATCGTGCGCTCCACCCACGACGTCAATGAGTGGATGCAGGTCATCAACCGCATGATGAACTACGCCCAGGTGAGCCAGCCGATCAAACCGCAGAAGCGGATGGATCCGGAATGGGCGCCCAAACCGGAAACGTTCCGCAAGCCGGCCGAATTCCTCGCCTCGATCAATCTGAGCGAAGTCTCCAAATGGGAATATCCGCTCAAGACGTTCGATCGCCCGACCGGCCGCTCGACCAGGATGCTGATCACCGAATACGACCTGCCGCGGCCGACCATCGAGCCGCACGACGTCATCCTCGATGACAAGGGCCAGGTCTGGTACACCAACTTCGGCGAATTGTTCCTCGGCAAGCTCGACGCCAAGACCGGCGCCCACTCCGAATTCCCGCTCAAGGAATTCAAGCCCGGCTTTCCGGTCGGCACCCTCGACATCGGCATCGACAAGGGCGGCGACATCTGGATGGGGATGATGTTCCAGGGCGCGATTGCCCAGTTCGACCCCAAGACCGAGCAGTTCAAGTATTATCCGATGCCGAAGGACCAGAACAACAACGTCACCCAGCTCAACATGCTTGGCCTGGAGCACCAGGTGGACGGCAAGGTCTGGACCAACAATGCCGGCAATCAGGAACTCTATCGGATCGATCTCGCCTCCGGCAAATACGAGACCTGGGCGCCGATGAAGCAGATCACGTCGGGCGGCAACCACTCGATCTACGGCATCGCCTCGGACTCCAGGAACAATCTCTGGTTCATGGAATTCCAGGACAACTACATCGGCCGCGTCGACGCCAAGACCGGCGCCCTGAGCCTGTTCCGCACGCCGACCGAGCGGGCCCGCAATCGCCGCGGCGTCATGGACGGGCAGGATCGCCTGTGGTTCGCCGAATACCGCGGCAACAAGATCGGCATGTTCGATACCAAGGACGAGTCCTTCAAGGAGTTCCCGCTCCCCACGCCATGGACCGGCCCCTACTTCCCCATCGTCGACCGCAACGGCGAAATCTGGACCGGTGGGATGACCACCGACCGCGTGGTTCGTCTCGATCCCAAGACCAACACGACGGTCGAATACATGCTGCCCAAGGACACCAACATCCGTCGCGTGTTCGTAGACAACACGACGACCCCGGTGACGTTCTGGACCGGCAGCAACCACGGCGCCTCGATCGTGAAGATCGAGCCGCAGGACTGATCCCGGCAAGCCTTCGCCACGCCGGCCGCAGCGATGCGGTCGGCGTTTGCGTTTGGACGACATGACGATTGAGCCCACGGGCGTCCCGGCCCGGGCCAAGTGAGCACTTTTTGAAACCGCACGTAGGTTTCGTGCTGAGACCTAATTGTCCCGCTTCCGATTTAAATTCTCTTCGTGATAGCATGTGAGTCATTCCAGTCTTTCCGACTGAAAGGACTTACATGCTATGGATGGTGCGAAATCCCGCCGGGCAGTTTGCTCCCGAGCTTCTCCAAAAAAGCGTCGTCGGTCTTGGCTGGCATCTCGTCGCTGGCCACCTCGCCGAGGCTAGGGCCTGTCCTCAATTGAGCCAAATGATGATCGCGGCGAGGTAGATTCCGGCCAGGAAGTTGATCGCCCGCTTGTCATAACGGGTGGCGATGGCGCGGAATTGCTTGAGTTTGGCGAAGAAGTTCTCGATG
>DASYNT010000159.1:0-9674 GCA_036008405.1 Xanthobacteraceae bacterium
GCTCGCCTGGGCGGGGCGGCTCCCGGTGCCGCGCGTCCAAATGCGGGCGCAGAACGAAAAGCACGGTGCCCTTCGCGTCATCGAACTGGCGCTGGTGCTGTCGCCGGCCGGCCGCATCAGGCCGCCGGCGGCGGCCGCGAAGGCGGCGCGCGCCACCGAATTCGTGGTCTACATCACCCTGAAGACCTGTAATCCATAGCTGCAGCGCGGCCTCACGCCCCGCCGAGGGCGGCGGCGATGGCTTCGAGCGCTGCTTCCGCCTTGGCGCCGTCGGGGCCGCCGGCCTGTGCCATGTCGGGGCGGCCTCCGCCGCCCTTGCCGCCGAGCGCCTCCGCGCCGCGGCGCACCAGTTCGACCGCGTTGAAGCGCGCGATCAGGTCGGCCGTGACGCCGACCACGATGCCGGCCTTGCCTTCGTCGGTGACACCGACGATGGCGACGACGCCGGAGCCGACCTGCTTCTTGCCGTCATCGGCGAGGCTCTTGAGGTCCTTGATCTCGATGCCGGACACCGTGCGCGCCAACAGCTTGATGTCGCCGACCTGGCGCACGCCGTCCTCGCCGGAGCGGGCGCCGCCGCCCATGGCGAGCTTGCGGCGGGCGTCGGACAGTTCGCGCTCCAGGCGCTTGCGGTCATCGAGGAGTGCCGCGACGCGCTCGGGCACCTCGCCGGGGGAGACCCGCAGCTCCGCCGCGGCCGCCTTGGCGATTTGGATGGTGTCGTTTGCAGCCTTGCGCGCGGCGCGCCCGGTCAGCGCTTCGAGGCGGCGCACGCCGGCGCCGACCGCGCTTTCGCCCACCACCGAGACGATGCCGATGTCGCCGGTGCGCCGCACATGGGTGCCGCCGCACAGTTCCACCGACCAGCCCAGCGCATTGCCGCCTTCGCCGGTGGTTCCCATGGCGACCACCCGGACCTCGTCGCCGTATTTCTCGCCGAACAGGGCTCGGGCGCCCGACGCGATGGCATCGTCAACCGCCATCAGCCGGGTCGTCACCGGGGCGTTCTGTAGCACGATGTCGTTGGCGATGTCCTCGACCCGCTCGATCTCCTCGGCGCTCATGGGCTTGGGGTGGGAGAAGTCGAACCGCAGCCGCTCCGGGGCGACCAGCGAGCCCTTCTGGGCGACATGGTCGCCCAGCACCTGGCGCAGCGCCTCGTGCAGGAGGTGGGTGGCGGAATGGTTGGCGCGGATGGCGCCACGCCGGCGGCCGTCGACTTCGAGTGCGAGCGCCTGGCCCGGCGCGAGAGCGCCTTCTTCGACGACCCCGGAATGGACGAACAGGTCGCCCGCCTTTTTCTGGGTGTCGGTGACGCGGAAGCGGACGCCATCGGCCGTCATGACGCCGGTATCGCCGACCTGCCCGCCGGATTCGCCGTAGAATGGGGTCTGGTTGAGCACCATGGCGCCGGTTTCGCCCTTGCCGAGCGTGGTCACCTCGCGGCCGTCGCGCACGAGCGCGGCCACCACCCCTTCCGCGGCCTCGGTCTCGTAGCCGAGGAACTCGGTGGCGCCGACCTTCTCGCGCAATGCGAACCACACGGTTTCGGTCGCAGCCTCCCCGGAGCCTGCCCATGACGCCCGCGCCATTTCGCGCTGGCGCTCCATCAGCACGTTGAAGGCGTCGAGGTCGACGGCGATACCGCGCGGCCTGAGCGCATCCTGGGTGAGGTCGAGCGGAAAGCCGTAGGTGTCGTAGAGCGTGAAAGCCACTTCGCCTTTGAGATTGTCGCCGCGCCGGAGATTCGCGGTCTCCTCGTCGAGGATCGCCAGTCCGCGCTCCAGGGTCTTGCGGAAACGGGTCTCCTCGAGCCGCAGCGTTTCGGTGATCAGGGTCTCGGCGCGGATCAGCTCGGGATAGGCCTGGCCCATCTCGCGCACCAGCGTCGGCACCAGCCTGTACATCAACGGGTGCTTGGCGCCGAGCAGCTCGGCATGGCGCATGGCGCGGCGCATGATGCGGCGGAGCACGTAGCCGCGGCCCTCATTGGAGGGCAGCACGCCGTCGGCGATCAGGAACGAGGTGGCGCGCAGATGGTCGGCGATGACGCGGTGGGACGCCTTGTGCGGGCCGTCGGCATCGACCCCGGTGCGATCGGTGACCGCCTGGATCAGGGCGCCGAACAGGTCGATGGAGTAATTGTCGTGGGTGCCCTGCAGCACCGCGGCGATGCGCTCCAGCCCCATGCCGGTGTCGATGGAGGGCTTGGGCAGCTCGACCCGCACGCCGCCGGGCTGCTGCTCGTATTGCATGAACACGAGATTCCAGATCTCGATGAAGCGGTCGCCATCGGCTTCGGCCGAGCCGGGCGGGCCGCCCGGGATGTGGTCGCCGTGATCGTAGAAGATTTCCGAGCACGGGCCGCACGGGCCGGTGTGGCCCATGGCCCAGAAATTGTCCGAGGTGGCGATGCGGATGATGCGCTCGTCCGGCAGGCCGGCGATCTTCTTCCACAGGCCGAAGGCCTGGTCGTCTTCGGCATAGACGGTGATGGTCAGCCGCGCCGCCGGCAGGCCGAATTCCTTGGTGATCAGGTTCCAGGCGAGCTCGATGGCGCGGTCCTTGAAATAGTCGCCGAACGAGAAATTGCCCAGCATCTCGAAGAAGGTGTGGTGGCGCGCGGTGTAGCCGACATTGTCGAGGTCATTGTGCTTGCCGCCGGCGCGCACGCATTTCTGCGCGGTGGTGGCGCGCGCATAGGGGCGCTTTTCGAGGCCGGTGAAGACGTTCTTGAACTGCACCATCCCGGCATTGGTGAACATCAGGGTGGGGTCGTTGCGCGGCACCAGCGGCGACGACGGCACGATCTCGTGACCGTTCGCCGCGAAATAGTTCAGGAAGGCCGCTCGGATTTCGTTGACGCCGCTCATGTTGATCCACTGTTCCCCCGCTTCGCGCCGGTATGCGGCGCTAAGCGGCGGTTTTGCTTGCAAATTCCATGCAGGACCTTGTAGCGATGCCCTGCGATAGTGTCCAGGAACGCACCATCCCGGCGGCCCGGCAAACGATTACTTCGTTACCAGGGCCCGCGTCCCGCAGCTTGCACCGGAGCGAAGCGGACATGCCGAGGCAGTGGAGGACGGTGCCGGATTTCGCCGTGCGCTCAATCCGGCCGGTCATTCCGGGTCGCCGCCCGCGGCGAATCCAGACGACCTCATCCTCTTGCACCATCCTCTTGCACGCCGCCTGGATTCCGCGTTCGCGCTGACGCGCGCCCCGGAATGACAAGGTTCACTTCGCCTTGTTGTCCGGGTGGCAATAGCACTTGACCAGGTGGTCATTGACCATGCCGACCGCCTGCATGAAGGCGTAGATAATGGTCGGGCCGACGAACTTGAAGCCGCGCGAGGCGAGTTCCTTGGAGATGGAGCGGGAGACCGGCGTCTCGGGCGGGATCTCGGCGATGCTCCGGCGGTGGTTCACCTGGGGTTCGCCGTCGACGAAATCCCACAACAGCGCCGAGAAGCCCGGACCCTTCTCCATGAGTTCGAGATAGCTGCGCGCCGAGAGGATTGCGCCCTCGATCTTGGAGCGGTTGCGCACGATGCCGGCATCGTTCATCAGCGCCGCGACCTTGCGCTCGCCGTAGGCGGCGACGGTCTCCGGCACGAAGCCGTCGAAGGCGCGGCGGAAATTGTCGCGTTTGCGCAAAATGGTGATCCACGACAGCCCGGCCTGGAAGCCGTCGAGCACCAGCTTCTCGTAGAGCGCGCGGTCGTCGCGCTCCGGCACGCCCCACTCCTCGTCGTGATAGATGACATAGAGCGGGTCCTGCTTGGGCCAGGGGCAGCGATAGCGGCCGTCGGGATGAAGGATGGCGGACATGACGGGGGTTATAGCCCGCAGGCGGGGCGGGGGAAACGACATCGGTGGCGGCTCGCCGAGCCCTGATCGCAGCGCCGCCGCCTCCGCTTAGCCCGTGGTGTCGCCGGGAAACGGGAACCGCGCCCAGTCCGGCTTGACGAGGCGTAGCGTGACGGCGCCGGCGACGAGATCATGGCCGGCGGCGAGCGCGTCGGCGGCGCGGTCGAGCCGCAGCATGGCTAGGGCGCGGCCGTCGGCGGAGGAACCGAAGGTGCCGACCGGTTTCTCCGCGGCGGTCACGGCGACGCCGGCCTCGGGCGCAAGCCCGTCATAGGCGACCGGCACGATGCGGGTGCGGGCACTGCCGCGATGCTCCATGCGCGACACCACCTCCTGGCCGACATAACAGCCCTTGGCGAGATCGACGCCGTGAAGCTGGTCCATGTCGGCCTCGTGGGGAAACGCGTCGCCATAGCTGAAATCGAGGCCGCCGCGCGGCACGCCGAGCGCGATGCGATGCGCCTCGAATTGCGCCGCCGGCACCAGCGCGGCACCGAGGTCGGCAGCCGCCGCGGGTGCGAGATGCGGCGGCAGCATCACCCGCAGGCCCAGCGCCGGCAGGCGCGGGTCGCGGTAGCACAGGCCGTATCGGCTCGGCGCCTCGCCGTCCCACAGCGCCATCACGCCGAGCGTTTCCGAGAGGTCTTCGACCATCACCTTGGCGCGCAGCTTGTAGAAATTGAGCCGGTCGGCGCAGGTCCTGGCGAGCGCGCGCGGCACGTCGAGGAAGAAGCCGCCGCCGTGCGACGGGCCGGCCTCGGCGATGATCGCGTCGACGATGATCTTGCCCTGGGGCGTCAGCAGCGCGGCAAAGCGCGGCGCCTGCGGCGTCACCCGGCTGATGTCGGCGGTGAACAGCCCGTTGAGGAAGTTGCGCGCGCCGTCGCCGGCCACGTTGACGACGCCACGATCCGGCAGCAGTGCGGCCTTCATTACAAATCCTTGCAAATGCCTGCCCGAACGTAGGATGCGGTCGAGCGGCTCTCAAGGGCGATGAGAAGGCGCAAGGACAGGAACCGCTATATGCCGCGGTTTCGAAAAGAATCTCAGGCCGTTCAGTCAAGGTCATGCTCGATGCCGCCGGCAGCGCGACAGAGCAGCGGCGATCGACGCGGAGAACGGACGCGGAGGCTCGTGCTATTGCCGCGCCAGCTCGATCGAAAACTCGCCATTGCTGATGCGCCGCGACAGGCCTTCGGCGTAGCGCGCGGCGGCTTCCTCGCCATAGGTGGAAACCAGCTCGCTGAAGGCGGTGAACAGGCAGATCTGTGCCATGCAGTCGCCCTCGACCCCCGACAGGCGCGCCTCGGTCCATGCTTCGTGCAGGAAGTCGAGCGCTGCCCGCTTCTGCTCGTGATCCGGCAAAGGGTCACGCGCTCCCAAATGCGAAGTCGTCATGTTTGCCGTGCTACCCTTGCGTCGCGCACACGGCGCGTCCCCGTATCGACGCAAGTTAACACGCACATGACGGCTGGCCAGCGGGACCTTTAGGAAGGGTTAACGGGGGCCTGTAAAGACGCTCTCGTGCCCCGCAACCGGCGATCCCGCAATCGGATTGCGGATCGAACCGTCGCGATCGGTGCCCCTACAAAGCTATCAAAATCGCATCGCACGGCGTTTGACGCCATTGTCTCCGAGTATATTCTGGTCCGAAAAGTCTGCAACTTTCGGGATCATGCTCAATTGCTGTAGCGCGCGGTGACCTCGCGGGCGATCTTGGAGCCCTCTTCAAGGTAGCGGCGGATGGCGAGGTCGGCCGCCGGCGTGCAGGTGCGATAGGACTGCTGGAAGGTGCGGTAACCCCGGTTGAAATGGGCGATCATCTGGGACCGCCGCTGGCCCGAAGGCGTCTCCGCATCGATCAGCGCCTGCATCTCGTTGCGCCATTTGTTGCCTTCATTGGCGCCGCAGACGCCGCGCAGATAATGCAGGCTTCCCAGGATTTCGGCCAGCCGTTCCAGCACCGTATCGAACGGCGCGACGTCGACCGCATGGACGGGCCCTGCCGGCCACCCCAGAACCATCAGGAGGATGAGAAGTGCGCGCTTGTGCATGGTTTGCCGCCAACCGAGGTATGCCCCGCGAGCACGGCGAGTTCAAGGCCGGCCTTTTGCCTCGCCTGTCCGCTTCTTATGGGCCTGAAAATTAGGCCCATGCGCCCGGCTCGAGGCTGCACTCGGACTGGAGAGGCGTCATCCGGCGCCGCCCAACAAAGCGAACGCCGCCTCGATGATCTCGGCGAGGCCCTGGGTGGTGGTCAGCCCCGTCATTTCGGACGGACGCAGCCACTTGGCCTCCGACAATTCCTCGTTGAGCGCGGGCTCACCTGCGATCCAACGGGCCGCGAACGGCAATATCACGAAATGCCGCTCGACCCGGCCGTCCCGGTCGCGCACGATCGCCTCGCGATAACCCGCAAGGGCGACCGGCTCGACCATCAGGCCGGTCTCCTCCCGCACCTCGCGCGCCACCGCTTCGTGGAGGTTTTCGCCGACTTCGACGCCGCCGCCCGGCAAGGTGTAGACCCCGTGCGCCGGCGGCCGGGCGCGGCGGACGATCAGCACCTTGCCGTTGCGGATGACGGCGGCGCTGACCGCAAGGACGGGCCGCGACGGATAGGTCCGGCCGTCCGCCATGGCGTCAGCGCCGGTCCGGGGCAGCGTCGGGCTTGCTGCCGGGCGGAAGCAGCGCGATCCGCACCCGCCGGTTCTCGCCGGCAAAGGGATCGGCCGGGTTCTTCGGCTGCGTCCTGCCCTGGCCGACGGCGATCACGGTTTCGTCGGGCAGCTTGAACCGTCCGACCAGGAAGCGCTTCACCGCTCCGGCGCGGCGTTGCGAAAGACGTTGATTGTACGCATCGCTGCCGCTCGCATCGGCGTGGCCGGCGACGAGCAGGGTGGCGCCCTTGAGTTCCGGCTTGGCGAGATCGGCGCCGAGCGTCTCGAGCCGGGATACCGCCGCCGCGCCGAGCATGGCGGAGCCACGGCCGAACTGGACTTCGACATCGATGGCGGCCGGCTGCACTGCGCCGCATCCCGCCGTTGCGTCGAGGCGGGGGCAGCGGGTGAGCTGCTTGGCCCGCAGGGATTCGATGATCTCATCCCGGGTCGGCTGCTGCTGGGCGCGCGCGAAATCTGCGGTCGCCATCAGCGCGCCGCCGCCGAGGACCGCCGCGAGGGCCGCCCCTCGCCACCGATCGGTCGGATGATGTGGCATCGCCTGTTCTCCTTGCGGACGAACGCCCGTGATCGGTCCCCACCCGGAAGTCGATTCCTGTCGCCGCCCGCCTCGAAACCGAATGAACCATCGGAATGATAACACCGAAAACCCGTCTCGTGCCCGTGCTCAGGTCGATCGGAGCTCGGGGAAGTCTTCTTCGCGAAATTCGGAGGCCTCACGCGTGCCGGCGGCGGCGCGGGACTGCTCCTCACGGCGCAGTTCGATGCGGCGGATCTTGCCGGAGATGGTCTTCGGGAGAGTTCCGAATTCGAGCCGGCGCACCCGTTTGAACGGGGCGAGGCGGCGGCGAGTGTGCTGGAAAATCGACAGCGCGGTGGCGCGGTCGGCGGGGGCGCCGGCGACCAGGCAGACATAGGCCTTGGCGACCGCGAGCCGCATCGGGTCGGGCGCCGGCACCACCGCGGCTTCGGCGACGGCGGGGTGCTCGATGAGGATGCTTTCCAGCTCGAATGGGCTGATGCGGTAGTCGGAAGCTTTGAAGACGTCGTCGGCGCGGCCGACATAGGTAAAGTAGCCGTCGTCGTCGCGGGTCGCGATGTCCCCGGTGCGGTAGAGCGCGCCGGTCAGGCCGGCGACGGTGCCATCCTCCTGCTGATAGCCGCGCATCAGGCCGGCCGGGCCGGCCCCGAGCGCGATCGCGATCTGGCCTTCGACGGCGTCTGTGTCCCCCGCGTCGACGAGGCGAATGCGGCAGCCGGGCAGCGGGCGGCCCATGGAACCGGGCTTGACCGGCTGGCCGGGCGCATTGCCGATCAGGGCGGTGGTCTCGGTCTGGCCGTAGAAGTCGCGGATGGTCAGGCCCCAGGCGGCACGGACCTTGTCGATGACTTCCGGGTTGAGCGGTTCGCCCGCGGCGATGATTTCGCGCAGGCAGTGCCGCACCGATGCGAGGTCTTCCTGGATCACCATCCGCCACACCGTCGGCGGCGCGCACAGCGAGGTGACCCGGTGTTGCGAAATCGCCTGCAGCAGGGCCTTGGCGTCGAAACCCGGCTGGTTGTAGGCGCACACCGTCGCTCCGGCATTCCAGGGCGCGAAGAAGCAGCTCCAGGCGTGCTTGGCCCAGCCCGGCGAGGCGACATTGAGGTGGACGTCGCCGGGCAGGAGGCCGATTGCGAACATCGTCGTGAGGTGGCCGATCGGATAGGACCGGTGGGAGTGCAGCACCAGCTTTGGCTTGGCGGTCGTTCCCGACGTGAAGTAGAGCAGCAGCGGGTCGTCGACGTTGGTCTCCGCGTCCGGCGTAAACGCGGCGGGAGCGTTCAACAGGCGGTCGTAACGATGCCAGTCCGTCGGCGCGTCTCCCAGCGCAATCCGCGTCAGCTCCTGCTTGAAGCCGTCGAACTTTGCGGTGTCGGCGGCCGAGGTGACGACATGGCGAGCCCCTCCGCGATCCAGGCGATCGGCGAGATCGTCGGGCATCAGCAATGTCGCGGCCGGGATCACCACTGCGCCGAGCTTCATCGCCGCCAGCGTCGTCTCCCACAGCGGCGCCACATTACCGAGCATCAGCAGCACGCGGTCGCCGCGCTTCACCCCGAGCGCGCGCAGCGCATTGGCGAGCCGGCTGGAGCGTTCCGAGAGTTCGGCGAAAGTGAGCGAGCCGGCGCCATCGCCCACGATCGTCAAGGCAGGGCGGCCGGCGCCGTCACCGCGGGCGAGCTCGGCGTCGAACCAGTCGAGGGCCCAGTTGAAATGGGTCGGCTCGGGCCAGCGGAAGTCGCGACAGGCGGTGGCGTAGTCGGTGCGATGCGCCAGCAGAAAATCACGTGCCGCCTTGAACGTGTCTGCCGCCATGATCGATTCCGAACGTTGATCCAGGAAAAATCTAACCGCGCTTCTGGCCGGCCAGCCAGCGGAATACGACCGAGAAGTCCTTGCCCGCGTCGCCCGCAGCGGCGGCCTGTTCGTAGAACGACAGCGCCATCGCCGCGAGCGGCGTGGGGGAGCCGGTCGCCTCGGCCGCCAGTTGGGAGAGCTTGACGTCCTTTACCATGAGCTTCGTCATGAAGCCGGCGGCGTAGTCGCGGTTCGACGGAGCCGCGGGCACCGGCCCCGGCGCCGGACAGTAGCTCGACAGCGCCCAGGAAGCGGCGCTGGCGGTGGAGCAGATCTGGTGCAGCTTGGTCCAGTCGAGCCCGAGCTTCTGCGCCAGCAGGAATCCCTCGCAGACGCCGACCATGTTGATGGCCAGCATCATATTGTTGCACAGCTTCACCGCCTGGCCGGCGCCCGGGCCGCCGGCGTGGAAGATGTGTTTTCCCATCGCCGCCAGGATCGGCTGGCCGCGGGCGAAGGCGTCCTCGGCGCCGCCAACCATGAAGGTCAGGGTGGCATTCGCGGCGCCGACCGTTCCGCCCGAGACCGGGGCGTCGAGCATGGTGAGGCCTGCGGCCGTGGCCGCCGCGGCGACGGCGCGGGCGCTGTCCACGTCGATGGTGGAGCAATCGATCAGCAGGGGCTTGGTGTTCTCGGCGTTCTCGGCGTTCTCGGCATTCTGGGCGTTCGCGACCGCCTCGATCAGGCCGCCCTGGTGCAGCCAGACCTCGCGCACATCCGCGCCGGCC
>DASYNT010000160.1:0-18278 GCA_036008405.1 Xanthobacteraceae bacterium
TTCGATGCCGCGCCCGTCGACGCCGCGGCTCTCCAGGAGCTTGAGCAGTTCGCCGTCGCCGCAGCCGACGTCGAGCACGCGGGAGCGGGGCTCGATCATCTCGGCGACCAGCAGATGGTCGAGCCGCGCGGTGGACGGGCCGCGCGCGGCCTCCGCCATGGTCAGATCGCGCCGCGCTCGCGACAGCATCGTCGGCTCACCGCCGGCCGGCGGCGATGCCGCGCGCGGCCGCCGCCGAATCGAGGAAGCCGCCGACGATCTGGATCAGCTCGGGCTCGTCGAGCAGGAAGGCGTCGTGGCCCTTGTCGGTGGTGATCTCGGCGAACGAGACCCGGGCGCCGGCGGCATTGAGCGTGTGCACGATCTCGCGCGATTCCGAGGTCGGAAACAGCCAGTCGCTGGTGAACGAGATGACGCAGAACCGCGTCCTGGTGGCCTTGAAGGCGTTGGCCAGCACGCCGCCATAGTCGGCCGCGAGGTCGAAATAATCCATCGCGCGGGTGAGGTAGAGATAGCTGTTGGCGTCGAACCGCTCGACGAATGAGGAGCCCTGGTGGCGCAGATAGCTCTCGACCTCGAAATCGGCATCGAACGAGAAGGTCGGGTTGGCGCGGTCCTGGAACTTGCGGCCGAACTTGCGGTGCAGCGCGGCGTCCGACAAATAGGTGATGTGGGCTCCCATGCGGGCGACGGCAAGCCCGCGGCGCGGATTGACGCCCTCGGCGAAGTAGCGCCCGCCGCGCCAGTCCGGGTCCGCCATCACCGCCTGACGGCCGACCTCGTGGAAGGCGATGTTCTGGGCCGAATGGCGGGTGGCGCAGGCGATCGGCAGCGCCGCGAACACTCGCTCCGGATAGCTCGCGGCCCATTGCAGCACCTGCATGCCGCCCATCGACCCGCCGACCACCGCGAAGACCGTTTCGATGCCGAGATGATCGAGCAGCATCGCCTGAGCGCGCACCATGTCGCGGATGGTGATGACCGGAAACTCTAGGCCCCAGGGCATGCCGGTCACGGGATGGGTCGAGGCCGGCCCGGTGGTCCCCATGCAGGCGCCGAGCACATTGGCGCAGACCACGAAATAGCGGTCGGTGTCGATCGGCTTGCCGGGGCCAACCATGGTCTCCCCCCAGCCGGGCTTGTCGGTCACGGGATGGCGGTTGAAGACGTGCTGGTCCATGGTCAGGGCATGACAGATCAGCACGGTATTGCGGCGCCCGGCGTCGAGCGTGCCGTAGGTCTGGTAGGCGACCTGGAACGGGCTGAGCGCGACGCCGGCATCGAGCTTGAGCGGCTGGTCCGCCCCGAATCGGGCAACCAGCGACTGCGGGTGGTCGGCCTCCCGCACCCGATCCGGCAACCCCCGCCCGACGACGGCTTTCAACTCGGCCATTGCTTTGTCCCAGCCTCCCGTCCGGAACCCGTGCCTGTACCGGAAGATATTGCAAAGATTAAAAGATCGGGAACGGCTTAGATAGGGCGCGCAGGCCCGGTGTCAATGTTTTCTTTGCTTTTGAGGCCCCCCGCCCATATGGATGACGCGCCGTTGAAAGCCCCCAAGCACCGCTGCCGACCGAGAAAATGAGCCCGAACGAGCGCCCCCCCGATCTCGCCGCGCTGCGCGCCGAGATCGATCGGATCGACGAGGCCATGCATCGGCTCCTGATGCAGCGCGGCGAGATCATCGGCCGCCTGATCGCGACCAAGAAAACCGCCGAATCCGGCTCGGCGTTCCGGCCTGCGCGCGAGGCCGACATGATGCGCCGCCTGGTCGAGCGGCACGCCGGGATGCTGCCGCTCGACACCGTCGAAAGCATCTGGCGGGTCATCATCGCCACTTTCACTTATGTGCAGGCGCCGTTCCGCGTCCATGCCGATTTTTCCTGCGGCGAATCGGCGATGCGCGACAGCGAGCGGTTTCATTTCGGATTCACGGTGCCCGTCACCGCTCATCTCGGCGCCGCCGGCGTGGTGGCGGCGGTGGCGGCGGCCAAAGGCGACCTCGGCCTCGTACCGGTCGCCGCCAGCGCCGCGGACGGCGCCTGGTGGACGGCGCTGGAAGGTGCCGACGTACCCAAGATCATCGCCCGGCTGCCGTTCGTGGAGCGCGAGGATCATCCGGCCGGGCTGCCGGTGTTCGCGATCGCCCGGCCGCACCCCGATGCGGTCGTGACCGAAGTGGAGATGTGGAGCATCCGCGTCGCCGGCTGGGGGCCGCGGCCGGCGCAAGCGCTGGCGGGCCTGGTGGAGACCGCGGCGGTGCCCGAGCGCGCGTCCGACGGGGCCGCCTTGCTGGCGTCGCTGCCCCGCGGCAGGTCGCTCGAGGAAATCACGCGCGCTCTGGTCGATGCCGGCGCCTCGGTGCGCAGCCAGGCCCTCGTCGGCAGCCACGCAACCCGCTATACGGTCACCGCCGACGCCCGGCCGGTCCCGGTCGGGCGATAACTCGGCGCGCCGACAGAACGCGCCTTCGGAGTTCCGAGATAACAATGTCCAAGCCCGAGCGTCCGATTCCGCGTCCCGGCGTGCTCGCGATCCAGCCCTATGTTCCCGGCAAGAGCAGCGCCCCCGGCGTCGCCCGGATTCACAAGCTGTCCTCCAACGAGACGCCGCTGGGGCCGAGCCCGAACGCAGTCGCGGCCTATAAGGGCGTCGCCGGCCATCTCCAGGACTATCCCGACGGCGCGGCGACGGCGTTGCGCGAGGCGATCGGCCGCGCCTTCGGCCTCGACCCCGCGCGCATCGTCTGCGGCGCCGGCTCCGACGATCTCCTGAACCTGCTGGCGCGCGCCTATCTCGCCGATGGCGACCAGGCGATCCACACCACCCGCGGCTTTCTGGTCTATCCGATCGCCACGCTGGGCGCGGGCGCCACGCCGGTGGTGGCGGCCGAGAACAACTACACCGCCGATGTCGACGCGATTCTCAGCGCGACGACGGACCGCACCAGGATCGTGTTCCTGGCCAATCCGAACAATCCGACCGGCACCTATGTGCCGTTCGACGAGGTCAAGCGCCTGCATCGTGGCCTGCCGGGGCGCACGTTGCTGGTGCTCGATGCCGCCTATGCCGAATATGTCCGCCGCAACGATTACGAATCCGGCATCGAACTGGTCGCGACCTCGGAAAACGTCGTGATGTGCCGGACCTTTTCCAAGATCCATGGGTTGGCGGCGCTGCGGCTCGGCTGGATGTACGGGCCGGCCCATGTGGTCGATGCGCTCAATCGCATCCGCGGGCCGTTCAATGTCAACTCCGCCGCCATCGCGGCGGGAATCGCGGCGATCGAGGACATCGGCCATGTCGAGCGTTCGGCCGCGCACAACGACAAATGGCTGGCTTGGCTGACCGAGGAGATCGGCAAGCTCGGGCTTTCGGTGACGCCGAGCGTGGCCAATTTCATCCTCATCCATTTCCCTCGGACCGGCCGCACCGCGGCCGAGGCGGACCGGTTCCTCACCGCGCGCGGCCTGATCCTGCGTCAGGTCGGCGCCTACGGCCTGCCGCATGCGCTGCGCATGAGCGTCGGCACCGAGGAGGCCAATCGCCTCGTCGTCGCGGCGCTGGCGGAGTTCCTGGGGCGTCCGGCGGCCGCATCCCATGGTTGAGCCCCATGGTTGAGCCGCCGTTTCAACGCCTCGCGCTGATCGGGGTCGGGCTGATCGGCTCCTCGATCGCGCGCGCGGCACGGGCACAGAACGCGGTGCGCAGCATCGTCGCCACCGCGCGCTCGGCTTCGACGCGCCGACGCGTCATCGAGCTCGGCATCGCCGACCGGGTGGTCGAGAGCAATGCCGCGGCGGTCGCCGGCGCCGACCTCGTGATTCTGTGCATTCCGGTCGGCCAATGCGGCGCGGTGGCGCAGGAAATCGCCGCACATCTCCAGCCGGGCGCGATCGTTTCCGATGTCGGCTCGGTCAAAGGCCAGATCATCCGCGACATGGCTCCGCACCTTCCCCCGGGCGTCCATTTCGTGCCGGCGCATCCGGTGGCGGGCACCGAGCATTCCGGCCCCGATGCCGGCTTCGCCGAGCTTTTCATCGACCGCTGGTGCATCCTCACGCCGCCGCCGGGCGGCGACGCCGACGCAGCCGAGCGCCTGTCGGCGTTCTGGCGGGCGCTCGGCGCCAAGGTCGCCACCATGTCGGCCGAGCACCATGACCTCGTGCTCGCCATCACCAGCCACGTGCCGCACCTGATCGCCTATACGATCGTCGGCACGGCGGACGACCTCTCCGCGGTGACACGCTCGGAGGTACTACAGTACTCGGCTGGCGGCTTTCGCGATTTCACCCGCATCGCAGCATCGGATCCGACGATGTGGCGCGACGTCTTCCTCGCCAACAAGGCCGGTGTGATGGAAATGCTCGCCCGCTTCAACCAGGACTTGGCGCGGCTGACCCGGGCGATCGAGGAGGGCGACGGGGTGAGCTTGTTCGATCTCTTCACCCGCACGCGGGCGATCCGGCGCGGAATTGTGGACATCGGGCAAGACTCCCCGGCACCGGATTTCGGCCGCCCCCATCCGGGGCTTCCGGCGACGCCGCGCCCCGCCGTTTCCGACTCAGAATGAGCTTAAGAAATGGTTGATTTCCGCAGTGATTTTTTACCGCGGCGGCAGCCGCCACGAAATCGCCCCAGATCGCCCTGCCGATCACGCCGGCTACACCAGAAATTCACCATATGTACCCGTAAAGACGAGACTTATTTGAAAAAAGTTTGCTGTGTCTTTTTTGCACTAGTTTTATCAACCAACGTCGCCTTTTATAAGCGTGGTTTTGACCATGCAAGTAGGGACCTTATCCAAAACAAGGGCGAACTCATGAAACAATTTCTCCTAGTAACGGCCTCATCTCTCGCTCTCGTGAGCGCTGCTGCCGCCGCAGATCTGCCGACCCGCCAGCCGCCTCCTCCGACCCCCGTGGTCGGCAAGGCTCCGATCGGTAAAGCTCCGATCGGCAAGGCTCCGATCGGCAAGGCCCCGATCGGCAAGTACCCGACGCCGATCGTCACTAAGGGCTAATGCGAACTGCATCAAGGAAAATCGGCTCGAATCCGCCCGGTCTCTGTCGTGCGGCGAGCCGATTTTTTTTCCGTTTCTCCGCTGCCTATTCGCTGCCACGTGGCCAGTTCAGATGGCTTGTCATCGCCACCACGCCGGCTGTTCCTGAGCTCATGACGGTTTAAGGAGCTATCGGGTGACAAAAATCACGAATAAACGAATCGGTCGAGGTGTCTCCCACCTTGGCTTCGCACGCCTTGGTCTCGCCGGATTCGGCTTGGCGGCGGGCCTTTGCGCGATCGCCGTGTTGGGCACGGGAATCCGCTCCGCCAGCGCGCAAGACCCGAGCAAGGCTTCGCTCAACGCCAGTTCCGAGGATGCGGCACCGGCTGCCAAGTCCAGATATGGCGGCCGCTATTTCGTCGACTTCAGGTCGCGGACCGCCGCAAGCTACGGCCATGCCTTCCTCTGGTACGGACGCCTGAAGGAAAACGGCAAGGTCGGCATGATCGAAGTTGCCGGGCTGCACCCCGCCACGGACAGCGTTGTGCCCTACATTCTGGGGCACATCATTCCGGTGCCGGCCGAAACCGGCAAAAGCTATGGCGACCTCGACGAGCAGTATTTGACCGCGAGCTATCGCGTCTATCTGACCGAGGCGCAGGCAAGGACGGTGTTCGCCTACATCAAGCGCAAGCAGGCCAGTTCGCCGATCTGGCAGGCCGGCATGGTCAACTGCACCGGGTTCATCTCGGACGTCGCCAATTTCATGGGCTTACGTACGCCGAGCGTGCCGACGCTGATGTATCCCGAAGACCTCGTCAACGCGATCAAGAAGCTCAACGGCGGCCGCCAGGAAATGCCGGCCTTCGCCAGCCTGTCTCACTGAGTCCCTGCGTGGCATCGCCTCCGCCGATTCGGCGGGGACGGTCAAAACCAAGCGCGTCGAAATGGCCGCCCCTTTGGGCGGCCATTTCTGTTGCGGCGACGCGCAGCCGCGCCACTGCCCGGGGCGCCGGACGCGGGGCCGCGGCGTCGTCCGGCGCCGCTTGGAAACGGATCTTATGCGGCGGATGGGCCGGCGCGGCGAGATCTTCGATCTGGCGAATGATTCTGCCGAAATGGCTCGGATTCGGCCGCTGCCGGATTCGGCCAATTGTGCCGGCGCTTCTTGTGGCGGCTCCGAGCGCCTGGAGGCGTCTGGTGTCCCGATCCGACCGGGCGCCGCAGCCCCGAATCATCCGTCCGACGGAAGCGCGAACCGCGCCAGCACGTCCATTCCGCCGGGCGGCGGGGATGCCATGCGGCCATGAAAGGCGAGCGATTCGCCCGCTCCCAGCGTGGCGGCATCCGCGGGGACGGTCCACGCATAGAGTTCGATTCCCGCGGCGTCGCGCACGGCGAATCGCAGTGGCGGCACCGCGACCGCGGAACGCGAATCGCTCTCGATCCTGCCTTCCACGATCAGGACGGCGATGCCGTCCTGCCGCTCGATCCGGGTGTTCAGGCCGGCAATGACGAGGCCGCGCAGATTGACCGGCAGGCCGATCGCTCCGAACAGGGATGCCGATTCCGGCAGCACGCGGACGATCTCGGCCCGCGCGAGAAGCATGGCGGCAATGGCCGCCAGTTGCATCGCGGCGATCGCCGGCAGGAAGCGCGGCCACATCAAGCCGGCGCGCGCTCGGGCGCCGCGGCGAATCGTCGACAAGGCGGTGTCAGGTCGCGCGCGCGGCGGAATCGTTGCCGTGGCATCGATGATGTCGGGAACGAGCGGCGGCGACGGCGCGGTCACCAGTGTCGACAGGTCCGGCGACGACCGCGCCGGATTGCCGCGGCGCAACCTTTGCGCTCCGTCCCGGTAGGGCTCCGGTTCCGCCCATCGCTCTGCGTCCGGACCAGCGCCTCCCGACGCCATGACGGAGGAAATCGATGGCGCTGCCAACGGGCGGGCGGGCGGCGGCGCCGCCGCACCGGCGACGAGGCGCGGTTGCGCGCAGGCGGCGCACCGGCCCAGCCACCCGGAACGCGCAAACGCCGCAGCGCTTGCGTCGTAACGAGTCGCGCCACAGTGGGAGCATTCGATCGACATGGACAGAAGGGCCAGCAGCATCCAGTTCGACGACATTAGGACACGTCCGTTAAGGATCCCGCAACCATCGCCGTCCCCGCGGCGGATTCGCCATGGGGTTCATCGGGCGAAGCATCTCGTAAGTGCCACCATGGGTTCAGGGGAAGCAAACGGAGCAAATGTCCTAATTCCGCCAATACCGCAGCTTATGGTAGCTTTGGCCTAACCCTAGGTGCGGACGAGCTTTGATGCACGGGGTCGCTCCCCGAATGTGCGATCAAATAGCCGCCCATTGTTAGGCCGAGGAGCCGGGGGTCGCTCCCCCGGCTTCCTTTCCCAGGCCACGGCGGCGGGCCGGCGCCTGATTCGACCGCAGCGCCGAAGGCCTCCGGAGCAGGCTCAAAATCAAAGCCATCAGAGCGCCGTCCGATTCCATCTGGTTACGGCCGCTGCGGGTGGACTCTCGAGGGGTTCACGTTGAAGGGACTCTACAGACGGGAAACCCCAACCGAACGGGAGTTCGGTCGGGGTCCCGGTAACAGGGCCCTTCCGTCGGGGAAGACAAAAGCGCCATCAATAACATACGCTGATTCGGCTCATTGATAAAGAGTGGTCGCCGCTGATCTTTTGTGCGCCGCGATATCAAAAACCAGCCACCAACTCGTCAATCGGCCACCGCCCGGGCGACCAAGCCGCGAACGGCGAAAAAAGGCCTCTAGCCGATCAGCAACCGCCGCCCCGCGACCATCCACGGGCGAGGCCACGCTCGCTGCAGCGTTGCTCAGGCGTACCACTTCACTCCCATCATTACGCCGTGGACGATGTGGCGCGCGATGGTGAGCACAGTCTCGCTGTACAGGCCGCCATAGAGGAATGTATCGGCGAAATGCGCCGCCAGGACGGCCAATACGAGTCCGAGCACCTTCATTCTCGTAGGATAACCCGGGACAATTTGATGTGGCCTTCCGCGGGTCCGCTCAATTCGACACAAATTTGAGGGAAAAACAATTCGGTTTCGACCCGTCGCTCCCGGCCGACTGCACCGACACCGAACATGGACGCTCCCGCTGCGGGGTTCTCCCGCTTACTGGATGCAGGCGGACAAAGCCGAATCGTCCTGCGATGCGACAATATTATGTGCGGCGCACAAATTTTTCTTGACTCTTTCTTAAATCAACCGGGAAATGGACGGTGTGGAAGGGAGGGCTCTATGAGCCACCGCAACGTCGCGCCGTCACGACTGCCGACCTTTCTGCTGCCCTGTCCGTTCTGCGGCCATCGCATGGCGGTCACCTCGGTCACTCCCACGATGTTTGCGGCAGAGGTCGCCGCCGAAGGCGAAAACACCGAGCTTGAAGACGTCACCCATGGCTGCATCCAATGCGGCACCACCCTGACCCGCACGATCCTGCCTATGACCGAGGCGCAGGAGCATCGCGACCTCTGAAAGCGACACGCGAGATCGCGCCGCGATCCGATCGGCGCCTTGCTGCGGCCGGTTTCGGGGCTGGAGCCTTGAACGTGCCGGCTACCCCACTCCAAGCCCCATCATTTCCAATGCGGCGCGGCCGAACGGCCCGTAGGGATTGTTGAGGGTTTCCCCGATTTCGTAGTGGTTGTAGTCATCGGCCACGATGAGCCGGACCGGCTTGCCGGCCGCCTTCATCGCGGCGGCGAAGTCGCGGGCCTGGCGCTGGAACTCGGGCGTCTCCAGCGTGCCGTGCAGCACCGTCACCGGGCAGCCGATGCGGTCGAGATGGCGTTGCGCGCTCAGCGCGTCTTCCATCGCATCGGTGAACTTGACGTAGTTCGAGCGCGCCGAGAGCCGCGCCGGCTCGAGATCGTACATGCCCGAGCACAGCGTCGCACCCTTGATGAGGTCCTTCGGCAGGCCGTGTTCCTTTTCCCAGTCGGTGAGGAGGGCGCAGCCGCCGAGGTGGGCGCCGGAGGAATGGCCGAGCAGATAGACGCGGGCAGGGTCGCCGCCGAAACTCGCGGCATTCCTGGCGACGGCGGCGATGCCGCGGCGGACGCCGTCGATCATCGCCATCAGGTCGCCGCCTGCATCGATCACGTTGACGAAATCGAGCACCGCGAAATGGGCGCCGGCGCGCAGGAACGGCTCCGCCCCATAGGCGCTGGACTTGGCGGTACCGTTGCGCCAGGCGCCGCCATGCACGAAGATCGCGATCGGGGCGGGCTTGCGCGCATCGGAGCCGGGCGCGACATAGACATCGACCCCCTCTATCGCGGCCGGGCCATAGGCGAAGCGCCGGGGGGCGCTGAGGCGGGCGCGCACCTCCTCGCTGCCGGAGGCGCGGCGGCGGCTCAACTGGTCGCGGTTGGGGGCGTATTTCGATTGGTCATAGGCGTCGTCGAGTTCCTGCTGGTCGAGGTCGAGCCAGACGCGCGGACCCTTGGCGCGCGGCTGGGCTTGCGCCGCGGGCGTCTGCTCGGCGGAAGCCGTGCCGGCGGCCAAGCTCGCCGCGGCAGCTCCCATCACGGTTCGCCGGCTCATCCCGTCTCCATTGCTGCGTGCGTCGTTCATGCGTCTCTCCGCCTGCCGGAGGGAGATTACAATCTTGCCGGCCGGTTGTCTCGATCCGTCGCCGCACGATGCCCGGCTGGGCGCCGGATGACCGGCCGATGTCCAAAAAAAGCACGGAGAAGCAACACGCACAGGTTCGATCGGCGCTACGGTTCCGGCACGGTCAGCGGCTTGCCGCTTTCGGCCAGCACCACGACGAGCACCTTGGCGGGCTCGGTGTCGCTGGCATTGCGCGACACCGCGTGGAGTTGGCCGGGGGCCTCGTAGAAGGTCTCGCCTTTCCTGAGAATCCTCTCCGCACCGTCGTCGAGCCTGATCTTGTAGGAGCCTTCCAGCACGTAACCGAAAGCGTGATGCCCGGGATGGCGATGCGCCGGCGATCCGCCGCCGGGGGGCAGGTCCAAGGTGATCATCATCACCTCGTGGCCGGGAAACTCGGCGATCGCCTGCTTCATCAACTCGGTGACTTTGGTCGCCGCCATCGGGCTTTCATGCTGTTGCGCCACCACGGTGCCGATGCCGGCCGCGCCGAGGAGCGCGGCGATACCCAGCACATATCGCGTCAGGTTTCGCTTCGATACAAGCATGGACAGGTCTCCCTTCATTGAACGCGAGCGCCGCCGGGCGCGCGGTTCAGCCCAGATTGAGTTCCTTGAAGAAGTCGTTGCCCTTGTCGTCGATGACGACGAAGGCGGGGAAATCCCGAACCTCGATGCGCCAGATTGCCTCCATGCCGAGCTCGGGATATTCGAGCAGCTCGACTTTCTTGATGCAGTGCTCGGCGAGGTTCGCCGCGGCGCCGCCGATGGAGGCGAGATAGAAGCCGCCGTGCTTCTTGCAGGCCTCGCGCACCTGGGGCGAGCGGTTGCCCTTGGCGACCGAGATCATGGAGCCGCCGGCCGCCTGGAAATCATGGACGTAGGAATCCATCCGTCCGGCGGTGGTGGGGCCGAACGCACCGGAGGCATAGCCTTCCGGCGTCTTGGCCGGGCCGGCGTAATAGACGGGATGATCCTTGAAATAGTCGGGCAGAGCCTCGCCCCTCTCCAGCCGCGTGCGCAGCTTGGCATGGGCGATGTCGCGCGCCACGATCATCGGGCCGGACAGCGAGAGCCGGGTCTTGATGGGATATTTGGAGAGTTCGGCGAGAATCTGCGGCATCGGACGGCTGAGATCGATCGCCACCACCTCCCCGCCGAGGCGCTCGCCGTCGATCTCGGGAAGATACTGCGCCGGGTTATGCTCGAGTTCCTCGAGAAAGACGCCGTCGCGCGTGATCTTGCCAACGGCCTGGCGGTCGGCCGAGCACGACACGCCGAGCCCGATCGGCAATGAGGCGCCGTGGCGAGGCAGCCTGATCACCCGCACGTCGTGGCAGAAATACTTGCCGCCGAACTGCGCGCCCACGCCCAGCGACTGAGTCATCTCGAGGATTTCCTGCTCCATTTCGAGATCGCGGAAGGCGTGGCCGTCCTGCGAGCCTGTCGTCGGCAGGGTGTCGAGATAGCGGGTCGAGGCGAGCTTCACCGTCTTCATCGTGAGCTCCGCCGAGGTGCCGCCGATGACGACGGCGAGATGATAGGGCGGGCACGCCGCGGTGCCGAGGGTGAGCACCTTTTCTTTCAGGAAGGCGAGCATGCGGTCGCGGGTGAGGATCGACGGCGTCGCCTGGAACAGGAACGACTTGTTGGCGGAGCCGCCGCCCTTGGCGATGAACAGGAGCTTGTAGGCATCCTCGCCTTCCGCATAGATCTCGACCTGGGCCGGCATGTTGTTGCCGGTGTTCTTCTCCTCGTACATGGAGAGCGGCGCGAGCTGGGAATAGCGCAGGTTCTTCTTCAGGTAGGCGTCGCGGGCGCCTTCGGCGAGCGCCGCCTCGTCGTCGCCGTCGGTCCAGATCAGCCGACCTTTCTTGCCCATGATGATGGCGGTGCCGGTGTCCTGGCACATCGGCAGCACGCCGCCGGCGGCGATGTTGGCGTTCTTGAGAAAATCGAAGGCCACGAACTTGTCGTTGGCGGAGGCCTCGGGGTCGTCGAGGATGGCGCGCAGCTGCTTGAGATGCCCCGGCCGCAGCAGATGATTGATGTCGGAAAACGCCGCCTCCGCTAGGGCGCGCAGCGCGTCGCGCCCGACCACGACCACATCCTTGCCCATGACTTTCTCGAGGCGCACGCCGTCGGCGGATAGCTTGCGGTAGGGTGTGGCGTCCGCGCCGGCGGGAAACAGCGGGGCGTGCTGGTAGGCCGGGATGGCGACGGGAGCGTTCATGGGCAGTGGTCCTGGTTCGGGAGCCGACAGCCGGCCTGATATAGGACGTTTGCCCGCTGTCGGGGAGGGTCGGATGCCGCGCCTGTCCGATGCCGTGCCGCTCAGGCCTCGACATAGTCGGCGATGCTCGTCGCAGCGGGCACCGGCAGGCCGTCTTCCCGCAGGCCGGCGATGTGGAACCGGATGGCATCGCCGATATCCTGCTCGACCGCCTCCACGGTCGGCCCCGTCGCTACGCAGCCCGGCAGATCGGGCACGTAAGCGGCGTAGTTTCCCTCGGCCTCCTCGATCACGATCGCATAACGCATCAACGTGCCTCCTTCAGGCCGGCTTGCTTCAAGATACTATTCAATGTTCCCGGAGCAACGCCTCGCCGAATCCCCCTCAGCCCCCGCTTGACGCAGCGACCGTATCGCGGCCAATGTAGCCCCGGTCAATTCCGCAGCACAGGCTTCCCTGGAGAAAACCTCGATGTCGTCCAAATCGCTGTTGCCGCTCGTCGCCGCCGCCCTGCTCGCGTCGGTATTCTCTTCGGCCGCCCAGCAGCCGGGGCAGAACTTCCCGGAAGGCGCCGGCAAAGAACTCGTCACCGGGGTGTGCGGCGGCTGCCACGACATCAACCGGCTGACCGCCGGCTACACGCCGGAAGGCTGGCGCACCGTCACCCGCATGATGCGCAATTTCGGCGCGCCGGTGCAGGAGAAGGACTGGGATGCGATCACCGCCTACCTGATCAAGAGCTTCCCGGAAAAGCCACGGCCGGCTGCCGTGCTGATCCCCGGCCCGATCGAGGCGACCATCAAGGAATTCGACCTGCCGACGCCGGGCTCGCGCCCGCACGATCCGATGGCCGCCCATGACGGCGCGATCTGGTGGTCCGGCCAACTCGCCAACAAGCTCGGCCGGCTCGACCCCAAGACGACGGAGTTCAAGGAGTATCCGGTCAATCCGATGTCGGCGCCGCACGGCCTGGTCGAGGACAAGGAGGGCAATGTCTGGTTCACCGGCAACTTCCGCGGCTTCATCGGCAAGCTCGACGTCAAGACCGGCGAGATCAAGGAATACCGAATACCGGATCCCAAAGCCAAGGATCCTCACACCCTCGTCATCGACCATGCCGGCATCGTGTGGTTCACCGTCCAGAACGGCAATTTCGTCGGCCGGCTGGACCCCAAGACCGGCGACTTCAAGCTGGCGAGCCCGCCGACCCCGAATTCACGGCCTTACGGCATGGCGGTGGACTCCAAGAATGTCGTCTATTTCGTCGAGTTCGGTGCCGCCAAGATCGGCACCGTCGACAACAACATGCACATCGTGGAGTACCAGCTGCTCAACCCGAGTGCGCGGCCGCGGCGCATCGCGATCACGCCGGACGACAAGATCTTCTACACCGACTTCGCGCGCGGCTTCATCGGCCGCCTCGACCCCGTCACCACCGAGGTCAAGGAGTGGGCGTCGCCGAGCGGGCCGAAGTCGCTGCCCTACGGGATTGCGGCCACCAAGGGCGCCATCTGGTATTGCGAATCCGGTGCCAAGCCGAACACCATCGTGCGGTTCGACCCCAAGACCGAGCAGTTCCAGAGCTGGCCGATCCCCGGTGGCGGCGACATCGTGCGCAACATGGATGTCGGCCGCGACGGCAACCCGATCCTCGCCAACAGCCTCGCCAACCAGGTGGGCATCGTCGATGTGAAGTAACGAGCGGAGGGTGTTGCGGCGACCCCGCGACGCCCGCCGGCAGCGTCGGCCCGGAGCTAGCGTCCCGATTCAAATGCCTCGGTTTTCGCGCAATCCTGCGGGACGTGCGGGGCGCCCGATGCCGGCACTTAGTCCGGGCGATCGGCGATCTCCGCTGCGAGCGGAATACCGCGCGCGCTCCCGGTAAAATCGTCGATGATGACGGTCTCGCCGCCGGTGCGCTCGGTATGATCGAACATCAGGGTGGGGCCGAGCTTGCCGATTGCGTAGCCCTTCTCATGGGCGAGCCTGAGCATGGTGACTTCGTCCACGTAGTTGCCGCCGAGTGCGGGCTGCCGCCTCCGAGGTTCCGCGATGCGGCGATCCTAGTCGGGTTCCTTGTCAGACCACTTCCCCGTCCCTTGTGGCGAGGAGCGCCCGTAGTGCTGCGACCGTGGAATGGTCGGCACGGCCGTCGACCACGTCCGGGCGGAAATGGCGCTGGAACGCCGTTACCACCACCGCGGTCGCCTCGTCATACATTCCGGTGGACTCTATCCCATAGCCATACCGCCTGAGCGCCTCCTGCAGGCCGGCGACCGCGTCGCCGCGGTCGCGGGGGCCGAGCGCCGGCGCGGCCGGCGGCTGGGGGGCGACCCAGGCGCCGATGCCGGCGCGGTGCAGCCGCTCCCACGGGAATTTCTCGCCGGGATCGTTCTTGCGCTGCGGGGCGACGTCGGAATGCCCGAGCACCCGGTCCGGCCGGATGCGGTGGCGATGCAGGATGTCGCGGCAGAGTCCGATTACCGCATCGACCTGGGCGTCCGGGAAATCGGGGCAGCCGAAATCATGGCCGGCATTGCCGATCTCGATGCCGATCGAGCGCGAATTGATGTCGGTTTCACCCTCCCACGACGACACGCCGGCATGCCAGGCGCGCCGCCCCTCCGGCACCAGCTGGGTGATCTCGCCGGTCTCGTCGATGACGTAATGCGAGGATAGCTTCACCGCCGGATCGCACAGCCGTGCCACCGCCGCCGCCGTGCTCGTCATGCCGGTGTAATGGAGCAGCAGAATGTCGGTCGCGAGCCCGTGCGCCCGCCGGTCGTGGTTGGGCGAGGGCCTGACCGCGTGAACGAGCGCGGAATCGGGCGGAAAGGCTTTCATCCGGCCACTGTATCGCGCACCGTGGCGCGGTGCGCGAGCCCCCCGGCAGGCCTGTACGCCGCAGGCTTGCCGACGGGCGCCGCGCGCTTTGTCGCCGGCCGATTTCGGGCCGGCAACGATTCCTTAAGTTTAACCGTCGTTAATTGCATGGATTTCAGCCGCGCCGAGGCTCGGCCGGAGGCCCCGTTTCATTGACCCCAGCAGATGCAGATGCTAGCCCCGAACGATCAGATTTCCATTTTTGTCCATGGGGTTGGCCGTGAATTCGGGTGGCCCGGCGATGCCGCGTTCGCCCCTTGCCGGCAGGCTGGCCGCGCCGGCGCTTGCGTTGCGCTGTCGTCAGCATGGCCGGGCAGACCAGTCGCGGAGTCGGAGGCGATGACGGACGGCGAGGTCGGGCAGGCCGGCGCGGCAGGCGGATCGGCGCGCCACATCCCCGTGCTGCTCGGCGAGGTGATCGACCATCTCGCGCCCCACGACGGCGGGGTCTATATCGACGGCACTTTCGGTGCCGGCGGCTACAGTGCAGCGTTGCTCGCGGCCGCCGATACGCGCGTCGTCGGCATCGATCGCGATCCCGCCGCGATCGCGGCGGCACAGTCCCAGGCGGTGGCCGCGGCCGGTCGTCTGACTCTGGTGCGCGGCGAATTCGCCGCGCTCGATCGCATCGCGCACGATCTCGGGCTCGAATCGCTCGACGGCGTCGTCCTCGACCTCGGCGTGTCTTCCATGCAGCTCGATACCCCGGAACGCGGCTTCTCGTTCCGCTTCGACGGGCCGCTCAATATGCGCATGGGCGCGTCCGGGCCGTCCGCCGCCGAAGTGATCGCAGAACGCAGCGAGAGGGACCTCGCCGACATCATTTTCCTGCTGGGCGAAGAGCGCCGCTCGCGCGCCGTCGCCCGCGCCATCGTGGCGGCGCGCCGCCAACGGCCGATCGCGACCACCCGCGCGCTCGCCGACATCGTATCCCGGGTCGTGCACGCCCGGCCCGGCGACATTCATCCGGCCACGCGCACGTTCCAGGCGCTCCGCCTGTTCGTCAACGACGAACTCGGGCAGTTGGCCGCCGGCCTCGCCGCGGCGGAGCGGATCTTGAAGCCCGGCGGCAGGCTGGTGGTCGTGTCCTTCCACTCGCTGGAAGACCGCATCGTCAAGACCTTCCTCGCGGCGCGCAGCCGCGCCGAGCGCGGCTCGCGCCACCTGCCGGAAACGGCGCCGCCACCCGCTACCTTCGAGACGGTCGCGCGCCGCCCGGCAGTCGCCGGAGACGCCGAACTCGACGCCAATCCGCGCGCCCGTTCCGCCAAGTTGCGGGCCGCCATCCGCACCGCGGCGCCGGCGCGCGCGACCGCGGATGCGCCGCCGATGGTGGCTTTGCTCGACCGCTTGCGGGGAGGTTGATCGCATGCGACTGCTCCATCTCATCGTCGTCGCTTCGCTCGTGATCGCGGCGGTCGATGTCTACAAGATCAAGTTCGAATCGACGCTCCAGGCCGAGCGGGTCGCCAAGCTGGGCGTCGAGATCCGTCGCGAACGCGACCGCATCGCGGCATTGCGGGCCGAGTGGGCCCAGCTCGACAATCCGATTCGCATCCAGGCGCTGGCGCAGCGCCATCTTGGACTGAAGCCGATCGATCCCGCCCAGATCGAATCCCTCGACCACCTGCCGGAGCGGCCCGAACCCGCGCCCGTGCCACCCGATGTGATCGCCGCCGGCCAGCCCGGCGCAATCGAAGCCGAGCCCCCGACCGGCAGCTTGCCGGCCGCGGGGCCAACCGCCGGGGCGCCGCGATGACCGGCGTCGACGAGCCCATGGCCACGGACGAGCCGCCGGTCGCATTGCCGGTCGCACCGTGGCATCGCCGCATGTTCCAGTCGCTGCTGTACGGGCGCGATGTCGACCGCGCCCGCAAGACCAAGGCACGGCTCGGGCTCGCCTTGATCGGCTTTTCGGCCGTCTATGCCGTCATCGCCTTGCGGCTCGTGCTCTACGCCGCTGTGCCCGATACCCGCGCCGCGCGCCACGGCGGCCCTACCGACGCCGTCGCCACCGCGCGCCCCGACCTGCTCGATCGCAACGGCGAAATTCTCGCGACCGACCTCAAGACGCCGTCGCTGTTCGCGGAGCCGAGGCGGATCATCGATCCCGACGAGGCGCTCGAGCTCCTGACCGCCGTGATGCCCGATCTCGATACCGCCGAGATGCGCGAGCGGCTCGGCTCCAAGCGCGGCTTTGCGTGGCTGCGCCGCGAAATCACGCCGCGGCAGCAGCAGGAGGTGCATCACCTCGGCATTCCCGGGATCGGCTTCCTGACCGAGAACAAGCGCGCATACCCCAACGGCAATGAGGTTTCCCATCTGATCGGTCATGTGAACATCGACAATCAGGGCATCGCCGGCATGGAGAAATGGGTCGACACCAACGGCCTCGCCGACCTCCACCGTGCCGGTTTCGCCGTCGACCACGAGCAGACGCCGATCGAACTCGCCGTCGACCTGCGGGTCCAGCATGCGATGCGCGACGAACTCCAGGCCGCGCGCGAGAAGTTCAAGGCCAAGGCCGCCGCCGGCCTGGTGCTCGACGTGCGCAGCGGCGAGATCGTGTCGATGGTTTCCGAGCCCGACTATGACCCCAACAATCCGCGCGAGGCGCTCGATCCCAACCGCATCAACCGCCTGACCACCGGCGTCTACGAAATGGGCTCGACCTTCAAGGCGCTGACGGTGGCGATGGCGCTCGATACCGGAAAGATCACGCTCAATTCGAGCTTCGACGCGCGGGGGTCGCTGCGTTACGGCCATTTCAACATCAGCGATTACCACGCCCAGAATCGCGTCCTGACGGTGCCGGAAATCTTCACCTATTCGTCCAATGTCGGCGCCGCCCGCATGGCGTTGTCGGTGGGTGTCGAAGCGCACAAGGCGTTCCTGCGCAAGGTCGGCCAGCTCGACCGGCTGCGCACCGAGCTGCCGGAGAGCGCCGAGCCGATCGTTCCCAAGCGCTGGGGCGAGATCAACACCGTCACCATCGCCTTCGGCCACGGGCTCTCGGTGGCGCCGCTGCAATCGGTGATGGGGGTCGCCGCCATGCTCAATGGCGGCTATCTCATTCCGCCGACCTTCCTCAAGCGCAGTCCGGAGAAGGCGCGGGCGGTTGCCAAGCGCGTCATCAAGCCCGAGACCAGCGTGGCGATGCGCTACCTGATGCGGCTCAATGTCGAGAAAGGCACCGCCGCGAAGGCCGACGTGCCGGGCTATTACATCGGCGGCAAAACAGGAACCGCCGACAAAGTGGTATTCGGCCGCTATTCAAAAACCAAGGTGCTGACCGATTTCTTAGCGGTGCTGCCGGCGGATCAGCCGCGCTATCTGGTTCTCATCATGCTCGACGAACCGCAACCGCTCCCGGAGACGCATGGCTTTAGAACGTCCGGCTGGAACGCCGTGCCCACCGGCGGCGCGGTGGTCGCCCGTATCGCGCCGCTGCTGGGCCTGCAGCCGCGCCTCGATTTGCCGCCGGCCGATCAGCAGATACTGGC
>DASYNT010000161.1:0-8555 GCA_036008405.1 Xanthobacteraceae bacterium
CTGCCGCCACAGCCGCCGCCACGTATTACCGCGCCAGAAAAGATCGCTCGCCTCCCAGCCAACGCCGTGTAGTGGAGACGCCCCCTATGCACCCGTTGATATCACTGACTTTTCTCGCCGAGTTGGGAAAGTTGGGCTAGGTTTCGTCATCAAGGAGCTTGCCGAATTCGACGAGTGTCAATCGCCGGGCCGGGCGTTCACCGGCGGTCTCGCACGCATCAACCCGATTTGCGTCTCCAGCGCGTGATGGCTGGAGCGGCAAAGTTGAGCGTCAATGCCCATAACGCCTGCCTCGCACTGACGAAGCTCCAGCCGATAGCCAGCACAGACGACGCGATCAGCAAAATGAGCGACACTTGGCGGTCACGCAGATGATCGCCAGGCTCGATGCCCGGTGTAAGGGCCATCAAGCGGAACGAGACCGCGGAAATGAGGATCGTGTTGCCCGCATACAACCAGATTGCCGGCGCCAGGTTTGCGAAGCGGCCGACGATCATGGTGGTAAAAGGCACGCACGTGATGAGCAGGAGGTAGAGAAGCCACCAATTGACGTACTCGCGGCCGACGACTTCCACGTGCGACCGCACCCGAATATTCGACAGCCAACGCAGCCCGAGCACGCCGAAGCTCAGCACATACGGCAGGAATTTCGGCATGAGGCCGCGGAGCGCCTGAACAAGCTCGCTCGCATCTTGCGGATGAGCCTCTTCCGGCAGGCGCACATCGAGCACGAGCAACGTCATGGCGACGCCGAATACCGCATCGCTCAGCGCATCGAGACGAGCTCTTGGATACATCATCTTTCCCCAGGTCAGCCCATATCAACGTAACCCGTGACAGCCCGAAGCCGAAAATCAAACCGATGCACCACCCGGAAGCCCGGGTCTGGACAAATTCGCCCCGGCAGGTAACACAGCCCCCGCTGTGTCATGGGGTGTCGTGGGGGCGCGGTCAACGGGGCAACGCGGCCCGCGGCCGCGCCCGATCTCATCTTTGGAGAAATCGAATGTCCGGTCCGCTCGCTGGCCTGCGCGTCCTCGAACTCGCCCGCATCCTCGCCGGGCCGTGGGCGGGCCAGATTTTCGCCGATCTCGGCGCAGATGTCGTCAAGGTGGAGCGCAAGGGCGCCGGCGACGACACCCGCGCCTGGGGCCCGCCCTTCGTCGAGGCCGCCGACGGCGGCCATCTCGGCTCCGCCTATTTTCATTCGACCAATCGCGGCAAGCGCTCCATCGCGCTCGATTTCGAGAGCGAATACGGTCAGCGCATCGTCACCAAGCTGGCGGCGCGCTCCGATGTGCTCATCGAGAACTTCAAGGTGGGCGGACTCGCCAAGTTCGGCCTCGACTATGCGACGCTGTCGAAGGTCAATCCGCGCCTCGTCTATTGCTCGGTCACCGGCTTCGGCCAGGACGGCCCCTACGCATCGCGCGCCGGCTATGATCTCATGGCCCAGGGCATGGGCGGCATCATGGACATCACCGGTACGCCGGACGGCGAGCCGACCCGCTGCGGCGTCCCGGTCGCCGATATCTTCACCGGGGTCTATTCGGTCATCGGGGTGTTGGCGGGCATCGTGCAGCGCGACCGGACCGGGCGCGGCTGCCTGGTCGACACGTCGCTGCTCGATTCCCAGGTCGGCGTGCTCGCCAACCAGGCGCTCAACTATCTCGTCTCCGAAAAGGTGCCCAACCGGATCGGCAATGCCCATCCCAATATCGTGCCCTACCAGGTGTTCCCGGTCGCCGACGGGCACGTCATCATCGCGGTCGGCAATGACGGCCAGTTCGCCAAGCTGTGCACCGTGCTGGGCCAGCCCGAGCTCGCCAGCCACAAGGACCATGTCACCAATGCGGATCGGCTCGGCCGGCGTGCGGACCTGGTGGCGAAGCTCGCGGCGTTGACGAGCCGATTCGCCCAGGCCGACCTCCTGGCCGGCCTGGAGGCGGTCGGCGTGCCGTCCGGCCCGATCAACCGGGTCGACCAGGTGTTCGCCGATCCCCAGGTGATCCACCGCGGCATGCAAGTGAAGCTCGCCAGCGCCGCCGCCAAGGCCGGCGAAATCCCGGGGGTGCGCACGCCGATCATGCTCGACGGCCGGCCGATGGCGAGCGAACGCCCGGCCCCCCGGCTCGGCGAGCACACTGCCGAAATTCTGCGCGAGATCGGGGAGGGGTGAGGTCTCGCCGGCGCCTGATCTTGTCCGCTACCCCGCCGCCTGCACGAGGTCGCGTGACGGACGGGCGAGCTTGCGGATCGCGCTCGCCGCGATGACAGCGCGATTTTCGGCATAGGCCTCGTGGTTCTTTTCGATGTCGCCGAGGTCGTAGAGGTAGTTGACCATCAGGCCGTAGGACTGCCGGCGGCCGCGCTCGGACAGGTCGGCCGGCCAGTCGAGCCGTTCCAGCCGCGCCCCGTTGCCGAGATGGAAGCGGGCGACCGGATCGATCGGGGCGCCGCCGGAGGTTCGCCCCGCCATGAAATAGGTGGCGGCGGCCCTCAGCAGCGGCTCGCGCAGCTGCTCGGTGACGGCGGGCTTGTCCCACCATTTTTCGCCGTCCAGCGCCGCGAGGGCGGCACGGTCCGGCTCCGAGAGCGTCGGCGCGGTGCTGGCACGCTGGCGGGCGAGCCAGCTCGCGAAATTCGGCACCGGCGACAGGGTGACGAAGGTCGAGAGCCGCGGCATCTCGCGGCACACCTCGGCGACGACCTGCTTGATCAGGAAACTGCCGAAGCTGACGCCGGCAAGGCCGCGCTGGCAGTTGGAGATCGAATAGAACACCGCGGTGGTAGCGCGGTCCGGCTCGATCGGCTCGCGCTTGGCGGCGAGAATGGGCGCGATCCCGGCGGGGATGTCCCGGGTCAGCGCGACCTCGACGAAGATCAGGGGCTCGTCGACCAGCGCCGGATGGAAGAAGGCATAGCAGCGCCGGTCCGGCGGATCGATGCGCGCCCGCAGGTCGTCCCAGTCGCGGATCTGGTGGACCGCCTCGTAGCGGATGATCTTCTCCAGCACCACGGCGGGCGTCGACCAGTCGATCCGCCGCATCACCAGGAAGCCGCGGTTGAACCACGACGAGAACAGGTGGGCGAAATCGGCGTCCAACGCGGCGAGATCGTCGCGCCGGGCGAGCACTTCGAGGAGCTGGCCGCGCATTTCGACCAGCGCCTTGGTCCCCTGGGGCGCGAGATTGAGGCGGCGCAGCAGTTCCAGCCGGCGCGGCTCGGCCGCCTCGTGGATCTCGGCGGCGGCCGCGTCGGAGGGCATGTCCTGCCACGCCTGGATGGCGGCATCGATGCGCTTGCGGTCAGTGCCGAACTTGGTGGCGAGCGCCTCGAAGAACGCGATCCGCGGCCCGATGGTGAGATCGGCGTAGAGGGCGAGGATTTCCCGCGCCAGGGCGGCGCCCGACGCCTCGCCGCGGTTCGACAGCAGTTCCTCGCAGAGATCGACCAGGCTTTCGCTCGATTCCGCGCTCACGCCGCGCCGCTCCCGCGTGCGATCGATCAGCGACCGTCCCCGCTCGGAGATCGTCTGCAACAACTCGCCGAAAAACGACGTGTTCATCTCATCGGCCCATCACCGCGTCGGCCAGCCAGGTCGCGATGCCCGGGTACATACATAGGACGATCACGGCAAAAATCATCACCACGACGAATGGCAACACCCCCCAAATGACCTCCCACAGCGGGATTCCCGCGGCGATGCTCTTGATCACGAAAATATTTAGGCCGACCGGAGGGTGAATCAAATCCAATTCCGTGACGATGGTTACGATGAGGCGATGAAAGCGGGCGCCGCCAGCGCCCCCGCCGTCATGTTGCCTCGCGAGATCAGCATGGCCGTTTCTCCCTGGGATATCCGGCTTTACATGCTATTGAAACGGAATCAGGTTCCGGTTGCAAATTGCGATGGTCAGGCGCGTGGTGCGGCGCCTCGTCGCGACATTTGGCAACCAGGGGCCAAGCCCAGACCACTAGCAAATTGTCGCAGGCGTGTCGCGGCCCACGGCAAATAAATGTGAGGGGAAGACGTGACCGGCGAAGGCGATGCGGCGGTGATCGAAGTCCTGAGCACGCTCGCCCTGCGCGGCGTGCTCACGGAAGTGGCGGCGGATTTTCTCGCCCGCACCGGGCTCGCCGTGGCGGCCGGCTACAAATCGACCAATGCGCAGCTTCTGGCGATTTCCCAAGGCGCCACCGCCGACATGGCGATCATCACCCGTCCCGCCATCGACCAGCTGGTCGGCGAGGGCAAGATCGTCGCCGGCAGCGCCGCAGATATCGCCCAGTCCGGCGTCGGGCTCGCGGTGCGCGCCGGGGCGCCGAAGCCGGACATCGCCACGGTGGAGGCCTTCAGGCACACGCTGCTCGCGGCGAAGTCGATCGCGTTCTCCCGCATCGGGGCGAGCGGCATCCACTTCGGCGAGGTGATCGAGCGGCTCGGCATCGCCGCCGAGGTCCGCCGCAAGGCGATCATCGGCGACTCCTATGTGGGCGAGATCGCCGCGCGCGGCGAGGCTGAGCTGGCGGTGCAGCAGATCAGCGAGCTGATGCCGGTAGCCGGCATCGACATCGTCGGGCCCCTCCCCGGCGACCTGCAGAAGATATCGGTGTTTTCCGCCGGCATATTTACGGCGGCGAGGAATCCGGCGGGGGCCGCAAAGCTGATTGCCTATCTTGCCCTGCCCGAGCTGGCGCCGATCCTGATCCGCAAGGGGTTGAGCCCGCCCTGAGGCTTCTCCGAGATGCGGTGCGCGCTGCGGCTGTCGCGGACCCATCCGGCATGCTAACGAGCGCCCGCACTGTCGGGGTGCGATCCATTCCAGGTCGAAGCGGATCGCGCTTCATCTTTGATTGCGCGGGCGCGAGGCGCCCGCGACCGGGAACACACGGGATGCATGCGCCAGGGCCGGAGCGGGGAGGGGGCGGCACAGGCCGGCAGGCGCTGGGCTGCATCGCCCTGCTGTGGCTCGCCGGCAACGGGCTGCGGATGACGATCCTGGCGGTGCCGCCGCTCATTCCCCTCATCCACGACGAATTCCATATGTCGGAGACCGAGGTCGGCGTCCTGGCCGGCCTGCCGGTGGTGCTGTTTGCCGGCGCCGCCGTGCCGGGCTCGATGCTGATCGCGAGGTTCGGCGCGCTCACCACGGTGATCATCGGGCTGGTCGCGACCGCACTCGGCTCGGCGCTGCGGGGCGCGGCGCCCGACCTGTGGCTGCTCTATGCCGCGACCATCGTCACCGGCTTCGGCGTCGCCGTCATGCAGCCCTCGCTGCCGCCGCTGGTGCGGGCCTGGCTGCCCGATCGCATCGGCTTCGGCACCGCGGTCTACACCAATGGGCTGCTGATCGGGGAGATCTTCCCCGTAGCGCTGACGCTGCCGGTCGTGCTGCCGCTGGTCGGCGGCAGCTGGCGGCTCGTCTTCCTGGTCTGGGCCATTCCCTGCCTCGCCATCGCGGCGGCGATCTGGCTTCTCGCCCCGCGGCCGGCAGCGACCCATGCCGATCCGCTGGTGCCGCCGCGGTGGTGGCCGGATTGGAAGAGCGCTCAATTGTGGCGGCTCGGCCTGATGCTGGGCGGCGTCAATGCGGCCTATTTCTCCACCAATGCCTTCCTGCCGGACTATCTCGTCCATCTCGGCCATCGCGACCTGATCGGCCCCGGCCTCACCGCCCTCAATCTCGGCCAGCTGCCGGCCTCCTTCCTCCTGCTCGCGCTCGCCGGCCGGGTGGAGCGGCGCGCCGGCGCCTATGTCCTGTTCGGAGCGCTGACGCTGTCCGGCGCGCTGGGGATCGTTTTCGGCAATGGCGCGGTGATCGTCGCCGCCGCTGCGGTGATCGGGTTTGCCGCCGCCGCGATCCTCATTCTGGTGCTCGCCCTGCCGCCGCTGCTGAGCCTGCCGCACGACGTCCCGCGCATGGCCGCCGGGATGTTCACCATCAGCTATTCATGCGCCGTGGTCGTGCCGGTGGTAAGCGGCCTCGCCTGGGACGCCACCGGTGTGCCGGCGGCGGCATTCGTTCCCATCGCCATCGGCGCCACCCTCATCATCGTCCTCGCCCCGACCCTGCGATTGGGTCGCCGCGGCGGCGCCCCGGATATGATGGGGCCATGACGGGGTATGGTGGGGGTGTGATAGGATCAATCCTTCCCTCGAACTCGCGCATCTTCCAACCCAAGGACCAGCCCGTGACCGACACTGCCTCCCGCATCACCGCCGAGTCTTTCCTCACCCGCCTGGCCGATCGCGGGGTCGAATACGTTCTGGCCAATGCCGGCACCGATTTCGCGCCGATCATCGAAGCGCTGTCGCGCAGTCCCGGCAGCAACCGGAAATATCCCCGCGTCATCACCGTGCCCCACGAGAACGTCGCGGTGGCGATGGCGCATGGCTACTACCGCGTCAGCGGCAAGCCGGCGGTGGTGATGGTGCATGTGACGGTCGGCACCGCCAATGCGATCTGCGGGATCATGAACGCCTCGCGCGACAACGCGCCGATCCTGCTCGGCGCCGGCCGCACCCCGGTCACCGAGACCGGCCACCAAGCCTCGCGCAACCGCTCGATCCATTGGGGCCAGGAGATGTTCGACCAGGGCGGCCTGACCCGGGAATTCGTCAAATGGGACTTCGAGCTGCGCGCCGGGCAATCGGCGGAATCCGTGGTCGACCGCGCCCTCGACATCGCCATGAGCGAGCCGCGCGGGCCGGTCTATCTTACGCTGCCGCGCGAGGTGCTTGCCAATCACGCGGTGGCGCCGCGCCGGGAGACCTCGCGCAGCCTCGGCGCCAGTGCGCCGATGCCGTCCCACGCCGCGATCGAGGAAGCCGCCGCGCTCATCGCCAGGGCGGAGTTCCCGCTGATCCTGACATCCTCGGCCGGGCGGGCGCCGGAAGCGATGGCGGCGCTCGCTGCGCTCGCCGACGAATTCGCGCTGCCGGTGGTGCAATCGGAGGCCCGCGACATCAGCCTGCCGACGGATCACGCCATGTGCCTCGGCTTCGATCCCGCCCCCCACCTCGGCAAGGCCGACGTGATCGCGGTGTTCGACAGCGCGGTGCCGTGGATTCCGCGCGCCCACGCGCTGCGCCACGACGCCAAGGTGATCTGCCTGGGCCCCGACCCGCTGTTCACCCGTTATCCGTTCCGCGAGTTCGAAGGCGATCTCCTGATCACCGGGGAATCCTGCGCTGCCTTTACCATGCTGCGCGAGGCGCTCGGCGAAGCGACCAAGGGCCACGGCGCGGCGATCGCGGCGCGCCGCAAGGCGATCGCCGGACTCCGTGAAGACATGCTCTCCAGGCGCCGCAAGCTGGTTGAGCAGGCCAGGACGCAGTCGCCGGTCCACCCCTTCTACCTCGCCCACTGCCTCAACGAGCTCAAGTCCAAGGACGCCATCATCGTCAACGAACTCGGCCTTCCCGTCGGCGCACTAGACCTCACCGTGCCGCGGACCTATCTCGGCTCCAGCCTCGCCGGCGGCCTCGGCTTCGGTCTCGGCGGCGGCCTCGGCGCCAAGCTCGCCGCGCCCGATCGCGAGGTGATCGCCGCGGTCGGCGACGGCTCCTATTATTTCGGCAATCCGCTGGCCTTCCATTATGTCGGCCGCGCGGAGAAGCTGCCGACGCTGACCGTCATCGCCAACAATCACGCCTGGCACGCGGTGCGCCAGGCGACTAAGGACGTCTACCCGGACGGCCACGCCGCCAAGGCCAATGTGATGCCGCTGGTCGAGCTCAATCCCGCGCCGGATTTCGAGAAGGTCGCGGAGTCGTGCGGCGGGATCGGCGAGAAGGTGACGACGCCGGAGCAGCTGATGCCGGCGCTGAAGCGCGCCTTCGAGGCGATCCGCAATGGCACCCCGGCGCTGCTCAACGTGACGACGCAGAACCGGGGGGGATAGGCCCGACGTCAATTGCGATATTGGCTGTTCTGTCACCGGACCCTACATGAACGTGTGCTGCCCATGCGGGGGGCTCTACGGCCGGCATTCCGGCATACATCCTGGAGCATCCGATGACCTCACGTACCGTTCTGATCGCCCTCAGCGCCATTGCGGCCGCCGCGATTTCGCCCGCCACCCTGCGTGCAGAAACGCCGGCGCCCGCCGGTGCCTCGGTCTACTTTATCAACCTCAAGGACGGAGAGACGGTGACGAGCCCGTTCAAGGTCCAGTTCGGCCTGTCCGGCATGGGCATCGCGCCCGCGGGCGTCGAGCGGGAAAGGACCGGGCATCATCATCTCCTGATCGACACGCAACTTTCCGCGGACGACGCGAAGGCCGCGATTCCGATGGATGCCAAGCACATGCATTTCGGCGGCGGACAGACCGAGACCAACCTGACGCTGCCGCCCGGCCCGCACACCTTGCAGTTGGTGCTCGGCGACTGGTCACATATTCCGTTTGCGCCGCCCATCGTGTCGCCGGTGATCAAAATCACCGTCAAGTAAGGCGCACTATTCCGCCTTCACGTTTGCGGCCTGCGCCGCCTCCTTCCAGCGGCGCAGCTCACGCGAAATGAACATGCCGAACTCCGCCGGCGTGCCGCC
>DASYNT010000162.1:0-16142 GCA_036008405.1 Xanthobacteraceae bacterium
TAGGCGGCGGAAGGTCAGCATCTCCCCGAACACGCTGGCGGTCTCGGCGAGCGTCAGCGGGGTCGGCGCCATCAGCGCGCCGTTGGGCGCTGCCAGCACCTGATGCACCCCGTGGCCCAGTTCATGGGCGAGCGTCATCACGTCCCGGGTCTTCCCCTGATAGTTCAGGAGGATATAGGGATGCGCCGAGGGCACGGTGGGGTGCGAGAAGGCGCCCGGCGCCTTGCCGGGCCGCACCGGCGCGTCGATCCAGCGCTCGGTGAAGAACCGCCCGGCGATATCCGCCATCTGCGGCGAGAAGGCATTATAGGCCGACAGCACCGTTTCCCTGGCCTCGGGCCACGGGATGGTCCGCATGGCCACATCGGGCAACGGCGCATTGCGGTCCCAATAGGCGAGCCGCTTGCGGCCGAACCAGCGCGCCTTGAGCGCATAATAGCGGTGCGACAGCCGTGGATAGGCGCCGCGCACGGCGGCCACCAGAGCCTCCACCACCTCGGGCTCGACCCGGTTGGCGAGATGCCGGGCGTCGGCGATGTCGGCGAAGCCACGCCAGCGATCGGAAATCTCCTTGTCCTTGGCGAGCGTGTTGGTGATGAGCGTGAAGGTGCGCAGGTTCTCGCCGAAGGTCCTGGCGAGCGCCTCCGCGGCGCTCCTGCGGGTCTTTTCGCTGCGGTCCTGGAGCAGGTTGAGGGTCGGCTCGATCGCCAGCGTCTTGGCGCCCACCTTGAAGCGTAGGTTCGCGACGGTGTCGTCGAACAGTCGGTTCCAGGCGGCCTGCCCGGTCACCGACTTCTCGTGGAACAGCTGCTCGATGCGGTCCTCGAGCTGGTAGGGCTTCTCCTTGCGGACATCCTCGATCCAGGGGCGGTAATGGCCGAGCGCAGGATCCGCCATGGCGCGCTCCAGCACGTCGTTGTCGATCTTGTTGAGCTCGAGGGAAAAGAACAGCAGGTGCGAGGACGAGGTGGTGATCTGTTCCTGGACGTCGCCGAAGAACTTGGCGCGGGCCGGATCGGCAGTATTGCCGGTGTAGACGAGCTGGGCGAAGGAGGCGAGGCGGCCCATGAGGTCGTCGATCGCTTCCAGCGCCTTGATCGCGGCGGCGAGGGCGCGTCCGCCGTCCGGCCCGCCCGCGAGCGCCGCGAGCTTGCCCTTGTAGCGCTCCTCGAAGGCGTTGCAGTCGGCGTCGGCGCGGGCGAGATCGCGCTTGATCTCGGGCACGTCGATTCCCGCATAGAGCGCGGAGAGGTCCCATTCGGGGAGCGCCCCCAGCGAGACCGGCTTGGCCGATTTCGTCGCGCCAGCCGATTTTTTGGCCGAAGTGTTGTGGGCGGGCATTTTTTTGGGAGGGGTTCTCGCGGAAATCTTGGATCTGGGGGCGGCGGTTTTTGTCAGCATGGGGGATGGGCTCATCGGTCGATCACGGGGAATCGCGTTCCATAGCTAAGACCGCGGTTGCGGCAAAGCCGTGGCCTTGTCGCACCCCATTGGCGGACAGCTGCGCCGATGCGCGGAGCGCAGGTGCGCGCTTAATGGCCCGTTAAGACCGATCGAAGACATTGGGAGAAATCCGAACGGCTTGTGCCCCACCGGGAATGCGTGATGGCTGAGTGCGTCCTCATCGTCGACGACGACCCCGTACAGCGCCGCCTCCTGCAGAACATGGTGGAAAAGGCCGGCTATGTCGTGGTCGCCGCCGACGGCGGCGAGGCCGCGGTCCGGTTGATGACGACGCCCGACGGGCCACCCTTCGAATGCGTCGTGCTCGATCTCGTGATGCCCGATCTCGACGGCCTCGGCGTTCTCGCCAAGATGCGCGAGGCGAGGGTCACCATCCCCGTCATCGTCCAGACTGCACATGGCGGCATCGATACCGTGGTTTCGGCGATGCGGGCGGGCGCCGTCGATTTCGTCGTCAAGCCGGTGGGTGCCGAGCGCATGTTGGTTTCGTTGCGCAACGCCATCGCCACGCGGGCGCTGGAGGGGGAGTTCGCCCGCCTCAAGCGCAGCCGCGGCGGTACCTTGACCTTCGACGACATCATCACCCGCAGCGCCAAAATGCAGGCGGTGCTGAACGCGGCGCGAAAGAGCGTCAATTCCACGATACCGGTGCTGATCGAGGGCGAATCCGGCGTCGGCAAGGAGTTGATCGCGCGGGCCATCCACGGTTCCGGCGACCGCAAGGCCAAGCCCTTTGTCGCCGTGAACTGCGGGGCGCTGCCGGAAAACCTGGTCGAATCGATCCTGTTCGGACACGAGAAGGGTGCCTTCACCGGTGCCACCGAGCGCCATGACGGCAAGTTCCTGGAGGCGTCCGGCGGCACCCTGTTCCTCGACGAGGTCGGCGAGTTGCCGCCCGCGGTCCAGGTCAAGCTGCTGCGGGCGATCCAGGAGGGCGAAGTGGAGCCGGTCGGCGGCAAGCGCCCGATCCGGGTCAATGTCCGCCTGATCTCCGCGACCAACCGCAACCTTCTCACCGACGTCAAATCCGGCCGCTTCCGCGAGGACCTGTTCTACCGTCTCCACGTGTTTCCGATCACGGTCCCGCCGCTGCGCGAGCGCGCCGAGGACATCCCCGAACTCACCCGCCATTTCATGGTTCGATTTGCCGCCGAAGAGGGCAAGCGGGTGCGTTCGATGCCCGCCGACGCCTTGCGCCTGCTGGCGTCCTATCGCTGGCCGGGAAACGTCCGTCAGCTAGAAAATGCCATATTTCGTGCCGTCGTCCTGGCGGAAGGCGAGGAAATCAGTCTTAACGAGTTCCCTCAGATTGCAGTCCAGGTCGGCGATCGGGAGCGGCCCGAGGAGCCCGCGCAGCCGCGATCCCAGCCGGCAAATCTTGCCGATCTGGCGCCTGTGCTCGGCCCTACCATCCAGCTCGATGACGATGCCGCACGGGCCCCGCTTCCAACCTCGAAAGAGGATTTCCAGACGACGCCGAACCTGTTGCAATTACTGGATGATTTCGGTCACTCCAGACCCCTCGAAGAGATCGAAGCGGAGGTGATCAGATTCGCCCTGTCGCACTATCACAACCAGATGTCGGAGGTGGCGCGCCGACTGGGGATCGGCCGCTCCACTCTATACCGCAAACTCGACTCGCTCGGCCTTGCGGTCGTCGACACCGCGAGCGCCTGAGTTGCTTTGTGGTGACAGTCCGACAAAATAACATGATTGGGGTGTTTAAGTCGGTGCTCAGCCGATCTCGCGTGGGGTAGATTTCGTAAAATTTGCGTCGGCAATGAACTTCCGCGGGCGCTGCGGCGACTAAACATCGCTGGGGCCTTGCGTGAATGGGGGACATTCAGGACATGAGCGGATCTCGATTCGAACTCTGGCTCGCCACCACGGCGATTGCGATCGTTCTGGCCGGCCCGAGCCGTCCGGTATTTGCGGGCCCAACCACTAATATCGATATTTCCGCCGCGGTTCCGATGCCGGAATCGGCCAATCTGCCGCCGCCTTCGATCGACGATCTCGCACCGGCCACGACCGAGCCGCCGACCGGCGCGACCTCGCCTGTTCCCTCGCTGGCACCGCAGTCCGCCACCTCGCCGACGGCATCGCAAACGGCCGCCCCGGTCATTGCCGCGCCGGCCGTTCCGCAAACCCCTGCTCCGGTCATTGCCGCGCCGGCCGCGGCGGAAACGGCCGCACCGGTCGTGGCCGCGCCGGCTGCGTCGTCCCCCGTCGAGGCCCCGGCGGCGGCTGCCGAAGCCGTGCCCCTGACCCCGGACCAGAAGGTCGCGGAGAAGATCCACGAACTGTTCGGCAACAAGGCCGATCACATCCTGGACCGCAGGAACAAGGCGGCGGTGGAAGCCTTCTACGCGGCCCGTTCCTATGCGCCGCTGTGGCTCGAAGAGGGCGTCGAAAGCAAGCGCGCCAAGGCGGCGGCGTCCTATCTCGCCGGCGTCGATTCCAACGGCCTCGATCCGACCGATTATCCGGTGCCGTCGTTCCGAAGCGACGATCCGGCGGCACTGGCCGAGGCCGAACTCAAGCTCACCGCTTCCGTGCTGACCTATGCGCGCCATGCTCAAATCGGCCGCGTTCACTATTCCCGCGTCAGCGCCGACATTGTCTACAATCTCGTGGCCCCGGAACCGTCCGAGGTTCTCGGCAAGATGGCCGACGCCAGGAACGTCGGCGAGGCGCTCGACGGGTTCAATCCGCCCCACGCCGCCTATAAGGCGCTCAAGGCGAAGCTTGCGGAGGCGCGCGGCCAGACCGGCGGCGGCCCGAGCCGGATCAGCCCCGGCCAGTCTCTCAAGATCGGGATGAACGACCCGCGCGTCGGCGTGCTGCGCGATCGTCTCGGCGCTGCCGGCGGCGACGATACGACCTACGACAAGCCGCTTGCCGACGCGGTCAAGAAGTTCCAGCAGCAGCACGGCATGCAGCCGAGCGGCATCCTGACCAACGCCGTGGTCGACGCCCTCAACGGACCGCGGCGCGACCGCGATGCCGATATCATCATCGCCAACATGGAGCGCTGGCGATGGCTGCCGCGCGACCTCGGCAAAGCCTATGTGATGGTCAACATCCCGGAATACATGCTGCGGGTCGTGGATCAGGGTTCGCTCGCCTGGTCGACGCGGGTCGTGGTCGGACAGCCCGGCGAGAAGGCGACCCCGTTGCTCACGGAGACGATGAAATACATCACCGTTAATCCGACCTGGAACGTGCCGCCCTCCATCATCAACAACGAATACCTGCCGGCCTATGCGCAGGACCCCACGGTCCTCGACCGCATGGGCCTCAAGATGGAACGCAATCGCGACGGCTCCGTGCACATCTACCAGCCTCCCGGGGCCGGCAATGCGCTGGGCCGCATCCGCTTCAATTTCCCCAACAAGTTCCTGGTGTATCAGCACGACACGCCGGACAAATACATGTTCGCGCATGACAAACGTGCCTACAGCCATGGCTGCATGCGGGTCCAGGACCCCGACAAATATGCCGAGGTGCTGCTCCACATCTCCAATCCGCGGGACGGCTACACGGCGGACCGGATCCGCAATATGTACGGCACCGGCGAGCGCGATATCCAACTGCAAAACCCAATTCCGGTGCACCTGACCTATCAGACCGCCTATGTCGATGCGTCCGGCCACCTCGTCATTCGCGAGGACATTTATGGCCGCGACAGCCGGCTGCTGGCCGCTCTGAGGGGCGAAGACCGCCGGATCGCCGACATGCCGGTCGAGCGTCGTGAAGCCGGCGGCGGCGGGGCGCCACGGCGGCAGCAGGCCGCACAGATCCAGCGGCCGACAGGATTTTTGTTCGGACTGTTCCGCTAGAGCACGTTCCGCTCCTCCGAAATCGACTTGGCCGGGCTTGTCCCGGCCATTTCGATGATGGAAAGGTCATGTTCTGATCGAGATCGGCGGGACGCCCGGTCATGAGTCCCGTGGTGGGTGGGTCTCATCGGAATAGGCTCCGGCGGCGGCGGCGTCGCGACCGGCAGCGGCGTTTTTTCTTCCAGTTTTGCACAACGCTTCCTGGACGAAATGTCAGCGCCTTTCGATGGCCCGAACCGCACCCGAGCCGAACGAGACCACTTGGGTTTGAATCAAAAAACCCCCTAAATTTGCTGTCATTCCTTATTTTCCGTTCAGAGGTCGACGCCACCACAACCCGAAGCCGATCGGGAGAGTTTCCGCGGTACGGCCATAAGGGTTTCCCACAGTTGGGCAATTTTCCCCCGCCCGGTGTTCCCGGCGCGGCTTTTTTTTGCCATACTCGACCTATAGGGGTGTTAGTTGGTGGGGGGAACGGGGTGGCGGTAATCTCGCCTTAACCGATCCCAGTAAAATTGGAGACAGTCTGTTCCGCTGCGATCGACGCTGCGAAATGCCGCGCAGTCGTGTTGCGCGGCCGAGATGGGATTGTTGTCAGAATGCGAGATCGCCAGTGCCAGACATTCGCGCGCGCAAGCGTTTGAACTTCTCGCGGAAGGTGTATGCCGGCGGCTGTTCCGCGCTGGCGGTCATCGTCCTGATGTTGGGCAGTCGGGGCCTGGAGACGGCCGTCGCCAACGGCGACACCAGGACGATTTCGCTTCACCACATCCACACCGACGAAGACATCACCATCACCTTCAAGCGCGATGGCCGCTACGACGAAGAAGCGCTGCAAAAGCTCAACTGGTTCGTGCGCGATTGGCGCAAGGAAGAGCAGATCAATATGGACCCGCGCCTGTTCGACCTCGTCTGGGAGGCTTCCCGAGAGGTTGGCGGCGACAAGGTGATTCACGTGGTGTGCGGCTATCGTTCGCCGGCCACCAATGCAATGCTTCGCGCCCGCAGCAGTGGGGTCGCCAAGTTCAGCCAGCACACGCTCGGCAAGGCGATGGATTTCTTCATCCCGGGCGCATCGCTCGAAGAGCTGCGCAATGTCGGGTTGCGGTTGCAGCGCGGCGGCGTCGGCTATTATCCGACTTCCGGATCGCCCTTCGTTCACCTCGATGTCGGCAATGTGCGGCACTGGGGACCGCCCATCGGCGATGCCGAGATGGCGCGGATCATGGGTGGTCACTCGGTTCATGTCGCGACGTCGGCAGATGGCGCCAAGCCGGATCTGTCCAAGCACGATCCGTCCAGGCACGGCGGTCCGTCGCCGGCCGCGCTCGCCGGATCGCAGAAGAAGAGCGTCCCGGCAGCCTCCCATGGCGAGGACGAGGACGAGGTGGTCGCGGCGAAGCCGGCTGCGGTCCGCGCCGCGGCGGCCCCGGCCCGCGCCAACACCTTCTCGCTGGCCTCCCTCGACAGTAAGCCCGCCGAACTTGGCCGCCCGGTAGGCGCAGCCGCGGTCGCAGCCGTGCCGCTGCCGCATGGTCGCCCGGCCAAGACCGCCACGACCCTGTCTTCCGATGAGGCTGGCGCACGCGCTCCCGAGCCCGCCGCGGCCGAGCGCACGAGGCTTGCGAGTCTGGCGCCCTCCGCCAAGGCCGTCGAGCCGGCAACGACCGCCCGCACGGTCGCGTGGCCGGTGCGCGTCGACAATGACCGAGTGCCGAACGACCTCGCGCTCGCCTATGCGACGCCGCACGCGACGCTCGGGGCCACCTCGGCGATGCGTCCCGAGCCGATGGGCGATGCGAACCGCTTCGTTCCCGCTGCGGCGGCCAAATCGGCCCCACCTCATGACGACAACGTAACGACGGTGACGAAGAAGACGGTCGTTCGCACGGCGGCACTCGATCCGGTCGCCGCCCGCTCGGAGCCCGATGCCCGTGCGGTCGAGCCGGCCAAAGCGGCGGCCGCAGCGGTCGGCAGCAACACCACCGTGACCACGAAGACCGTCGTCGCCAATGCCGGCATGCGCTACGACGACCCGTGGCTGCGCGCGATGATCATGACACCGAGCATCACGGACTCGATGACCGCGACGCTGTACGGTACGCCGGACCTCACCGAGCTGCGCAACCTGATGCGTAAACCCAATTCCTCGCTGATGATGTCGTTCCACGACGATGCCTATCCGGGCATGGCTCCGGACCGGTTCCGCGGCGAGGCGGTGGTATTCCTGAGCACCCGCGCCTTCATTCAGCGCACTGCATCGCTGCGGTAAGCGCGCCGCCGTTCGGCGGGGCGCGCGCCGGTCGATGTCAACCGAGCACAGTCACGCCCGAGGCGTGCGCACCGTCGCGCGAACCTGGAATCCGTCCGGATTTCCGGGTTCGGTGCGAGGCCAGATAGCGGGGCGGCCGAAGGCCGGACCCGTTGGCGCCGACCCGGAACGACCGGGCAATTGCGCGACCACGAGCGGCCGGTGCGAAAAGCCAGGTGAAAAAAGGTTCGGACTCGTCGCTGCCGTCCGGACGGCGCGGCTCAGATCATCCCCAGCGCCTGCAGGTAGGTGTCGAGGATCGCTTCCTGCTCCTCGCGCTCCTGCTTGTCCTGCTTGCGCAGCCGAATCACGGTGCGCAGCGCCTTGACGTCGTAGCCGTTGCCCTTGGCCTCGGCGAAGACGTCGCGGATGTCGTCGGCGATCGCCTTCTTCTCTTCTTCGAGGCGTTCGACTCGCTCGACGATCGCCTTGAGCTGATCCTTCGCGAATCGCGTCGCGGGCGCTTCCTTGACGGCGGAGTCGGTGGTGACGGACATGAAGCGTTCCTCGCGTGACGCAAACGGAGGGTCACGTTGCGCAAGCCCCGTCCGTTTCGCAAGTCGCGCGACGCGTCATCCACAGTCAAAGCATGGGCGCGGAAAGTTGCAGGCTTTCCAGGGCGGATCCGCCGGAAAACGCGCGGAAACGGCGCCCGTGCGGGCCCACACGATGGCGTTTCGCGTCGGCGTGGAGAAACGCTCAGTGCTTGTGCGCGGCCTTTTCGAAGGCAGCCTTCTGCTCGCCGCTGGCTTCGCGGTGGTGCTTCGCCTTCCACTCCTCGTAGGGCATGCCGTAGACCGCCTCGCGGCTCGCATCCCTGGTCATGGCGAGCCCCCTGGCATCGGCGGCCTCCTTCATCCAATTGGACAGGCAGTTGCGGCAGAATCCGGCCATATTCATGAGGTCGATGTTCTGCACGTCGGTGCGCTGGCGCAGATGTTCGACCAGGCGGCGGAACACGGCGGCCTCCAGCTCGGTGCGGGTCTTGTCGTCGATGGTCATGGCGGTCCTCCAGGGTCGGTGCCAAGATAAGCCTGATCGAAGCCCCTTGCCATGATCCCCCGTGCGCGCCGACGGCGATCGCCCGACCGGGCGGCCTGGCCCGGCTTTGGTTCCCAATGTCAGGGTCATTCGACCCGCTCGTAATTGGCAGCGAGGCGTCTTATCCAGGGAGCGATTCTTGGGTTGCTCCCCAGTACGGAAGATCATGAGCCCCTCGCGCGCCTTTCTGGCCGAGCTGTATCGAATCGCGGTCGCCGCGGCCCATCCGGCAAGCTGCCTCACACCCCACCTTCCGGATGCTCCGCCGGCAGGGCGCCTGATCATCCTCGCCGCCGGCAAGGCCGCAGGCGCCATGGCCGAGAGCGCGGAAGCCCATTACCTCGACCGGTCCGGTATCGCCGCCACGCGGGTCGTCGGCGTGGCGGTCACCCGGCGCGGCTATGGCCGTCCGACCCGGATCATCGAGATGATGGAGGCGGGCCATCCCGTGCCCGATGCGGCAAGCCTGGCCGGGGCGGAACGCGCACTCGCTCTTGCCGCGGGCGCCTCCACCGGAGATCTCGTGCTGGTGCTGATCTCCGGGGGGGCATCCGCCAATTGGATCGCCCCGGCGGCCGGACTGACGCTGGCCGAAAAGCAGGCGGTGAACCGCGCCCTGCTCAAATCGGGGGTGGGGATCGGCGACATCAACACCGTGCGCAAGCACTTGTCCCGCATCAAGGGCGGGCGGCTGGCGCGCTGTGCCTACCCCGCCCCGGTGGTGACGCTCGCGATATCCGACGTTCCCGGCGACGATCCCGCCGTGATCGGATCGGGTCCGACGGTGCCCGATCCGACCACGCTTGCCGAAGCCCGTGCAGTGGCGGCGCGATTTGCGCTCCCCTTGGCGGAGCCGGTCAACGAAGCGCTCGCCGATCCCGCCAATGAATCGCCCAAGCCGGGCGACCCCGTGTTTGCGCGCGCCTCCTTTTGCCTCGTCGCCCGCCCGGCCGACGCGTTCCGCGTCGCCGAGGCGGCGGTGCGGGCACGCGGCTATGACTGCGTCTACCTGGGTGACCGCGTCGAGGGCGAGGCCCGCGATATCGCCGCCGCCCATGGCCGGCTCGCCCGCAACCTGCAGGCGCAGGGCCGGCGGGCGGTCGTGCTGTCGGGCGGAGAACTGACCGTGACGATTGCCGGAACCGGCCGCGGCGGCCCCAACCAGGAATACGCCCTGGCGCTGGCCCGCGCGCTCGACGGCGCCCCCGGTATCGCCGCCGTTGCCGGCGACACCGACGGAACGGACGGCGGCGCCGGCAGCCCGGATGATCCCGCCGGGGCGTTCATCGATGAAACCACCCTGGCGCGGGCCCGCAATCTCGGCCTCGATCCCGCCGCCTTTCTTGCCGACAACGATTCCACGGGGTTCTTCGAACGGCTGGGCGACCTCCTCGAACCCGGACCGACTTTCACCAATGTCAACGATTTCCGTGCCATACTTGTTGACCCGCCATGACCTGAGCGCTACCCCGAAACCCTGCATGCGGCACCACCTCGAACTCGCAGACTGGCTTCTCCTGACGATGCGGCGGTCGGCCCGAGCCGTGCCGCTCATCGCCGTCGCGGCGCTCGCCTGGAGCTTTGCCGCGGCGCCGGCGGCGGCCGATTTCCGGCTGTGCAACCAGACCAGCAGCCGCATCGGCGTTGCACTCGGCTACAAGGACAATGACGGCTGGGCGACCGAAGGCTGGTGGAACCTGCCGGCGAAGAATTGCGACACGCTGCTGCGGGGATCGCTGGCGGCGCGGTTCTATTACATCTATGCGGTGGATTACGACCACGGCGGCGAGTGGTCGGGCCAGGCCTTCATGTGCACCAGGGAAAAGGAGTTCACCATCCGCGGCACCGGGGACTGCCTCGCGCGCGGCTACGACCGCACCGGATTCTTCGAAGTGGACACCGGCGAACAGCAGACCTGGACGGTGCAACTGACCGAGGCCGGCGAGGGCCAGCGCCCCGACGCCGCCGGCCAGCGCCCGCCGACCGCACCACCCGCCGGCTCCCGATCGGGCCCCGCACCGCCGGCGGGAACCGCACCGCGATGAGGCGCCGGCGCCGCACCAAGATCATCGCCACCCTCGGTCCCGCCTCGTCGAGCCGCGAGACGATCGCGGCGCTGTTTGCCGCCGGCGCCGACGTGTTCCGCATCAATATGAGCCACACTGCCCACGACCGCATGCGCGAACTCATGCGCATGATCCGCGATACCGAAGCGGCCAATGGCAGGCCGATCGGCGCGCTGGTGGACCTGCAGGGGCCGAAGCTGCGCGTCGGCGCCTTTCGGGAGGACGCCGTTGTCCTGGTCAAGGGCGCGCATTTCGTGCTCGATGCCGATCCCGCCCCGGGCGATGCGACGCGGGTGCACCTGCCCCATCCGGAGATTCTGTCCGCGCTCAGGCCGGGCCATGCTTTGCTGCTCGATGACGGCAAGATCAGGCTGGTGGCGCTGGAGGCGTCGCCGCAGCGGGCGCTCACCCGGGTCGAGGTCGGCGGCAGGCTGTCGGCGCGAAAGGGCGTGAGCCTGCCCGACACCATGCTGGGATTTTCCGCGCTGACCGGCAAGGACCATTCCGATCTCGAAGCCGCCCTCGATGCCGGCGCCGACTGGATCGCGCTGTCCTTCATCCAGCGGCCCGACGACATCGCCGAGGCCAAGAAGATCGCCCACGGACGCGCCGCCGTGATGGCGAAGATGGAAAAGCCGCAGGCGATCGAGCACCTCGCCGGAATTCTCGACATCGCCGATGCCCTGATGGTCGCCCGCGGCGATCTCGGCGTCGAGCTGCCGGTGGAAAAGGTTCCGGGCCTGCAGAAGCAGATGACCCGCGCGTCGCGCCGCGCCGGCAAGCCGGTGGTGATCGCGACCCAGATGCTGGAATCGATGATCCAGAGCCCGGTGCCCACCAGGGCCGAAGTGTCCGATGTCGCCACCGCCATCTTCGAGGGGGCGGACGCGGTGATGCTGTCGGCGGAATCCGCCGCCGGGCAGTATCCCGTCGAAGCGGTCGCCACCATGGATCGCATCGCCGTCGAGGTCGAAGGCGATCCGACCTACCGCAGCATCATGGATGCCCAGCGCGCCGCGCCGGAGGCGACCGGCGCCGACGCCATCGCCGCGGCGGCGCGCGAGATCGCCGAGACGCTCGATCTCAACGCCCTCGTGTGCTGGACCTCGTCCGGCGCGACCTCGCTGCGGGTGGCCCGCGAGCGCCCGAAGGCGCCCATCGTGTCGATCTCGCCGAACATCGCCACCGGCCGCAAGCTGGCGCTGGCGTGGGGCGTCCATAGCGTGCTCGCCGAGGATGCCCACGACCAGGACGACATGGTCGACCGCGCCGGCCGCATCGCCGTCAAGGACGGCTTCGCCGTGCCCGGCCAACGCATCATCGTCGTCGCCGGCGTGCCGTTCGGCACCCCGGGCGCGACCAACATGGTGCGCATCGCGCTGGTCGGCCCGGAGGCGGCGCGAAGCTGAGAGGACGCGCGCGTTGCGCAGGTTCGAGTGCGAGAATCCCGCGGCCGCTCCGGAGCGGGTTGAAGCCCAGCCAGCAGAGCGCCATCAGCTAACGGATCTGCGCGCGCCGCCCATCCGTCGCCGCCGAAACCGAATCGATCGCCGCGATCACCTCGTCGGTGGCGACATGCTGGGGCATGTGGCCGATGCCCGGCAGGACGACGAGCCGCGCGCCCGGAACCGCCGCCGCGATGGCGCGCGAATGAAGCTGCGGCGACACCGTATCGTCGGCATCGCCGGTGAGCACCACCGTCGGCACCGCAATGTCGCCATAGCGCGGCACCTGTGCAGTGACGAAGGCTTTCAGGATCGCGACGTCCTGGGCATTGGCGATGAATTCCGCCGGCCGCAGCAGCAGCCTGATCCCGGCCCGGCGCAGATAGTCCGGCGGCATCGGCTGGGGGGCGAACACCTCCCGCGCACCGCTTTCGAGCAGCAATTCGCCGGCCGGCAGCGCCAGCGCATGAGCGAACACGAAGCCTGCGACCGGCGTCGTGAGCAACGCGTTGTACCAGGACAGGCCGCCGAGCCAGGGATGGGTCACCGGCGCCAGCAGGACGAGGCCGGCGAGACGATCGGGATAGGCGAGCGCGAAGGCGGTCGCTACCGCGCCGCCGAGCGAATGGCCGAGCAGCACGAACCGCTCGATGCCGAGGCGCTCGAGCGCCTGGGCGATCAGCGCCGCCTGCCGCGCCGGCGAGGCGTCTTGTGCTCCACCCGGCCGGTCGCTCCAGCCGTGGCCGGGACGGTCGACCAGGATGACCCGGCGGGTTTGCGCCAGGCGGTCGCCGAGCGCGAGCCGGAGGTCGCCGAGATTGCCGCTGGCGCCATGCACCAGCACAACCGGCCACAGCGGCGCGCCGGCGCCGTCGGTGCGGCCGAGTTCGAGAACATGAAGCCGGCCGCCTTCGACTTCGACGAAACGGCCGGCCGGAGGATGCGCCGCCTCGATGCGCGCGATCGTAAGCACGGTGATGGCGGCCCCGGTGCCGAAGACGGCGACGGCGGCGAGAAGCGCAAGGCCGATCATGTACGAAAAACGGGGCACGGCGTGCGCATGCTGTCCAGCTGCAGATTATTTTCCCCGACCGAGATCATGCACGCCGGCGAAGAGCGCCGTCCCGATCGACTCCAAAATGGTCGCGCCTTGCGGCCGCGCAAGGGACGCCACGTTCGGGCTCGTTCGCCCGCCCCGTTCAAAACGCAAATGCCCGGCACTTGGCCGGGCACGAGGCGACGGGATCGCGCGATCTCAGATGTCCCGCCCCTCGACCTTTTCGACCAGCGTCTTGACCTTTTCCGAAACCCCCTTGAGCCGCGGATAGACCTCAAGTGCCTTGCGGTAGGCGTCGAGCGCGCGCTTTTCGTCGCCGATGTCCTGCATGATGAGGGCCAGCCCGGACAATGCCCCGAAATGGCGCGGCTCCCGGGTCAGGACCTTGCTGAGATCAGCGAGCGAATTGCCGTAGTCCTTTTTCAGGAAATAGACGGTGGCGCGCCGGTTCCAGGCCTCGGTGTAGTCCGGCTTGATCTCGATGACGGCATCGATGAGCTTCAGGGCGAGGTCGTAATTGCTGTCGTCGATCGCCTTCTTGGCGCGGCTCATCAGCAGGCTGGTGGTGTCATTGCCCGCCGCGGTCCACATCGCCCAGATACGGTCTTCCACCGCCTTGGCGCTGGTGTCGTCCGGCGCCGCCTTGAGTGCGCCAAACAGAAAATCGATGTTTTCCGTACGGCCACCCTGGTGGATCGCAGGCAGTTGATCGGGAGGTGCGACCAAGCCCTCATGCTGAGCAAAAGAGGGTCGGGGCAGGAAAGCCGTGGCCAAGGCGGCAAGCATAAGGCCTGCAAGACAGCGCTTCATGCCGCCTAGCTTATCCAGCCAGCGCCCGACTGCAAGACTGATTTGGTAACAGTTCTAAGAAATTTGCCCAGGAATTAGCCCTGGCGCGCTTTAAAGCGACGCTGTGTCTTATTTATCACATAAACGCGGCCCTTGCGTCGCACGATGCGATTGTCGCGATGGCGGCCTCGCAGGGATTTCAATGAGTTACGGACTTTCATCGGACCAACCTCGATGCCCTGTGAGCGTGGGGCTTTTTCGCCGCGAACCATAGGGACGCCGCCCAACGGCGTCAATGGCGCAACCGGCACTTAAAAGGCAAAATGACGCATCGCCGCAAGATTTGCGGTCGCCGCAGACCACGCCTCCTGTGCGAAAAGCCTGCAGCTTTCCAGATTCATGCGGTAATGTCACGAAATAAGCACAGATCGCCGAAAAGCAACGGCCGCAGCGGGAGGAAATGCACATGGATCAACCGTCGGACAGGATCCTCGATAAGATTCTGCGGGCACTGGCCACCGCCCTGATCGGGGCCGGCGCTTCGCTGCTGTCGCTCGCCGGCGCGCACGCCCAGACCGGGCCGCTGGTCATCGCCAAGCAGGGCTATTTCTTTGTCGGCGGCGCCATCGATCCGAACCGCGAGGGCTCGCCGACCGTGGGCCACATGTATGTGGAATACCAAGTGCCGCAGCGGCTCGCGCACCCCTATCCGGTAGTGATGATTCATGGCGGCGGCCAGACCGGCACCAATTTCACCGGCACGCCGGACGGCCGCGACGGCTGGGCTCAGTATTTCCTGCGGCGCGGCTATGCGGTCTATGTGGTCGACCAGGTGGCGCGCGGCCGGGCGGCCCAGTGGTCGCAGGCAAACGGCCCGGTCTCGACCGCCAACCTGAACCGGCTGGAGCAGCGCTTCGTCGCCCCCGAACGTTTCAAGCTGTGGCCGCAGGCGCATCTGCACAGCCAATGGCCGGGCGACGGCAAGCCGGGGGACGCGGCATTCGATCAGTTCTATGCCAGCCAGTTCCCCTCGCTGGTCGACTTTCCCCTGCAGCAGGCGCTCAATCGCGACGCCACCGTCGCGCTGCTCGACCGCATCGGACCTGCCGTGGTGCTCATCCATTCCCAGTCGGGTGCGTTCGTCTGGCCGATCGCCGACAAGCGTCCGAGCCTCGTCAAGGCGATCGTCGCGGTCGAGCCCAATGGCCCGCCGGCTCACGACGTTGAATTCAAGGGCGCGCCGGACTGGTTTGCGGACGCCGCCCACACCAAGGCGGGGGGATTGACCGACGTCCCGCTCACCTACGACCCGCCGGTGACGGAAACCGCGCCGCTGCAATTCGTGCGGGAGGACACGCCGGAAAAGCCCGATTTCGTGCGCTGCTGGGCGCAGCAGGAGCCGGCCCGCAAGCTCGCCAATCTGCAGAACACGCCGGTCCTGATCGTGACCTCGGAGGCGTCCTACCACGCCTCCTATGATCATTGCACCGTGCGCTACCTCTCCCAGGCCGGGGTGAAATCCACCTTCATCCGCCTGCCCGATGTCGGCATCCATGGCAACGGCCACATGATGATGCTGGAGAAGAACAGCGACGCCATCGCCAAGGTGATGGCCGACTGGCTCGACCGCGCCCTGCCCGGCGGCGCCAAGAAGGTGCAATGAGCCAAGGTGCAAGGAGCGAAGGCGGCGATGCACTCCGACAGGTGAGGCGGCACTTCGCGGTCGCATTTCCTGGTCGTGCGGCGGCAGGCGCACGACCATCGTGAACAGCCCAAATTCATCAGCGCCGCGTCGATCGACTGCGCGCGGGGGTTGGGAAAGTCATTCAAAGCTCCCATAGAAGCTCGAATCGTTCGCCCCTGGCGTGCACGGCTGCTTACGCTCGCGCAAAAAACACGTCGCTAAATTTTCATTGGAATAATTCTAAGCTTGCAGTTATTCTAAACTGGGGGCGCCGGCACCATGCGGATCGGACGTCGACTTGGGGAGGACGTGATGCAACCGGGGTCCAAAACCCGCCGCTCGGCGGTATTGCTGCTCGCCGCGGGCTTGCTGTGCCTCCCCGGTCCACGGCTCGCCCATGCCGCGGACGAGATCCAAGTCTACAACGCCGAGATCAACGAGGT
>DASYNT010000163.1:0-9601 GCA_036008405.1 Xanthobacteraceae bacterium
AATGCGCCTGGACCTGGGCATCGGTGTTCGGCAGCAGCGTTGCGGCCCAGTATTTGTCGGTGATGCCCATCCAGGCATCGGTCGCCTTGAAGACGAGGCTCTTCTTGTCTTCGATCGTTTTGTAGGTGACCTCCTGCAGGCCCTGGTCCCCCATCACGCCGATCAGGCCCTCGTGAAGGATGTAATAACCGGATGTCTGCGGCAGGCCGTGGCGCGAGATCAGCGCGTAGGGATAAAGCGTGACCGGCGCGGCGGTGCTGTTGGCCACCTCGTCCCTCAAGGTAAAGAGGTACTTGTCGTCGACGCTGATCGTGCGGCGGAATTTCAGGCCCTCGCCGTTGTCATAAACGAGCGCGATCGGCCGTTCCGGGGTGAGCGGACCGGCCCCCTCGCGCTGCCACACCGTATCCGGCCCCGGCGCCTTCACATTGGCGCCGGCGCCCCCGACCCAGCCAAACTCGGCATAAAACGGATGCGGACTCCCGGACGGCGACAGCAGCACGATGGCCGGCGAGTTCGGATCGACAGTCTCATGATACCGGGACAGCGAAATATCGTCGAGGCGCCCGCCCTTGAGGGCGATCGACCCCTTGACCGACGGCGTTTCGATCGGGATGCGCTCGCTCGCGCCGAGCGCTGCCTCCCGGCTCTTCTGTTCGGCCGGCGTCGTCACGTCCGCCTGGCCGGGCGGGCGCGGTGCGGCGCCTGCCGGCGCGGCGGGGCTCGGCGCAGCCTGGGGCGGCTTAGCCTGCTGGGCCTGCTGCTGCCTGAGCAGCGCCTCCTGGCGCTGCCGCTCCATCTGCGGCATCCCGATGAAATATTGCCATCCGATCAATACGATCGCCGACAGCACGATAGCCAGTATGGTATTTTTCTGGTCGTTCATGAGCTGCCCTGATCGCCGGTTGGCGCAAGCGGCGCTTTTGCTGTGGCGCGGTCGGAGGCCCGGTCGGCCGGCCGCCGCACCCTATCTAGGCGCGACAGCGCGCCGGCGAAATCCTCGGCCAGCCGCGAAAACGACATTTCCAGCGCGGCACGCCGTCCGACCATCACATAGTCGCTGCCGCCGTGCAGGTTCCGCCCGGCGGACAGCCGCACGATCTCACGCAATTGCCGGCGCACGCGGTTGCGCTCGACCGCACCGCCCACCTTCTTCGACACGGTGAAGCCGACCCGGGCGGGACCGCCGTCGCCACGCGGGCGCTCCTGCAGCACGAAGCCCGCCGTCGACGCCTTGGCGCCTGCGTCGGCAGCGAGAAAATCGCGGCGATGCTTCAGGCGTTCCATTGCACCGACATTCGGCCGGCGCGGCGGCCGGTCACGCACTGAGCCGCTTGCGGCCGCGGGCCCGGCGCGCATTGAGCACCCGGCGTCCGCCCTTGGTCGCCATCCGGGTTCGGAAGCCGTGCCGGCGCTTGCGCACCAACTTGCTGGGTTGATAGGTCCGCTTCACGGCTATCCTCTCTGCATCCTACAGCATGCCGCCGGATGAACATGACGGTGATAAAAAACGCGAAGGCTCGCCCGGCCAAAACACCGGCCGGGGCCAGCTCCACGCAGTTGCCGCGGCTTATAAGGGAGGGCATTTGTCGCGTCAATGCGCACCATCGACGCGTGCACACCATCGACGCGGAGCCATCGATCGCGACGATCATACCGAGCGCATTGATCCGAGCGGACAGGCCGGCTCCAACCTTATCCCGGGCGGGGTGCACGAAAACCGGCACCCGCTACTCCGCCAGACGACACCATGCAACCCGAAACCGGTCCGAAAAGTTTTCGACTTTTCGTGAGCCTGCGCTAGCGTGGCGCCAGGATCATGATCATCTGCCGGCCTTCGAAGCGGGCGTCCATCTCGATCTTGGCGAGCTTCTCGGTATCGCCTTTGACGCGTTCGAGCAGCCGGGCGCCGAGTTCCTGATGGGCCATTTCGCGGCCACGGAATCGCAGCGTCACCTTGACCTTGTCGCCTTCCTCGAAGAAGCGCTGCATCGCGCGCATCTTCACGTCGTAGTCATGGTCGTCGATCATCGGTCGGAACTTGATTTCCTTGACCTCGACGACCTTCTGTTTCTTGCGCGCTTCCGCCTGCTTCTTCTGCTCCTGGAATTTGTATTTTCCGAAATCGAGCAGCTTGCAGACCGGCGGGGTGGCGTTGGGCGAGATCTCCACGAGGTCCAGGCCCGCCTCCTGGGCAATGGCCAAAGCCTCGGAAATCGTAACGTTGCCTCGGTTGGCACCGTCCTTGTCGATTAGATGAACCTCGCGGACGCGGATTTCATCATTGATGCGCGGACCGTCCTTCGGGGCGGGCGCAGTAGCTCTCATCGGGCGACGAATGGCTGACTTCTCCTTTTGCTGTTGCGGTGACCTTTCACGAGAACCGCCGACCAAGGTGCGGCATGAACGCTCTTGCTACTCGGAAGTTCATGAAGATCGGTATAAACGACCCACAAGTCAACGGGTGCGGAGATGGATTTGAACGCGGTTGCGCAGGCGGTGGGCTGCAGCAACGGGGGTCCTGTCGCAACCCCCGTCAAGCCGGGGGCCGCGCAATTTCGGTATAGATGGCAAGCATCTGGTCCGGCGCCGCCGGGCTTGCAAACAGCGACTTCACCCGTTCGCGCCCGCGCCGGCCAATGGCGATGCGGGTGCTTTCGGAGGCCGACAGCAGCCGGATCAGCATCGCGGCAAGTTCGGCGTCGTCGCCGCTGCGGAACCGCCAGCCGGTCATGCGATCTTCGCTCACCGCGGGCGGCGACAGCACCGTATCCGATCCGGCGGCGAGGTCCGAAACGATCACCGGACGTGCCATCGCCATGGCCTCCAGCAGGGTCCGCTGCGGGCTCTCGAGCTGGATCGCGGCGGACACCACGGCGGCGCCAGCGACATAGGCGGCCGGCGCATCCGCCGGCGGTCCGGCAATGCGGATCACGTCGCTGGTCCTGGTCGCCATCACCAGGTCCCACAATTCGCCGCTGTAGCTGGAGCGGCCATGGTCTTCGCCGACCAGCACGAAAGCGAAATCCCGCAGCCCCATGTCCTTGAGGCGGCGCGCCGCGCGCACGATGACATGGTGTCCCTTGCGGCGCAGGATGCGCCCCACCACCATGATGACGCGGGTGCCGGGGCCGACGCCCCAGGCGGCGCGCGCCGCATCGACCCGCTCGGCAGCGATCCGCGCCGGATCGAAGCGCGCGATGTCGATATGGGTAGGAATGACGACAACCCGCTCCGCCGCCACCCCGTGACGCTCGGAGATGACGTCGGCGATCTGATCGCTCATGGCGATCACCTGCTCGCCGCGTGCCATCACGCCGTTATAGGCGTGCTTGAACAGGTTCTGGTCGCGAAATCCCGTGTACCAGGTGGTGAGGAAGGGGACCCCGGTCATGCGGGCGGCGGCATAACCGCTCCATCCCGGCCCCCGGGCGAGGGCGTGAACCACCCCGCAATGGCGCTCGCGGATGAGCCGCGCCAGCGCGAACGCATTGCGCGCAATGACGGCCGGGTTGATGCTCGCCATGTCGAGGCGCACCAGCTGGGCGCCGCAGCGGGCGAGATCGCCCTCGAGCCGCCCGCCGCGGGAAACCACCAGCGCACGGTGCCCCGCCCCCGTAAGCGTCCGGGCGAGGTCGACCGCACCCTCATCGGCGGCCCCGATTTCGAGGGTCGGAACCGCGATCATGACTGTCAATGGACGCCGGGCCGATGCCCGCGCGAAGGAGGCCGGCGAGGCCCCCGCGAAATCCGCACGCTCGTCGATCAACGCGCGCGCCGCTGTCGTTATGTCGGCCACTCCCCCCACCCCGCGTAAAGATCGGCCCAATGAGCGCTTCACTGGATCGCGTGACGCCGGAGCTGCCGACCGCGGTCACGCGACAATGCCGATTTCCATCCCCGGCGGGCATGATACAGCCGGCTCGCGCCTTCGCGCAACGGTTCATCGAAATAAGAATTTGCAGCAATGTACATTAAAAAACCGGAATCGGGTCGTCCGAAGGCGTGGCGAGGTGGCGCTCGATGACCTCTGGGGCGGCTTTTCTCGAGGTCGGGCGGGGCGAGGCATCGCGGCGGATCGCGGTGCGGATGCGCCAGGGTGCCGGCCCCGGCATCATGTGGCTCGGCGGCTTCATGTCCGACATGGGCGGCACCAAGGCGGTGGCGCTGGATCATTGGGCCGGCGTCGGCGGCCGCGCCTGCCTGCGCTTCGATTACTCCGGCCATGGCGAATCCGGCGGCCGATTTGCCGACGGCACTATTACCCGCTGGCTCGAGGAAAGCCTCGCCGTGTTCGAGGCCTGCTGCGAAGGGCGGCAGATATTGGTGGGCTCGTCCATGGGGGGATGGCTCGCGCTTCTCCTGGCCCGCGAACTGCGCCGGGCGCCGCGGCCGGGGGCCTCGCTCGCCGGGATGGTGCTGATCGCACCGGCAGTGGACTTCACCGAGGCGCTGATGTGGAAGCGGTTTCCTGCTGAGGTCAGGCGGGAGATCGAGACCGCGGGGGTCTGGAAGCGTCCCTCGCAATATTCCGACCAGCCCTATCTCATCACCAGAGGCCTGATCGAGGACGGTCGCCGGCATCTGATGCTCGGCGGGCTGATCGAGACCGGCTGCCCGGTGCGCATCCTGCAGGGCGTGCAGGACCCCGACGTACCCTGGGACCATGCGGTCGAGCTGGTGTCGCGGCTGGCCCAGGATGATGTCGTTCTGACTTTGGTCAAGGACGGCGATCACCGCCTGTCGCGGCCGGAAGACATCGAGCGGCTGGTCGCGGCGGTGGCGGAGCTCTGAGCTGACCGCGTCTGTCATCGGCCCGCGCGCTCTTTTCGCCCTGCCGGGGGCAACCGGCATCCGGATCGTGACACCGCCAAGCGCCTCCCGTCAGGTCAGGCGTCCGGCGGCGTTCAATTTGGGCGGCCGGCTCCCGCGCCTGGCGCTACGCAGCGTCCGCGACGGCAATTCCCCGAATGCCAGCCGGTAATCCCGGGCGAAGTGGCCGGGATTGAGGAAGCCGCACTGGAACGCCACGTCGATGACCGAAATGTCGCCGGCGGCCTGCAGCATGCGTTTCGCATGGGCGAGCCGGACGCGCTTGACGAACGCCATGGGAGAAATGCCGCGCGCCTCCTTGAAGGCCTTGAAGATGCTGCGCGCACTGCCGCCGGTAACTGCGGCGAGCGTCTCTATGTTGAGCGGCATCTTCCAGTTCGCCTCGATGTATTCCTCGACCAGGCGAACCTGCCACGGCCCCGGCGCCGGTTGGGTGCGCTCCAGCAGGTGGCTGAAATTGTGCCGGTTGGCGGTCAGAAACGACACCATCACCAGCTGCTCATATTCCGCCAGCACCTGGTCCGGAATCATGGTGTCTTCGCAATCGAGCTGGCCGGCCAGGAAGAACAACAGGCGGCGCAAGCGGTGCAATTCCCGCTCGCCCGCCGGCGCTTCAAATTCGATGTCGCGCACCACCGGGGTCCCAATCACTGCGGCAAGCTTGGCCCGAAGCGCGCTCGAATCGATCCTCAGCCGCAGTTCGCTGTGTCCGGCGCTGCGGTCGATCCGCGCCTCGGCGCCGGAGGGAATGAGGTTGGTGTGATCGCGATCGGCGGTGAATTGCCGCGAGCCGTATGCGACCGTCGAGCTTCCGGTCAGCGAAAACATCTGCCGCACCATGTTGACGCCGGCAATTCCGACGCTGACGGCACTGTCGTAACGGGAATATCCCAAATCGAGGTGCTCGAGCTTCGTGTAATTCCAGGCGACGTGGAACGGCAGGCCGCCCTGCCGCACATCGAAATAGCGGGCATCGAAATATTCGCGCAGCAGGTGCCGGACTTCGTTGGGATCGCGGGTGTCGACGAAGGGGAAGCGGTGCAGCGGATGACGGGGAAGCGATTCGCTCATCTCATGACGGTCTTGTTCCTGCGGCCGCAATAGCGCTTTCCGGTCGCGGATGACAACCGCGACAAACGTCGCATCGCAGCCGCGGCTGCGACAGAATCGCTCCCGGCGGGGCACGGCAGGGCGCGGTTTGGGCTTGCCGTTCCTGCCTTCGCCCATTAGGAAACGGGCGCCCTCGAGGGGCGATGGAGATCGATCGCATGGCCTTTCTCGCCGACACGCTGCAGCGCATTAAGCCGTCCGCCACGATTGCGGTCACGGACAAGGCGCGCGCGCTCAAATTGGCGGGTCGCGACGTCATCGGTCTCGGGGCCGGCGAGCCGGATTTCGACACCCCCGACAACATCAAGGAAGCGGCCATCAGGGCGATCCGGGACGGCCGGTCTTCCAAATATACCAATGTGGACGGCATCGCCGAGCTCAAGGCGGCGGTTGCCGCCAAGTTCAAGCGGGAAAACGAGCTCGAATACAGGCCGAGCCAGATTTCCGTAGGCACCGGAGGCAAGCAGGTGCTCTACAACGCCCTGGTGGCGACGCTCAATCCCGGCGACGAGGTCATCATCCCCGCGCCCTATTGGGTGAGCTATCCGGACATGGTGATGCTCGCCGGCGGCGAGCCGGTCGCGGTCACCGCCACGGCGGAATCCGGCTTCAAGATCAAGGCTGAGCAGCTCGAGCGGGCAATCACGCCGCGGACCAAGTGGCTCATCCTCAACTCGCCCTCGAATCCGACCGGATCGGCCTATAAGAGGGCCGAGCTGAAGGCGCTGACCGACGTGCTGCTGCGGCATCCGCACGTTTGGGTGATGAGCGACGACATGTATGAGCATCTCGTCTACGACGATTTCGTCTTCACCTCCCCCGCCCAGGTCGAGCCCCGGCTTTACGAACGGACCTTGACGGTAAACGGGGTGTCCAAGGCCTATTGCATGACCGGCTGGCGCATCGGATTTGCCGGGGGGCCGGAACCTCTGATCAAGGCGATGGCGGCGATCCAGTCGCAGTCGACTTCGAACCCGGCCGCGGTGTCGCAATGGGCCGCGGTCGAGGCGCTCAACGGTCCCAAGGACTTCATTCCCAAACACAACAAGATTTTCAAGGAGCGCCGCGACCTCTGCGTCGCCATGCTCAACCAGGCAAATGGGATCCAGTGTCCCAAGCCGGAAGGTGCATTCTATGTCTATCCGTCCTGTGCAGGCACCATCGGCAAGTTGGCCCCGTCCGGGCAGAAGATCGGCACCGACGAGGATTTCGTGACCGAATTGCTGGACGCGGAAGGGGTTGCGGTGGTCCAGGGAACGCCATTCGGGCTCGGCCCGGCCTTTCGCATCTCCTACGCCACCGCAACCCCGCTGCTGCACGAGGCTTGCGAGCGCATCCAGCGCTTCTGCGCCGGGCTGCGGTAATATTGTAGTCTTGCAGGCTCGGCGCCTTTTCGGGCGGGTGTGCCCGGGGCGCTACATGCTGGGCGACACACCCTTGATAATGTCGTATCATGGTAGTGGGAATCCGGCCGACGCTGGCGGGTCATGAACAATGCCCGGCAGAATGCGGGCGCCGCCGCGTCGAAGCGCAAGGGGGAGCCAAAATGCGTAGATCTGCAATCCTGGCCGCGGTGACGGCTTCGGCATGGGCCGCCGGCTGGGCGACCGGAACGGCGGTCGCCCAGCAGCGGCCGGCCGATCGCGTCCAAGCCGGCACGCTGACCTGCGATATCTCCGGCGGCATCGGTTTCATCATCGGATCGCAGAAGACGCTCAACTGTTCGTTCGTGCCGGCGCTTCCCGGTCCGCCCGAATTCTATGCGGGCGTGCTCAGCAAGCTCGGAATCGATCTCGGAGCCACCGCCGGCGGCGTCATGGTGTGGTCGGTCTATGCGCCGACCTCGCGGGCCGCCGGCGCGCTCGCCGGCAGCTATGGGGGCGCTTCCGCGGAAGCCACGGTCGGGGCGGGCGTCGGCGCAAATATCCTGGTGGGCGGATCGAACCGCACCGTCGAACTGCAGCCGCTGTCGGTGCAGGGCCAGACCGGGCTCAATGTCGCGGCCGGCGTCGCCGGCATCGAGTTGCGATGGGTGCGGTGATCTCGCACTACCCCCCGTCGTCCGCCGCCTGCCTTCGCCTTCCGTCATCCAACGAAACCAAGCCGCCTGGGAGTTCTATCATGAAGATTCGTTCGCTTGTTCCCGCCCTGACCGCCGCCGTCATGATGACGGCATTGCTGCCTGGCAGCGCCAAGGCCTGGGTCCAGGTCGGCCGCCTCGATTGCCGCAGCGCCGGAGGCGCCACCTTCGTCATCGGCGCGGTGGTCCAGTTTCGCTGCCTGTTCTTCCCCGCCTATGGCGGCCGGCCGCACCGCTATTACGCGACGATCCAGCGGCTCGGCGTCGACCTCGGCTTCAATTCCGGCGTCGGGCTGGGCTGGTCGGTATTCGCGCCCACCCGCTATATCGGCCCCGGCGATCTTGCCGGCGGCTATGGCGGCGTGCAGGCCAATGGGAGCTTCGGGATCGGCGGCGGCGCCAATGCGCTGGTCGGCGGCTCCTACAATTCCTTCGCCCTGCAGCCGTTCAGCGGACAGGCGCAGTCCGGCTTCAACGTGTCGGCCGGCATTGCCGGGCTGACGCTCGTCCCGGCGCGCTGAACGCGATCTCGCGGGTTGCGCGGAGCCCCGGCAGTGCCGGGGCTCCGGCGTTTTCGCTCGAAGCTTGAACGCCGGCGTCCTTGAACGTTGTTGCTGGGATGAGGGCCGGACGCTTCCGGCCGCCCGCAGCGGTGGCGGGCCGGGTTCTTCCTCCGGGCGCGAATGTCTGCGGCGCGAGGCGGCGCCATCGTGTCGCATATCCGTCAAAATGGGCTCTTGCCAACGCCCCCATTCGCCTGAAACGATAGCGAGACGGACCCGGCGCTTGGGCCGATCTCGAAACTCGGGGGAGGCAATGATGGGAGACAAGGAAGGCGTGCCAGCAGGCTCACGGTGCATCGCGCTGGTCGGGCCGTTCCAGAGCGGCAAGACCACGCTGCTGGAGGCGATACTCGCCCGCACCGGGGCGGTGCAGCGTCAGGGCACCGTGGACGCCGGGACCACCGTCGGCGACGCCAGCAAGGAAGCCCGCGACCACAAGATGAGCGTCGAGCTCGCCGTCGCTTCGACCACCTTCATGGGCGACAGCTATACCTTCATCGATTGTCCGGGCTCGGTCGAGTTCGTCCACGACATGCGGGCGGTGCTGCCGGCGATCGACGCGGCGGTCGTCGTCTGCGAGGCCGACGAACGCAAGGTTCCCCAGCTCCAGCTGATCCTGCGCGAGCTCGAGGATCTGAAAATTCCGCGCTTCCTGTTCCTCAACAAGATCGACAAGGCGGACAAGCAGGTCCGCGAGAGCCTCAAGCTGCTGCAGCCGGCGTCGCGTGTTCCGTTGCTGCTGCGCCAGATCCCGATTTGGAAGAACGACATCATCGGCGGCTTCGTCGATCTCGCCCTGGAACGTGCCTTCGTCTACAAGGAGCACACCGCATCCGAAGTGATCAAGCTCGAGGGCGACGATCTCGATCGCGGCAAGGATGCGCGTTTCTCCATGCTGGAGACGCTCGCCGATCACGACGACGAGCTGATGGAGCAATTGCTGGAGGATATACCGCCGCCGCGGGACAAGATCTTCGACGACCTCGCCAAGGAGCTGCGCGACGGGCTGGTTTGC
>DASYNT010000164.1:0-9164 GCA_036008405.1 Xanthobacteraceae bacterium
AGAACCTGTATCCGCTCCCGACCGCTGCGAAGCCGGACTTCTGAGGGGGGCGTGAAACTTCGGTGCTTCCCTCGCACCGCCCCCAAGTGGCGTCCCTTAAGGCGCGGCCAATGCCGCAGCCAGCACGCCGATGTCGGGGAGCTTCTCGACGCCGAGCACCAGTTCGGCGATGCGGTCCGCCTCGGCGTCGGTGCGGATTCGGCGGACGAGCTTGCGGAATTTCTCCACCACGTCGTGCTCGCTGGCGAATTTCTGCTCGCTGCCGCGGGGCGCCTCGACGGTCTCGGCCTGCGACGTGCCGTCGGCAAAGTGGACCTCGACCCGCACCATGTGGCGCAGCCTGGCGCCGCGCGCGGTGATGGCGGGGTCGTGGACCACCTCGACCTTGGCGGCGAGCGCCATGCGGCGAGGGTCGGCGACGACGGCGTCGGAGAACTGGTCGACGAACACGTCGCCTTCGGCGAGCAGCGTCGCGATGCAGAACGGCAGGTTCATCTGCGCCGAGGTCAGGCCCTGCGGCCGGTACGGCCAGCCGACATGATCGACGGTCGCCTGGGAGCCGTGCACCACGATCTTCGCAATCTCTTCGGGCTGGAACGGGCGGCGTGCGGCGATGGTGCGGATGGCGTCGAGGGTGGTGTGGTTGCTGCCGACGCAGGAATAGAACTTGAGCGCGATGCCCATGGTCTCGAACCGCTCGCCGAGGCCCGAGGTGAGCTCGGTGAGCCTGAAGCGGTCCTGGGAGCGCGAGAATGTGGTGCAGAAGCCGCCGTATTCGCTTTCGAACACGTCGGCGATACCGGTGAAGCCGGCCTCCGCGAGCAGCGCACCGTAAAGGCCGCTCTGGGCCGCGCGCCCGGCATGCATGCGCTTGACCATGGCGCCGTATTGCGCCGCCATCAGGCCGGATGCCTGGGTGCCGGCGATGCCGAGCGCATGGACGGCCGCATCCGGCGACAGGCGCAGCGCCGCCGCGGCGCCGGCGGCGGCCGCGAATACGCCGACCGTGGCGCCGGAATGCCAGCCCTGGCCGATATGCTCCGGCCCCATGCACAGGCCGACCCGCGGCCCGATCTCGTAGCCGGCGACGGCGGCGCGCACGAAATCCCGCCCGCTCATGCCGGGCCGCAGCTCGGCGACCGCGAACAGCGCCGGCAAGGTCACTGCGCCCACATGCAGCACGCCGGCGCGGTGCACGTCGTCGAGCTCGAAGCTCTGCACCAGGGTGCCGTTGACCAGCGCCGCATGGGGCGCCGACAGCCGCTTTCCGGTGCCCCACACGGCGCAAGCGGCGGTGGTGTCGAGCCCGGCGAGCGTCGTCAGCAGGATCCGGCTCCAGGGCAGGCCGGCGCCGAACATGGCGCAGCCCAGCGAGTCCAGGATCAGCAGCTTGATCCGGGCAATCACCTCGGGCGGAATCTCCTCATAGCGGAGCGCCGCGACGAATTCCGCGATGCCGCGCGTGTGCGGATTGCCGGCTCCGGGTCCGTGGCTCATGACGAATACTTTCGATCGAGGGCGAGGAAGCGCGCGGTGCCGATCACCGCCTCGCGCTCCTTGAAGGAGGCCATGTCGTCGATCATCGCCGCTGCGCTGCCGTTGCGCGCGATGGTCGCCAGCACCCGCTGCATCGCCTTGATGGCGGCGCGCTGGGTGTCGCTCGGTATGATGACGACGTGGTAGCCGAATTCTTGCAGGCGCGACACCGGCAGCAAAGGCGTCTTGCCGCCATGGAACATGTTGATGAGCTTGAAGCCGGGCAGCCGGCGCGCGATCTCGGCGATCTCCCGCTCGGAGGTCGGTGCCTCCACGAACACCATGTCGGCGCCGGCTTCGAGATAGGCGCCGGCGCGCGCCAGCGCCGCCTCGTAGCCCTCGACCGCGATGGCGTCGGTGCGGGCGATGACGATGAAATCGGGATCGTGCAGGGCGTCGCGCACCGCATGGAGCTTTTGCACCATCTCGGCGGTCGGGACGAGGCCCTTGTCGTCGTAATGGCCGCATTTCTTCGGGAAGGTCTGGTCCTCCAGGTGGAAGGCGGCGACCCCGGCGCGCTCGAAGGCACGTGCCGCGCGCCGGGCCGACAGCGCATTGCCGTATCCGGTGTCGGCGTCGGCGATCACCGGCACGCCGACCACCTCGACCATGGCGGCGAGCCGCTGGACGATCTCGTCGGGCGAGATCAGGCCGATGTCGGGCACCCCAGTGCTGCGCGCGATGGCGCCGCCGCTCGCATAGACTGCGGGGAACCCGGCCTGCTCGACGAGGCGTGCCGACAGGCCGTCGAACGCCCCGGGCGCGACCACGATCTCCTTCGCGCTCACCATGTTCTTCAATCGGGTGGTGGCGCGCACGTCGCAATCTCCTCGCGTGTTCGGGGTCTTCTGGGCGCGCGGATCGATCGTCGCGGCGGTCGCTCCTAACATGCGAGAAAAGCAATATCCAGGAGGTTCCGATCAGCGTGCCCGCCACACGAATGCGGCGCTGACGACGTAGTTCCATACTGCGCTCATCAGAGCGCCGCCGAGGCCCGCCAGCCACCAGTTCTCCCCGAAATCGTAGATCCAGGCGGCCGCGTTCACATTGGAGATCGCACCGACCGCGCAGATCAGTTGGAATCGCAGCAGGCCGGTCGCGAACCGCCAGCCCGACAGCCGTTGATCCCGGTAGGTCAGCATATTGTTGAGCGCGAAGTTCCAGCATACCGCGAGCACGGTCGCCGCCACCTGAGCGATGTTGAATCGCAGCGCCAGCGATTGTATCGCCAATTGCAGCGCCGCCATGTGGATCACGATGCCGGTGAGCCCGACGAAGCAGAACATCAGGAAGCGGAACGACACCGCGTCGTTGGTGAGCTTGGCGACCAGGAGTGCTGCGAAATCGAGCACGATCTGGGCGTCGAGCTTGCTCTCGCCGTGCTGGCGCTGGCGAAACGTATAGGGCAGCTCGGCCGCCCGCAGTGTCCCGCGCGCCGTCGTCATGATGTCGAGCAGCAGCTTGAAGCCCTGGGATGACAGCCGCGGTGCGAGTTCCTCCACCGCGGCGCGGCGGATCATGAAGAAGCCGCTGCCGGAATCGTTGAGGTCCACCTTGGTGATCATGTGGGCCGCGACGTGCGACAGCCGGCTCATGAAGCGGCGCCCGCTGGTGAAGCTGTCGGCCGAGCCGCCGGGGACGTAGCGGCTGCCCACCACGACGTCGACGTCGCCCTTGCGAATGCGTTCCAGCATGGCGCAGAGCAGGGTCTCGTCGTGCTGCATGTCGGCATCGAGCACGGCGACGTAACGCGCCTGGCTCGACATCATGCCCTCGATGCAGGCGCCGGCGAGGCCGCGCCGGCCGATCCGGCGGATGCAGCGGATGCGGCGGTCGGCGGCGCCGAGCGCGCGCACCGCCGCGGCGGTTCCGTCCGGCGAGTTGTCGTCGACGAAGATGACCTCCCACGACACGTCGTCGAGGGTGCGCTTGAGCAGCTCGACCATGAGCGCCACGTTGTCGTGCTCGTTGTAGGTCGGCACGATGACGCTGAGCTCCGGCGCCGGGGTGACGCCGGCATCGATCGAGGTCGGCGCCTTGGTCAACTCATCCATGGCCATCCGTTCACGAAATGCCGGCGGCGTGGCGCACCGGCGCCTCCCCGGGTCGTCCGGGGTCCCGAATGCCCAATACACCCGCGAGTTCGTCGATGCCACCGGACAGGCGCCTGACCAGGGCGTTGCGTCGCCAGGCATCATCGAGGCGCGGCATGATCCGGCCCATCAATGGGAGCCCTTCCTCCTGCAGCCAGGCCGCGGCGACCAGAAGGGTCAGCAGCCAGGTGCCGAGATTATAGCGCACGAAATTGATGTAGGAGATGCCGATCCCATGCTGCAGCAGGGTCGCGAGCGCGATCAGGCGCAGCCACGGATCGAAGCGCGATCCGAACACGCCGACCCGCACCAGTGCCGCGACCCCGAGCGCATGCAGCGGCACCGTGAACAGCCATTCCTGCGGCCCCGAGAGCCAGCGGCCGAGCTGGGCGACGGCGCGCCGGACGTGGTCGCCGGCAAAATCGAAGGTCAGGAGTTCGAGCGCCGCCCTCGCATAGTCGAGCGGCGGCATCAGCAGGGTCTGCGGCAGGTTCACGCTGCCCGTGAAGGGGACCAGGGAATCGCCGAACAGGTAGTTGTGCAGCGGCGACACCGCCAGCGCCGCAAATCCCGCCGCCAGCGCGGCGGCGCGCCCGAACTGCCGTTGCCACAGCCACATCAGCCCGGCGCCGGCGACGATCACGCCCGCGGCCAGCAGCAGATTGGGCCGGCAGAACGTGGCGGCGGCGAGCAGCAGGCCGGATGCGAAGACGCGGGCGGCTCCGGGACTCTCCCCGGTCCGCGGCGGCACGATCAGGACCAGGGCGGCGAACAGCAGGATGAAGGCGAACGGGTCGGCAAAGCCGCGGGCCGCCCACACCACGTAGTAGAACAGGCTCGAGCCGAACAGCGCGCCGACCGGCGTGACGACGAACAGAAGGACGATCACGAGGGTCCATTGCGCCGGCAGGAAACGGCGGAACAGCGCGAACACCAGCAGCGGGAACGCGAGGATCATCGAGAGATAGCCGAGGAACGTATCGCCGAACAGGAACCGCTCCAAAACGCGGAAATAGCGCAGCCCCGGCGCGAAGAAATAGACCTTTTCTTCGCCCTGGAAGGCGGCGGCGAAGTCGCCCGACAACAGGTGGCGCAGCATGCGGCGCGCATAGCCTTCATAGGTCAGGCCGTCGTCGCCGGAATCGAGCGGCCGGAAGCCGCCGATGAATTGCGCATCGATGAAGACGATGACCAGCAATGTCAGCGCGATCAGGGTCACCGCCAAGACGAGGCGGCGCGGCTCGATGCGCACCAGCAGCATGACGATCCCGAGCACGCCGCCGATGGTGAGGCCCCATTCGAGGGCGCGGTGCAACAGGACCGTTGCGGTGGCGTCGAGCATCATGGCGAGCCGGACCTCCGGCTTGATCGAGATCCCGAAAATGCGCCGGCCGATATCTGCCGCCGCGATCTCGCGGCATTGCGTACCGGCGCCCGTCAGTTCATCGAACCGCTCGCCGCCGGTTTCCCACAGCACGGTGCTGCGCCAGCACAGCCGGCTTCCCGCGAATGGCGCCGGGAAGCGGTAGACGACGAAAAGCGGCAGGGTGATGCGATAGCGGTCGAACAGATTGAGCGAATGCCGGTCGCGCGCAAAACGCGTGATGTCGCTCGAACCGTCCGGCCACGCATAGGTCAGCTCGTTGACGGCGCCGAGCCGGAGATAGGCGGGGTCGGAGAAGTTTATGCCGGTCACGCGACGCGAATAGGCGCCGCGGTCGAAAATGCCGTCGGCGGAAAACGCGTAGCCGTCGGCCTCCGCCGTGCGGTCGGGCCGCCAGCAGCCCTTGGCGGCATCGGCGCATCGCTTTTCCGGCGGGTAGAGCTCGTCGAACTGCCGGGCGAGGACGCGCAACACATCGGCCGGCAGGCCCGAGGTTTGCGCCGCCGCCGGCCCCGGCAGGAACACGTTGTGTCCCTCCTCGATGCGCGGCGCCGGCCACAGCACGTGCGCGGCCATGATCGCGCCCGCCAGCACGACCGCGGCGATCCAGCGTCGCCGGTCGGTGCGCAGGCTCCCCGCCAGAATCACGAGAGCGGCGGCGAGGAGCACGGCGTAGGCGACGAGGTCGTCGATGGGAAGTCCCACGATGACGACGACGAGAAGCAAGGCCGCCAGACGCCCCACAACGACCCCCGGTCTCATTACGATCCGATCTCCGGCATTCCACGGGACATCGCCCGGGCCGAGCCCGGTCGACGACAGATATGGCGTCCAGCCAATGGCCCCTGATATCAATGGCGTCAAGGGCGTCGAATTGCGGGTCGTGTCGCAGTTTGTCAAATTGAGAGACGACCGAATTGCGAAGATGATGAGCAATGGAGGCCGGTTCGTGGAGAATGGTGCGCGACGCCTGATCGCGGTGAGGCGGGCCGCGATTCGGTTCGCGCCTTCGATCGGGTGCGTGGGATGAGCATCGCTTCCGCCGTCGACGGCGCAGTTTGGCTCAACCGGCTGCTCGACGCCCTGTCCGATCCCAAGCGCAGCGGGCGCACCGTCGCGATCGCGCTCGTTCTCTACTGCGCGGTCTGGACCCTTTATGCCGTGGTTTCCAAGGCCAGCCAGGATCTGCATTTCGACATGGGCGAGATGGTGTCATGGTCGCGCGAGGTCGGGCTGGGGACGCCCAAGCACCCGCCTTTGCCGGCCTGGCTGGTCGGTCTCTGGTTTGCCGTGCTGCCGCTGCGGGATTGGGCGTTCTACCTGCTCTCCATGGCAATGGCGATGTTCGCATTGTGGGTCGCCTGGATGATCGCCGGGCGTTATCTCGACGGCGAGAAACGCGCGGCCGGGCTCGCGCTTCTCACCCTCGTGCCGTTCTTTAATTTTCACGCCATGAAGTACAACGCCAATTCGATGCTGACGCCGACATGGGCGCTGACCACGTGGTTCTTCCTGCGCTCCCTCGACAGCCGCAGCGCCGGCATCGCGGCGCTGGCGGGCTTCGCGGCGGCCGCCGCCATGCTGGTGAAATACTGGTCGATCATGCTGCTGGGGGGGCTCGCCATCGCGGCGCTCGCCGATGCCCGCCGCGCGCTCTATTTCCGCTCGCCCGCCCCTTACGTCACCGTTGCCGCCGGCGCGGTGGCGCTAGCGCCGCACCTCTGGTGGCTCTATGACCATGATTTCGCAGCCTTCGGCTATGCGCTCGAGACCCATCCCGCCACCTTCCTCGAAGCCATCGTGTCAGGCATCGCCTATGTGGCGGGCTCGGCGGGCTATGTCGCCGTGCCGGTCCTGCTCGCCGTCGCCGCCGCGAGGCCGTCCGGCGAGGCCGTCATCGACGCCCTGTGGCCGTCCGATCCGCGGCGCCGCACCGTCGTCGTCGCCTTCGTGGCACCCCTCCTCCTGCCGCTGCTCGCCGCGGTTCTCGCCAGGCAGCAGATCGTCTCGCTGTGGGCCATCGCCAGCATGACGCTGCTGCCGGTGGTGCTGCTGTCGTCGCCGCTGGTAACGCTGCCGCGCGCGGGGGCACTCCGCATCCTCGCCATCGCCATTGCCGTGCCGGTCGTCTGCGTCGTCGCTGCGCCCGTGGTCGCGCTCGTGGTGCATCTCCATGGTGTCGAGAATTACGGCGCGCATTACCGGCTGGTGGCCGAGCGCGTCGAACAGGCCTGGCACGACACCACCGACCGCCCGCTGCGAGTGGTCGGCGGTTCCTCCAACCTGTTGCTGGGATCGGTGCCCTATTTCGCGGAGCGGCCCTCGGTCTACGAGATCGCCACGCCCCAATTGACGCCCTGGGTCGACGAGGCGCGGATCGCACGCGACGGCATCGCCCTCTACTGCCCGGCCGCCGATGCCGTCTGCATGCGGGCATTGAATGCGCGTGCGGCGCGCAGCGATGTCGGCAAGCGCGTCGAGGCCGACATCTCGCGCACGTTCCTCGGCATCGCCGACCCGCCGGTGCGCTACGTTATCGTCACCATCCCGCCGCGGTGAGAGGATGCCCTAACGCGCAATCTGATATAGCCTGACACTCTGGCCCACGCCGACGGCTAGCATCATACCGTTAGGCGATAGCGCAATGGGCACAGACCTTTGTCCCACGCCGAGATCAATAATTCGTTCCGAATTGTATGTTTCGAGGGGATTCCAAATGTGCAGCACCCTGCCGCCGGTGATAAACGCAAGGCCATCAGGACTCCAGACGAGGTCGCCGGTAATTCCGATAAATGACTTGCCGTAGCTCGCAACGAGCCTCCCACTGTCGACATTGAATACCCGCAATGCAGGGTTACTCCGCGAAGACCCTAAAAAGATTCGACCGTCTGGCGACCTATCTTCTGCGGACAGTCCGGAGGAGCCAAGTGCAATCATGCTGCCGTCCGGGCTGAAGGCGATTGCGGTAGCCGCGGGTGTCCGGTCGGGAAAGGCATAAATCACGCTTATAATACGGTTTGAGTTCAAGTCATACACCCAGACGAATCCAACGCTTTCACTTGCAGCCAATCTTTTTCCATCACGTGAAAACGCCACTGAGCTCGGCTGCGCAAAACGATCACCCGCGCGCCAAAAACCATCTACCTTATTCCAGTTTTGCGTTGAGAATAGGGAGACTGGTTGATCGAGTGCGCGTCCGAAGATAACCGCGATAATTGATCGGTCAGGCGAAGCAACAAGCGCCTTTGCACCGTTGATATTTTGCGACATTCCAGGATATAGACCCGGAATTTCGCGCACAACTTCGCCTGTGCCAATGTCAAACAGTGAAAAAGCATCAATTTTAGACAATGCTGGGGGAGTCGCAAGCTGCGTGTCACCAGAAACAAAGGCAAATGTATCGCTGTATCCAAAAAATGCTCTTTCGCGCTGAATCTGCCGAACCATCTGTCCCGCAGAGTCCCAAATTGTAATGACCTTTCCAAGGCTGCCGGCCGCAAACTTAGTCCCGTCGGAACTCCAAACCAGCGTCGAAACCGGACCGGGCGTTTGCAGTTCGCGAACCAACGGCGAATCAGGCGAAGACGGCTTCACGGCGTCAGCTGCCTCGGTCGTCGCTACCTGTGTTCGGCCGACATTGACGGCGGCACATTCGGCCAAAACTGCTACGAAAATCAGCCGCCAAATCAGCAGCGTGGGCGTCGCGATGGAGATGAACAAGCTCGGAACCCTTGGACGCTTGACGTGGTCAATTACGATCCCGTCTGCCGTTCGCGTTCGTCCGCAGGCATCTTCAAACATTGTGATCGCGTACATGGCTTCAAACCCTCAGATGCGGTTGCGGCGCAACAACGCAAAGAGGAGGGACATGACGGCAGCGGACTTCCACGACTTGCCGGTGCGCTGCGTGTTCGTCACGATCCCGCCGCGGTGAGAGGGGGGCGATCGATGACCCGTCCGTGAATAATAGCTTCAATTCCCGTGAGCGAACGGCTTTTCTGCTCCCTCCCCCGCAAGCGGGAGAGGGGACGAAAAACTGAATCGGCCCCGCTCCAACGGGGCGGCGCAGAAACGCAAAACGTTCCCGCCTACTCCATGTCGGAAGCCTTCCTGAATTGAATCCGGGCGACTTTGTTCAAGCCGGTCTCCGC
>DASYNT010000165.1:0-4469 GCA_036008405.1 Xanthobacteraceae bacterium
GGCGGCACCAGCGCGTCGGGAATGGCGACCCGTTCGACGATCTCGATACCCTGGGAGACGAGCGCGTCGTACTTCATGTCGCTCATGGAGACGAAGCGGTCGATCCGCCGCAGGCCGAGCCAATGGATCGGATCGGGCATCAATTGCTGGAATCGCGCGTCCTGGACGCCGGCGACGCATTCGGTGCGCTCGAAATAGGTCGCGGCGGAGTCGCCGCCTTCCTGGCGCTTGCGGGCATTGTAGACCAGGAATTTGGTGACCTCGCCGAGCGCGCGTCCCTCCTTGCGGTTGTATACGATGACGCCGAGGCCGTCCGCCTGGGCGGCGCGGGCGCATTCCTCGATGCCGTGGATGAGGTAGGGGCGGCAGGTGCAGATGTCGGAGCCGAACACGTCGGAGCCGTTGCACTCGTCGTGGACCCGGCAAGTAATCCGGGTGCGGGGATCGGCGAGCTTCTCCACCTCCCCGAACAAATAGACGGTGGTGCCGCCGACCGGCGGCAGGAACACGTGCATGTCCGGGCGGGTGACGAGCTCGGGAAACATCCCGGCGGTCTGCTCGAACAGGGCATGGCGCAGGTGCGTCTCCGAGGTGCCGAAGCGTTCGGCGACGCCCGGCAGGTACCACACCGGATCGATCGCGACCTTGACGACCGACAGGCTGCCATTGTCGTGGACGTGCTTGCTGTCGGGCTTGAGGCGCCCGGCGCGGATGGCATCGTGCATCTCGATGAGGTCGAGCCGCGCCCGGGTGACCGCGATGGTGGGGCGCACATCGAGGCCCTCGGCGATCTCGGTCCTGAAGCTTTCCGCGACCAGGTGGCCCCACGGGTCGAGCGAGACGATGCGCCCCGGCTCCGACCATTGTGGGAACGGTCCGATGGTCGCAGCCGGATAGGTGTTGGTCAGGTCCGGGCGGCGGATCGGGTCGAGCGCGCCGGCGGTGACCGCGAGCGCGCGATAGATCGCATAGGAGCCGCCATGGGTGCCGATGACGTTGCGGTCATGGAGCCGCGACACCGTGCCGATCACCGGTCCCCGCGCCCGCGCCGAGGCCGCGCCCCAATGGATCGGGAAGCGCGACTTGGCGCCCGGGTCCGGATGGGAGGTCAGGCGAATGTGATCGGTGCGGTTGGACGTCATGTTCGGTCCATTCGAAAAACCAGGATCGTCCGCGCGGTGGCGGTGCGTTGCCTGGGGTGTCGCGAAATTGCGCGGTGCTTGCCGGGAAAACCGAGGCGGACCTGCAGCCCCGCACACCCAAAATATAGTCCTGCCAGAGTATTCCCGCCACCCGGGAGAACGAAAGATACCTTGCCACCTCCGCTGGTTATGGCCCCCAAGCGGCAGCCTCGACGGGCGCTTCTGCGTCCTCGCGGGCGCCGTCGATCACCCTGATCAACGCGCGTAGCGCCTCCGGCACGCCCTGGTGAGACACCCCCGATATGACCAGCGGGGTCTTCTTTGCGGCGCGCTTGAGCCGCGCCTTCTGCTCCTTGAGCTGCTCCGGCAACAGCGCGTCGGCCTTGTTGAGCGCGACGATCTCCGGCTTGTCGATGAGCCCATGGCCATAGGCCGCAAGCTCCGCGCGGACGGTCTTGTAGGCCTTTCCGGCATGCTCGCAGGTGCCGTCAACGAGGTGGAGCAGCACGCGGCAGCGCTCCACATGGCCGAGAAAGCGGTCGCCGAGGCCGGCGCCTTCATGGGCGCCGGCAATGAGGCCGGGAATGTCCGCCAGCACGAACTCGCGGCCATCGACCGAGACCACGCCGAGCTGGGGATGCAGCGTGGTGAAGGGGTAATCGGCGATCTTCGGTTTGGCCGCGCTCACGGCGGCGAGCAGGGTCGACTTGCCGGCATTGGGCAGCCCTACCAGGCCGGCGTCGGCGATCAGCTTGAGGCGCAGCCAGATGGTGCGCTCCTCGCCGGCGAGCCCGGGATTGGCACGGCGCGGCGCGCGATTGGTCGAGGACTTGAAATGGGCGTTGCCGAAGCCGCCATTGCCGCCCTTGGCGAGCACCGCGCGGTCGCCGATCGCGGTGAGGTCGGCGAGCAGGGTCTCGTTGTCCTCGTCGAAGATCTGGGTGCCCTTGGGGACTTTGAGAACGACGCCGGCGCCATTGGCGCCGGTGCGGTTCTTGCCCATGCCGTGGCCGCCGGTCCTGGCCTTGAAATGCTGCTGATAGCGGTAGTCGATCAGGGTGTTGAGGCCGTCGACGCATTCGGCGACGACATCGCCGCCGCGCCCGCCATCGCCACCGTCGGGGCCGCCGAATTCGATGAATTTCTCGCGCCGGAACGAGACGCAGCCCGCGCCGCCGTCGCCCGAGCGGATGTAGATCTTGGCCTGATCGAGGAATTTCATCCGGGCTATGAAGTCTTTCCCGCGCGGCTTTTCAAGGGCCGCGCGGGCCGGCCCCGGCAGCGGCGCGGCTTGGGTTGCTTTGGGGCCGCGCTACCGGTTATGCCCCGGCACCCACAGCACGTCGCCGCCGCCTTTAGCATTGGCGAAGCGGCTCGCCACGAACAGGAAGTCCGACAGCCGGTTGACGTATCTGATGGCGCTCGCCGACACCGTCTCGCCGGACGTATCGGCGAGTTCGACCATCATCCGCTCGGCGCGGCGGCAGATCGTGCGGGCGAGGTGCAGGTACGCGGCCGCCGCGGTACCGCCGGGCAGCACGAAAGAGCGCAGCGGCGCCAGCTCCGCATTGAGCCGGTCGATCTCCGCCTCGAGCCGGGTGACCTGGGCCTCGGTAACGGTGAGCCGCTCACCGCCGGGCCCCCTGCCGGGGGCCGTTTCGGGCGTGCAGAGATCGGCGCCGAGATCGAACAGGTCGTTCTGGATGCGGCCGAGCATGGCGTCGAGTTCGGGATCGCTCGCGGTCGCGAGCCGCACCAGGCCGACCGCGGCATTGAGCTCGTCGACGGTGCCGTAGGAGGCGATGCGCAGATCGTATTTCTTGCGCCGCTCCCCGTTGCCGAGCGCAGTGGTGCCGTCATCGCCGGTGCGGGTGTAGATGCGATTGAGAACTACCATGCGCTTCCCCGCGGCCTGTTAACGGTGCATGGCCCAGACCGTCACCATGATGATGACAATGGCGATGAATTGAAGCACCACCCGCCAACGCATCAGCGTCTGCGACAGGTTGGGCGAGCCACCGCGCAGCATGTTGTAAAGGCCGAGGACCAGCACGACGGCCACGGCACCGACGGCCACGGGGACGATGTAGTTCGTAAGCAGATTTACCATTACAAGCTTTTACCATCCGCAGCATCGCACCGCCATGGATGTTGCAGCCGCCCCGGCGGGCCCATGGCAGGGCTGTTCGTGTAAATGGTCTGACCCCGACATTTGGTTCCAAAGAATATCGGGACAAGCGGCCCACGGCTCATTGAAGGACGGGGGACCTACCGAGAACGATGGGAAGCCTGTGCCGCAGCGCTTCCCGTGGTCCAGGATGGAGAACGGATTGTCCGCAGACAGCTTGCCGCAAGCCTCCCGCGTCGGGCGCATCCTCGTGCTCGGCGCTGCCGGGCAATTGGGCCGTGCCGCGGCGGCAGCCTTTCGCGTCGCCGGGTGGCAGGTCGCGAGCGTGGTGCGGGGACATGCGTCGGCCGCCATCGCGCCGGGAACCGAACTGGTCGAAGTCGACGCCCGCGACACCGGAGCGGTCATTGCGGCGGCGCGCGGCGCGGAAGTGGTTCTGCACGCTCTCAACGTGCCTTATACGCAATGGTCGATGGTAGCGCTGCCCCTGGCCGAGACGGCCATCGCTGCGGCGGGGGAAAACGGCGCGACGCTGGTGTTTCCGGGCAATCTCTACATCTATGGCGCCGGCATTCCGGCCATCGTCGACGAGACGGCCGCGGTGCGCCCGACCTCGCGCAAGGGCGAAATCCGCGCCGCGATCGAGGCGCGCATGCGTGCCGCTTCCGATCAGGGCCTGCGCGTCATCATCCTGCGCGGCGGCGACTTTTTCGGCGGCTCCGGCATCGGTTCGTATTTCGACCGCATATTGGTCCGCGAAGTCGCAACCGGGCGCCTCACTTATCCGGGGCCACTCGGCGTGGTGCACGAATGGGCCTACGTGCCCGATCTCTGCGAAGCGATGCTGCGTCTCGTCGAAGCGCGCACCGCGCTTGAGCCGTTCGCCCAATTCGGATTTCCCGGCCATGCGGTAACGGGCCGCGCCTTGGCCGGCGCGATCTCGCGGGCGTGCGGGCGCGGATTCAAGGTGAACGGGATGCCGTGGCCGCTGCTGCGCATGCTCGGCGTCGTGGTGCCGATCTTCCGCGAACTGTCCGAGGTGGCCTATCTGTGGTCGACGCCGCACGCGATCGACGGCACCCGCCTGAGAACAGTCATCGGCGATTGTCCCCTCACGCCGCTGGACCGCGCCGTCGCCGCGGCGCTGCTCAATCTCGGCATCAGGCGCCGGCCGGAGGCCAAGCGGTGACGGTTTCGCT
>DASYNT010000166.1:0-10217 GCA_036008405.1 Xanthobacteraceae bacterium
GACGAGGTCGTCGGCGATCGACTGGATGAAGCAGGCGTGCGGCTGGGGATGCTCGTAGGCGGTCTTCGACTTCGTGAGCTTGCCGGTGGCGAAATCGACGTAGAAGTGCCCCTGGCTGGGTCCGTCTATGCCATAGGCCCAGTGCAGGCCGGTGTTGAACCATTGCGGCGAGTTCGGCGCCACCATCTGCATGGCGAGCATGTAGCGCTGCTCGTCGAAGAAGGCGCGGGCGTCGTCCTCGCTGTCGAAATAGCCGCCCTTCCAGCCCCAATAGGTCCAGGTGCCGGCGAGACGGTCGAACACCTGCTTGGCCGAATGCTCGCCGACCATGCGCTCCTTTTCCGGCAACTCCCTGAGCGCCGCCTCATCGGCGACCGAGCGCCACAGCCAGGACGGAACGGTTTCCTCCTCGACCTTCCTGAGGCGCGCCGGCACTCCGGCCTTGCGGAAATACTTCTGCGCCAGCACGTCGGAAGCGACCTGCGACCATGCGGCGGGAACCTCGACATCATCGGCATGAAACACCACCGAACCGTCGGGATTTCGAATCTCGCTCGCAGTGAGCCGGAATTCGATCTCCGCATAGGCCGACTGGCCGTCCTTGGTATAGCGCCGCTCGATTCGCATCGTCCTGCCCCTTTTGTCCGGCGGCTCTCGCGTCGAGATCGCCCCGGCCCCTTCCACCATGGCGCGCGTCTGTCCCGTCGCTCGCCGTTTAGCTCAATGACTCGTCTTACGCCTGCAACGCCCTGTTACCGGCCGGCCTGCCGTTTCAGCGGTGCCGTCACTCTCCTTTGATCGCGCCACCGCTCCAGGCGACAGCGCCGGAGCAGCACACGACCGTCCTCCAGGCCATTTGGCCATGGCGGGGAAGCCTCTCAAGCCTTCTCGGGGAACGCTCGGCAGGAACTTCGTACGTGGCCCGGCCGCACCACAGAAAGCTAAGACGACTCCTCGGTGGGGTCAAGCATTAGTGCGCGGAACTGAATCAAATACTAAATATGGTGTGACGCCTGGGAATTCTGGGGATGAATTTCGGGGAACCGTGCAAGTATCGGGAATCCAGGAGAGATTCGGAAGGGGTCGGCGATGTCTTTTCGCCATGAAATTTTCATGTGGACGTCACGGAGCGGGAAAACTCGCCATTCGGTAAATTGGTAGGGCGAGAATCGGGGAACACTTCGGCCGGTGCGGCAGCCGCTGCAAGCGCCCATGTCCGGCCCATCGGCCCTGGACTTCGGATCGAAGCGATGGCATCAAACGGCCGCAGGATTTTGCCGCGTCGCAACACGGGATTCGAGCGATGAAGCCGAATGAATTTCTCCTCCGTTTCTTCACCTGGTGGAACGGGGCGACGTTCGGAACCCTGGTATGGAGCGCGCGCCACGGCGAACTCGTCGGCGCCGACGAATACGGCAACCGCTATTATCGCGCCAAGCGCGGACGCATCGACCCGACACTCGGCTTCGAGCGGCGCTGGGTGATCTACAAAGGGCTGGCCGAGCCCTCGACCATCGGGCCGGCCTGGCATGGCTGGATGCATCACACCGTGGACGTGCCGCCCACGGTCGAGAAGGTGACGCCCAAGCCGTGGTGGAAGCCGCATCGACCCAATCTCACCGGCACCCCGGCCGCCTATCGTCCGACCGGATCGACGCTGGCGCAGAATCGCCGGCCCAAGGCGACCGGGGATTACAAACCGTGGGTTCCGGGCCGCTGAGGCGACGATCCTCGCCGAAGTCCCTGCGCCGGGCTTCCCTCTCGCTCCCCGTGGCGCCCTTTCAACGCCGCAATCGCCGTGTTAACCGGCGGGGGATGGGCGCGCTGCCGATGGCGCCGGCTCTCGAGGCTTCCGACCGATGATCGCTCGCCGGGTACCCGCCGCGCTGCCTGGTGCCATGTATCCCGGTGCCCTCGTGCTTGGCGCGGCCGCCGTCGGCGCTGCGCTGTTGTGGGCTGGCCCGGCCGCGGCCCAGTTCGGGATATTCGGCGGTGACCAGCCGCCGCGCCCGCCCAGCACCGTGCCCGCCCGGCCAGCGGCACCGGCGCAATCCCAAATTCAACCCCAACCCCAGGCGCAGCCTGCTGCACCCGCCAGTCAGGGCACGTTGTTGCCGCCGGGGCCGCCACCGGGCCGGATTCAAAGCGAGGAGTTGCCGCCGCCGCGCGGCGCCACGCTCGCGCCGCCGGGGCCGCCGCCTGCGGCGCTGCCAAGGCCGGCGGCGCCGGCTCCGGGCCAGCCGCCCGGGCCGCAACGCGGATCTGCCCAGCCGGGCGCTCCACCGGCGCCGCCCGAGGACGTCGTCACCCAGCCGCCGGCCCAGAAGATCGTCAATCCGACCGCCGTGTTCTCCGGCCTCGACAAGATCACCGGACGCATCACCACCTTCGACGCCGTGATCGGGGAGACCGTGCAGTTCGGCGCGCTCCAGGTGACGCCGCGCGCCTGCTACACGCGGCCTCCGACAGAGACCCCGCTCACCGACGGCTTCGTCGAGGTCGACGAGGTCACGCTGCAGGGCGAGGTGCGACGCATCTTTACCGGCTGGATGTTCGCCGCGAGCCCGGGCCTGCATGCGGTCGAGCATGCGATCTATGATGTGTGGCTCACCAATTGCAAAGGCGGCGCCCAGGCCGTCGCCGAGGCGCCGCCGCCGGCCCCTGCGGCCCCGGCCGTGCGCCCCCCGGCGCAGCCGCGCCCGCAGTCGCCGGCGCCACAGCGTCAAACCCAGCCGCCGCGACAGCCGCCGACCGGCGCCGTGCTGCAGCCGCCGCTGATCCGCTGAGATCGCCATGCGGAACCACTCGGTGCATTGAACCATTCTCAACACCCGTCGGACGACTCCTTGAGCGCCGCGGCGCAGGCCGACTTCACCAGGGTACAGACCGCCTCGCCCGACCGACCAACGCGCAGCATGTCGAACATGGCGTGGCTGGTCAGCGCAAACACGAGATCGACGGCATCTTGGCGGTTTCCGGCATCTTGCTTTCCTCCGCGTGACAACCGTTCGACCAAAATGCCGATCAGCTTGCGCCGACGCTCATTGCGCTCTGCGACGGCAGTTGCAAACTCGGGATCGAGGGCGGTGGCCGCATGCAGGCGCCCGAGTGCGGGGTCGCTGCCCCAGAAGTCGCAGAAGATTTCGATCAGGTGGTCGAGACCCTCGCGGGGATCTTCCATTGCCATCGCCTCGGCGATCCGACCGAGGCCGCCATGCCGGGCCCGCTCGTCGAACACCGCTTCCAGCAATCCCCTGCGCGACCCGAACTGGTTGTAGACCGTCAGCCGCGTTACGCCAGCGGCCTTGCCGACGGCGTCAAGGGAAAACGATGCCACGTCGGCCTGCTCGCGCAACAGTCGGCTGGCCGCATCGACAACGCGTGCACGCTTCTCGGCGGCGGCCGTATCGCGGATCGGGCTGACATAGGGACGTGTCGGCATCGTCGCATTTGCCATTCAGTAAACATAATGTATAGCTAATTGTATCGGTCTCTCCGGGAACCCCACCATGCAACTCACCCTCATCATAATCCTGTCGCTCCACGTTCTTGCAGCTGTTTTCTGGGCGGGTACGAGCTTCACGCTGGCCCGCACCGGTGGCGCGGGCGGTGAACAGCTCTTTCGACCACAGATGGGCGCGGCCGTCGTAGCCGTGCTCACGGGCGGTTACCTTTGGAGCCGGCTGCACGGCGGCGTGTTCGAAGCGCCGGAGCAGGTTCTGGCGATCGGAGTTGTCTGCGCATTTGTGGCGGCCGGGGTTCAAGGCGCGATCGTCGGGAGCGCTATCCGCAAACTTCCCAAGGGCGGGATCGGCGACTCCATGGTCCGATCGCGCATCGCCTTGGCGCAGCGCATCGCCGCCGGACTGTTGGCGGTGACGATCGTCTGCATGGCGGCGGCGCGCTATGTCTGAGCTCCCCCGCGAGTTGGCGGGGCGCACCGCCGTCGTCACCGGCGGGTCACGCGGGATCGACGCGGGAATCGCCATTGCGCTCGCCGCGCACGGCGCTCAGGTAGTCGTCAACGGCCGGGACCAGGCTGCGCTGACGGCGGTGGCCGACGCCATCACGTGGGCGGGAGGCAAGGCGCACACCGTCATTGCCGACATGACCGATGAAGCGGCGGTGCGGGCGTTGCGCGAGGAAGCCGAGCGCGTCTATGGCGGGGTTTCGCTGCTTGCCGCGTGCGCCGGCGGAGGCGGCGATCCGACGCCGTTAGTGGAGGAGAGCGCGGAGCGTTGGCGCAATACCGCGGAAGTCAATCTGACCTCGGCCTTCCTGACCCTACGGACGTTCCTGCCACCGATGCTGGAAGCCGGGCGCGGCGCGATTGTAACCATGGCCTCCACGGTCGGCCGCCAGCTCTCCGGCGCGTCCGCTCCCTACGCGGCCGCCAAGGCGGGATTGCTCGCGCTCACCCGCCAAGCAGCAGCGGAAGCGGCGCCGCGTGGGGTACGCATAAATGGAATCGCGCCCTCGGCGATCGTGACCGATCGACTCGCCGCGGTGCCCGCCGCCGTCCGCACGCGAATGGCCGATGGCTTTCCCTTGCGGCGCCTCGGCGAGGTCGAGGATGTCGTGCAAGCCGCGCTCTTTCTCATGACCGATCGATCGAGCTGGATCACAGGTGTCACGCTCGACGTGGCGGGCGGACGAGTGATGGTCTAGAACCCAGCGATCCCGATTTGTGCCAGCGCATTGAGCTGGGCTGCGACTCTACGCGGGCTGCGCCCCCGCCTTGGCGAGCGCGGTCGTGCCGGAGATCGGCTCGCCCAGCGGAAACACCGCGAAATTCGCCTCCCCGACGAGGGCGTCGGCCAGCAGCTTGTGGTACTGGCGGCGCGACACCTCGGTGGCGCCGAAGGTCCTGAGGTGGTCGGTGACGAACTGGGTGTCGAGCAGGCGAAAGCCGCCCGCCTTGAGCCGCGCGACCAGATGCACCAGCGCTACCTTGGAGGCATCGCGGGCGCGGTGGAACATGCTTTCGCCGAAGAAGGTGCGGCCAAGGCTCACGCCGTAGAGCCCGCCGACGAGGTCGGCGCCGTCATAGACCTCGACCGTATGGCAATGGCCGATGTCGTAGAGCTTGCGGTAGAGATTGCGGATCCGCCCGTTGATCCAGGTCCGGGTGCGGCCGGGGCCGGGTTCGGCGCAGCCGTCGAGCACCGCTTCGAAATCGCGGTTGCAGATCACCGCGAACGGCTCCGCGCGCACGGTGCGCGCCAGCCGCGACGGCACGTGGAAAGTGTCCAGCGGAATGATGCCGCGCAGCTCCGGCTCGATCCAGTACAGGGCGGGATCGTCGGCGTTCTCCGCCATGGGGAAAATCCCGCAGGCATATGCCTTCAGCAGCACTTCGGGCGTAATCTCGACCTGGGCGGAGTCGCGGCTGGCCATGCTGTCTATGCCGTGGAGAACCCGGTGAAGCTGACCCTTTCGAGCGCCATCCGCAAGGGTTTGGCGCACGACTTTCGGAGCTGTGTACAGCAAGCGGGTGCCGTTAACCGAAAATTAATCGATGGACCTCAATTTTAGGCAGATTTGCAGACAACCGCGCGGCTGCATCGGCGCTCCGGCGGTTCGCAAAGGAGAGACCGCAATGGGCGAGGCTGTCGGCGTCTCACTGCCGGAAGTGCTCCTGGTCGAAGACGAGGCGCTGATCAGCCTGATGATCGAGGACGCACTCATCGAGGCGGGCTTTACGGTCCACACGGTCCGCAACGGCCGCGATGCGCTGGCCTATCTCGCCGCCGGCGGCCATGCCGACGTCGTGTTCGCCGACATCGACATTGCCGGCGACATCGATGGCGGCGAGCTTGCCCGCCGCGTCCGTGCGCTGCGCGCCGGAATTGCGGTGGTGTGCGCCTCGGGCCGTCGCGAGGTCGAGAACGCCGTCGCGGGCTCGGCGTTTCTGCCCAAGCCCTTTATCCTCGCCCAGGCTTGCGCGGCGGTGGAACGGATGGTGGCGCGGCGCCAGGCCGCCTGAGCCGCGCCGGCGTTTGCTTTGATCCGGGCGCGCGATCGGCTGCGAAGTGCGTGCGCTTTCGGAAAGCATGCGCTATGGCAAGGTCGCGCCGTTGGCCAGGAACCGCTCCAGCCAGTGGATGTGATAGTCGCCGTTGATGATGTCGGTTTCGCGCACCAGCGCGCGAAATAGCGGCAGAGTGGTCTCGACGCCGTCGAGGACGAACTCGTCGAGCGCGCGGCGCAGCCGCATCAGGCATTCCCCCCGCGTCTTGCCGTGCACGATCAGCTTGCCGAGCAGAGAATCGTAATAGGGCGGAATCACGTAGCCCTGATAGACCGCCGAATCGATCCGCACCCCCATGCCGCCGGGCGGGTGGTAATGCACGATCTTGCCGGGGGAGGGCCGGAACGACACCGGGCTCTCCGCATTGATGCGGCACTCGATCGCGTGGCCGTGGAATTTCACGTCCTTCTGCTCGATCGTCAGGGGATCGCCATTGGCGATCCGGATCTGCTCCAGGATCAGGTCGATGTCGGTGATCATCTCGGTGACGGGATGCTCGACCTGGATCCGGGTGTTCATCTCGATGAAATAGAAGCGCCCGCCCTCGTAAAGGAATTCCACCGTGCCGACGCCGAGATATTTCAGCTCGCGCATGGCCGCCGCCACGGTCTCGCCGATGGCCTCGCGCTCGGACCCGTTGAGCGCGGGGCAGGGGGCTTCCTCGAGCAGCTTCTGGTGGCGGCGCTGCAGCGAGCAATCGCGCTCGCCGAGATGGATGGCGCGGCCGTTGCCGTCACCCAGCACCTGGATTTCGATGTGGCGCGGCCGCTCGAGATATTTCTCGAAATAGACGGAGTCGTCGCCGAAGGCGGCCTTCGCTTCGGCGCGCGCGGTGGCGACCGCGACCGCGAGATCGGCCTCGCGGTGCGCGAGCTTCATGCCGCGCCCGCCGCCGCCGGCGGCCGCCTTCACCAGTACCGGAAAGCCGATCTGGCGGGCGATGGCGAGCGCTTCGGCCTCCGAGGTTATGCCGCCCTCCGATCCCGGCACGATCGGGATGCCGAGCCGCTGCGCCGTGCGCTTGGCCTCGATCTTGTCGCCCATCAGGCGGATGTGCTGGGGCTTCGGCCCGATGAAATGGACGTCATGCTCGATCAGGATTTCGGCGAAACGGGCGTTCTCGGAAAGAAAGCCGTAGCCGGGATGCACGGCGTCGGCGCCGGTGATCTCGCACGCCGTGAGCAGGGCGGGAACGTTGAGGTAGCTGTCGCGCGCCGGCGCCGGTCCGATGCACACGCTCTCGTCGGCGAGACGCACATGCATGGCGTCGGCGTCGGCGGTCGAGTGGACGGCGACGGTGGGAATGCCGAGCTCCTTGCAAGCACGCAGGATGCGGAGCGCGATCTCGCCGCGATTGGCGATCAGGATTTTTTCGAACATGGTTCTGACGATCGCGCTGCGCGTTGCGTCGCCTCGTCCCGTCCGCGCGGCGAGGCCGGCGCGCTCCGGCACGCGGGGCGAGCGGAACGCTCCGCCCATCCGAGCGCGCGGCGACGTCTTCTCGCTGCGGCCTCGCCAGGCGGAGAAAGGAGCGACGGGACGATGGGCAAGGCAGGAAACGCCATCACTCGATGACCATGAGAGGTTCGCCGAACTCGACCGGCTGGGCGTCTTCGAACAGGATCTGGACGACGGTGCCCGCCCGGGGGGCGGGAATCTGGTTCATCGTCTTCATCGCCTCGATGATGAGCAGGGTATCGCCGGCTTTGACGACGGCGCCGACCTCGCAGAAGGCCTTGGCGCCGGGCTCCGGCGACCGATAGGCGGTGCCCACCATCGGCGAGGTCACGACGCCGGGATGGTCGGCCGGATCGGCTGCCGCGGAATGCGCACTCACCGTGCCGGGCAGCATCCGCGGGCTCTCCGACATCGCGAAAGCGACCGGTGCAGGCGCTGCCTGACGGGCCACGCGGACGCGCAATCCGCCCTGCTCGATCTCGATCTCGGTCAGCCGGGTTTCGTCGAGCAGTCGCGCCAGCGAGCGAACCATCTCCTCGTCGACGGTGGCGCGCGGCCCGGGCTTGTCGGAATCGCCGGCCACAGGTCAGTTCCGCCCGGCTTTGAGGAGGGCGGCGAGGCCGTCGATCGCGAGGGCGTAGCCGTGGATGCCGAACCCGCAGACGAGCCCCTTGGCCGCCATCGAGACGTAGGACTTGTGGCGAAACGGCTCGCGGGCGTGAATGTTGGTGACGTGAACCTCGACGGTCGGCACCCCCACCGCAGCGATGGCGTCCAGGATCGCGACCGAGGTGTGGGTGTAGGCGGCGGCGTTGAGCACGATGCCAGCAGCGCGTTCGCGTCCGGCCTGCTGGATCCAGTCGACCAACTCGCCTTCGCGGTTCGACTGCCGGAACTCGACCGCATAGCCGTTACGCCCGGCGGCATCGCGACACAGCGCTTCTACGTCGGCGAGGGTGGAAGTGCCGTATTTCTCCGGCTCGCGCGCGCCGAGCAGGTTCAAGTTAGGCCCGTTGATGACGTAAAGCGTTCCCGGCATCGCACCCCATCTTCGCAACGGCCCGGGGCGACGGGACGCGCGATCACGCCAGATCGAGGGCCGGGGCAACCTGGTTCCCGGCGCCTCCCGAGTTCGGTGCGGCTCCGCGGGCGGCGCCCGATCAACAGGATTCCTTACCGCAACGGGCCGTGCTGATCTTGCCGCGCAACGCATCGAGACCGACCGCGCCGACCACGACATCATTGCCCACCACGTAGCTCGGCGTGCCATTGAGCCCGAGCGTCTCGGCGAGCTTGAGGCTCTCCTCCAGCGACACGCGAACCTCTTCGCCCCCCATGTCCTTTTCGAGCCGTGCCATGTCCATCCCGACCTCCTTGGCGACCGCGAGGGCGCGCGCCTTGTCGGCCTGGCCGCGGCCGCCGAGAAGCTTCTGATGGAAATCGAGGTACTTCTTGCCGGTCTTGTCCTGCATGCGCACGGCCACCGCGACTTTCGCCGCTTCCACCGAGCCGGGGCCGAGCACCGGGAATTCCTTGAGCACGACCTTGAGCTTGCCGTCGTCCTTCATCAATTGCATCAGGGTGGGCAGGGCACCCTTGCAGAAATGGCAATTGTAGTCGAAGAACTCGACCAGGGTGACATCGCCCTTGGCGTTGCCGAGCACGACCTGACGGCTGGAATTGAACAGGGTCGCGGCATTGGCGGCGACTGCGGCCTGGGCCTTTTCGGCGTCGGCGGCGGCCTGGCGCTTGTCGAGCTCGGCCATCGCATCCTGCAGCACTTCGGGATGGCTGACGATGTAGTCGCGGATGATCTTCTCGATTTCGTTTTTCTGCAGCGCGGAAAAGCCCGGCTCGGCGGCGGGCGCGGCGGTGGCCAGCATCAGCGAGGCGAGGCAGGCGGCTCCGGCCAGGCGAATCATCTTCGGGATCATGATTGAGAGTCCTTGTTGGAAGCGATCAACGCAAATCATAACGGCCCGCGGGCCTGCTGTGGCGGCTTGAAGGTCGCGATGTCGTCGGCTTTGACCCAGCCCGGCGATCCTATCGGAAAACGCCCCTTGGCGCGACTCGCAAGTTGACGCGCGGTCGGCAACTGGCCGCGGGCCAGCGCCGCCTGGGCCGAGGCGAGATCGGCATCGGCGAGATCGTTCTTGCGGCCATAGGCCATGGCGAGCTGCTCATAGGCATCGGCGATGTCGGGGTCGGTCGCCACCGCGTGGCGCAGCGTCGCGATCGCCTCGTCGAGCAGGCGTGGATCGTTGGCCCCGACCAGCGCCTGGCCGAGCAATACGCGTATCAGGGTCGGGTCGGGCGCCGTCGCGATCGCCCGCCGCAGCAGCGGAATGGCTTCCTGGGCGTGTCCGGACTCCACCAGCGCCTGGCCCTTGAGCTCGTAGAAATAGGGATTGCTGGGCTGCGCCTGGATCAAACCGTCCATCTGGGAAAGCGCGCTGCGGATATCGGCATGGCGATAGGTCGACACCGCGCGAGCATAGCGGGCAGGAAGGCTGGTGTCGCTCGGCGGGTAGCGCCGCAGCAGGGTGTCGGGGCGCTCCATGTAGCCGAACAGCTTGGCCCGCATCAGATCGTGCCGGGCCTGCAGTTCCGGCGGGTCCTTCTTCTCCCAGTTGGGGCTGGTCTTGGCGATTTCCGACAGCGCGGCGAGGCGCTCGGTCGGCATCGGATGCGACTGCAGATAGGGGTCGGCCCGGCTCGAGGCGAACAG
>DASYNT010000167.1:0-26045 GCA_036008405.1 Xanthobacteraceae bacterium
CGCTTTTCGCGAAATAGTCGAACGGTAGGTTTGCGTGTTATGGGTAACTTGGTCGCACCCAGCCGCGGCAATGGACCGAACGCAACCCCGCGCCGGTTGTTCGGCGCCGGCGACGCCGATGTCTTCGCCATGCGTCAGAGCTTCGCGTGCCGTAAACGCAGCGCATTGGCGACGACGCTGACCGAGGAGAGCGACATGGCGGCGGCGGCGATGATCGGCGACAGCAGGATGCCGAACGCGGGATAAAGCACGCCGGCGGCGATGGGCACGCCGGCGGCGTTGTAGACGAAGGCGAAGAACAGGTTCTGCCGGATGTTGCCCATGGTGGCGGCGGAGAGCCGGCGCGCCCGCACGATGCCGGTCAGGTCGCCCCCGAGCAGCGTCACTCCCGCACTTTCGATCGCGACATCGGCGCCGGTTCCCATGGCGATGCCGACATCGGCCGCGGCGAGTGCCGGGGCGTCGTTGACCCCGTCGCCGGCCATGGCGACCACACGACCGTCGCGGCGCAGCTTGTCGATGACCGCGCCCTTGCGATCGGGCAGGACTTCGGCCTCGACCTCGGCGATGCCGAGACGGTGCGCGACCGCCTGCGCGGTCGTTTTGTTGTCGCCGGTCAGCATGACCACGCGCACGCCTTGGCCGGTGAGCGCGCGCAGCGCCGCCGGCGTCGACGGTTTCACCGGATCGGCGATGGCAATGATCCCCGCGGCCTGTCCGTCGATGGCGAGAAGCACCGCGGTTGCGCCATCCCGGCGCAACCGGTCGGCATCGGAATTGAGCGCCACGGTCGTGATCCCCTTTTCGGCAAGGAAGTTCGCGCTCCCGAGGACGGCGTGGCGACCCTCGACCGTCCCGATGACGCCCTTGCCGGTGGGAGAGTCGAACCCGGTCACGGCGGAAATGGCGATGCCGCGTTCCCCGGCAGCGTCCACGATCGCGCGCGCCAGCGGATGCTCGCTCGCCTGCTCGATGGCGGCCGCAATCCGCAGGACTTGCGTTTCATCGAAGCCTTGCGCCGCCACGACGGCGACGACCTTGGGCTTGCCTTCGGTCAGCGTCCCGGTCTTGTCGACGACGAGAGTGTCGACCTTCTCCATCCGTTCCAGCGCTTCCGCGTTCTTGATGAGAACGCCCGCCTGTGCGCCCCGACCGACGCCGACCATGATCGACATCGGCGTCGCCAGCCCGAGCGCGCACGGACAGGCGATGATCAACACCGCCACCGCCGCAACGAGGCCATAGGCCAATCGCGGCTCCGGGCCGAACGTCGCCCACGCGATGAAAGCGAGGACGGCAACCAGGATCACCGCCGGTACGAACCAGCCCGCGACCCGATCGGCGAGGCGCTGGATCGGCGCGCGCGACCGCTGGGCCGCCGCGACCATCTGGACGATCCGGGCGAGCAGGGTGTCGCGGCCGACCTGGTCGGCGCGCATGACGAAACCGCCGGTCTGGTTGAGCGTTCCGCCGATGAGCTTCGCTCCGGGCTCCTTGGTCACCGGCATGGACTCGCCGGTCACGATGGATTCATCGAGGGAGGATCGCCCTTCCAGCAGTACGCCATCGACCGGGACTTTCTCGCCGGGCCGGACCCGCAGGCGATCGCCGACATTGACGGCATCGAGCGTGACGTCTTCGTCGCTGCCGTCGGCGCACACCCGGCGCGCGGACTTCGGCGCGAGATCGAGCAGCGCTTTGATGGCGCCGGAGGTCTGCTCGCGGGCGCGCAGCTCCAGGACCTGGCCGAGCAGCACCAGCACGGTGATGACGGCGGCGGCTTCGAAGTACACCGCGACGGCGCCATCGGGGCCGCGGAACGCTTGAGGAAAGATGCCGGGCGCGATGGTTGCCACCATGCTGTAAAGCCAGGCGACACCGGTCCCCATGGCAATCAGGGTGAACATGTTGAGGTTGCGGCTCACCAGCGACTGCCAGCCGCGCACGAAGAACGGCCAGCCCGCCCACAACACGACGGGCGTCGCCAGCACCAGTTGAATCCAGTTGGAAAGCGTCGCTCCCAGCAGCATGTGCAGGTTCGTGAGATGCCCGCCCATCTCTAGAACCACCACCGGAATCGCCAGCCCGAGGCCGACCCGCAGGCGGTGGGTCATGTCGATGAGTTCGGGATTGGGGCCGCTGTCGCCCGCCGCGTCGGCCGGTTCCAGCGCCATTCCGCAGATCGGGCAATGGCCGGGACCGACCTGGCGGATCTGGGGATGCATCGGGCAGGTGTAGATCGTGCCCTGCGGCGGCGTTGAGACGGCAGCTTGTTTGGCGAGAAACTTTGTAGGTTCCGCCGCGAACTTGCTCCGGCAGCCGGCCGAGCAGAAGTAATAGGTACGCTGCCGATGGACGTGGCGATGCGGCGTCTCACGCGGATCGACCGTCATGGCGCAGACGGGGTCGATCGCGCTGTCGCTTGCGGCGATCTGTTCAGGCGTGTGCCCGTGCCCCGCATCGGCGGAGGGATGTGCGGAATGTCCGCCCTGCGAAGCAATGTTCATTGCGCTGCTCGCTGCCTTGTGGATGGAGCCTCTTCGATCGGGGCGAACGCCCTGCAAGTCCGACCGCGATCTCGAAAGCGCGCTATCGGCGCCATGGCGTTGAGATATAGAACCGCCCGGACGGATACCAGGGCCGCGCCGCCGTCCCGGCTTGAGACGTCGCCGTTGCGCCGCTAAGGTGCGGCGCGGTTCCGCTTTCCCCACAATGCGAGCTTGCCGATGGCGCTGTCGAGCATGACTGGGTTTGCCCGCGGGCACGGCGAGTCCGCCGGCTACTCCTGGGCCTGGGAGCTCAAGTCGGTCAATGCCAAGGGTCTCGATCTGCGGCTGCGGCTGCCGGCGGGCTGGGACGCCATCGAGGCGGCGGTGCGGGCGAAGGCCGCCGATGTGCTGGCGCGCGGTACCATCTATGCCACCCTGACGGTCGAGCGCCGGGGTGCGCCCGCCCAGGTGCGCGTCAACGAGGAGGTGCTCGCGGCGGTGCTCGCCGTCGTCAAGCAGCTGTCCGGCCGCGTCGATGCGGAGCGGCCGCGGCTCGACGGCCTGCTCGCCATCAAGGGCGTCGTCGAAGTCGTCGATGCCGAGGAGCGCGAGGACGAGCGCCGCGCCATCGAAGCCGCGGTCGTCGCGGGCTTTGCCGCGGTGCTCGACGGGCTCGTCGAGATGCGCCGGCGCGAAGGCGCCGCCCTCGGCCGCATCCTGTCGGCGCGCCTCGACGAGATCGCCGCCCTGATCGGGCGTGCCGAGGCGGCCGCGGCGCGCCGGCCGGACGCGGTCAAGCAGCGCATCGCCGAGCAGGTCGCCGTCCTGATGGACGCCTCCGACCGTTTCGATCCCGACCGCCTGCATCAGGAGGCGGTGCTGATCGCCGCCAAGGCCGACGTCCGCGAGGAGCTCGATCGCCTCGACGCCCATGTGGAGCAGGCCCAGGGCATGGTGACGAAGGGCGGAGCGGCGGGCCGGCGCCTCGATTTTCTGTCCCAGGAATTCAACCGCGAATCGAATACGCTGTGCGCCAAGTCGAATGACGTGGAACTCACCAATATCGGCCTCGCGCTCAAGAGCGTGGTCGAGCAGTTCCGCGAACAGGTGCAGAATCTGGAGTAGGGGATGGCGAACGGCCGAACGGACAGCCGGATGCATCGGCGCGGCCTCATGCTGGTGCTGTCCTCGCCGTCCGGCGCCGGCAAGACGACGCTGTCGAAGATGCTTCTCGACGATCCCGCCCTCGACCTGTCGATCTCGGTGACCACCCGTCCGCCGCGCCCCGGCGAGGTCGACGGCCGCGACTACCATTTCATCGACCGCGCCCGCTTCGACGCCATGATCAAGCGCGGCGAACTGCTGGAATGGGCGGAGGTGTTCGGCAATGGCTACGGCACCCCGCGCGCTCCCGTCGAGGCGACGCTGGCGTCCGGCCGCGACGTGCTGTTCGACATCGACTGGCAGGGCACCCAGCAATTGCGCGAGAAGGGGCGCGACGATCTCGTCAGCGTGTTCGTGCTGCCGCCCTCGGTGCCCGATCTCGAGCAGCGCCTGCGCATGCGCGCCCAGGACGCCGCCGAGGTGATCCGCACCCGCATGGCCAAAGCCGCCGACGAAATGAGCCACTGGGCCGAATACGACTACGTCATCATCAATCGTCGCGTCGCGGACGCCTTCGCAGACGTGCGCGCCATTCTCGGCGCCGAACGCCTCAAGCGCGAGCGCCAGCCCGGCCTCTCCGCCTTCGTGCGCTCGCTGCAGGCGGGGCTGTAGGAACGCCCGCTTCGTCGCGGCAAAGCTTGGGCCGGATCGTTCGCGCCTTTCGGCCCGTCGCCCCACGGGGCGGCGCCGGCGAATAAATCGTTTCCCGATGTGAGCCGCTTCACCTGCCGAATCCGCCGGTCCCGGTAGCAAGGACACGTCCTTCGACCCTCGCCTGATGGAGATGTGTCATGAAGGCGGTCATTGCTTTACTGGTATTTGGCGGCTCCCTTGTCGCTTCCGCTGCGATCGCGGCGGATGTGAAAGATGTGCTCCGGGATCGATGGTCGGGGTGCGGACAATTCACGATCCATGATCGCGATCCGTGCTCCGAGATGCCCCCGATGCGGGATTGCTGTGCGTTCGGCTGGCGCGTCCAGGACTGCCGTCCGTACGATTGGCTCACCATCGTTCGTTGAATCCGTGCGGCTTCGCTGCGGCGCCGAGAAGGCGTGCGCTCGGTCATGTCGCGGTGGGCGCGCTGCGCCGACGCCATCCGCGCTTGCGGTCGCACGCTCGGGGGTGCCGCGGCGCCCGCACCCGTCACATCGCCAGCACCGCGCGGCCGACCACCCGGCCGGCGCGCAGATCGTCGAGGGCGGCCTGGGCCTGCGCCAGCGGGCGCTCGGCGATGGGAATCGGCACCGCGGCGCCGCCGCGCGCCAGCGCCAGCAGTTCCTCCGCCTCGGCGAGCGTGCCGGTCAAGGTGCCCTCGATGGTCATCGCCCGCAGCGGGAACATGGCGACCGCGGTGGAAAATCCCCCGCCCAGCAGGCCGGTGACCAACACCTTGCCGCCCTTGGCGAGCACGCCGGTCGCAAAAGCGAGGGAGGCCTCCGATCCCACGAAGTCGCACACTGCGTTGACGCCGCCGGTCGCCGCCAGGACCGCCTTGCGGGCGCCGGGATCGGCCGGATCGAACGCCGCGGCGGCGCCCGCCGTGAGCGCGGCGGCGCGCTTGGCGGCATCGATGTCGGCGACCAGCGGCGCCGTCGCGTACATGGCGCGGGCGAGCGCCAGCCCCATCATGCCGACGCCGCCGAGACCGACCAGCATGACCGGGCCGCGTCGGGCGCCGGTGGCCTGCCGCTTGAGGGCGGCATAGGCGGTCAGTCCGGAGCACATCAGCGCTCCCGCCAATGCCGCCGGCAGCGGTGCATAGTCGAGAAGGTAGCGCGCATGGGGAACGACCACATGGGTCGCAAAGCCGCCGTCGACGGCAATTCCGAGATGGCGCGGCGCCGCGCAGAGGTTCTCCTCGCCGTGCCGGCAGGCCGCGCAGGCGCCGCAGCCGATCCACGGATAGACCGCGACGCGACTGCCCGGCGCGATCGCGGCGTCGGGACCGGTTTCCTCCACCACGCCGGCGATCTCGTGGCCGAGCGTGAAGGGCAGGGCGCGGCCGGCGCTGACGTCGAGCTTCTTGTCGCCGGCGAGCCTGAAATAGCCGTCCTGGATATGCAGGTCGGAATGGCAGACGCCGCATCGCTCGACCCGCACCAGCACTTCGCTGCCGCGCGGCCGCGGTCGAGCGATCATCGTCTCGCACAGCGGGGTGCCGTAGGCGAGGAGGGACTGGCGACGCATGTCGGTCATGAGCACCTTCCGGCTTCGGCGGCATTCTCCGGGAGCCTTTGCACGGCGTCGAGCGCATTGGCGAGCGCCACGAAGCCTTCAACCGGAATCTCCTCGGCGCGACTCGCCGGATCGATTCCGACGGCCGCGAGCAGCGGCGCCGGATCGACGCCGAGCGAGCGCAGGCTCTGGCGCAGCATCTTACGGCGCTGGCCGAAGGCGGCCGCGGTGACGCGCTCGAGGGTCGTGCGGGTACAGGGCAGGGGGGTGGCGCGCGGGATCAGCCGGACCACCGACGACGTCACCTTGGGCGGCGGCACGAAGGCCGACGGCGCGACGTCGAACATGATCTTGGCCTCGGTGCGCCAGCCCGCCAGCACGGCGAGCCGGCTGAACTGCCTGTCCCCCGGTCTCGCGACGATGCGCTCGGCCACCTCGCGCTGGAACATCAGCACCATCATGTCGAACCAGGGCGGCCACGGCTCGGTTGCGAGCCAGCGCACCAGCAGCGCCGTCGAGATGTTGTAGGGGAGATTGGCGATGATGCGTGCCGGCCCGCCGTCGAGATGCGGCGCGATGTCGACGGCGAGGGCATCGCCGGGGATCACCGCGAGCCGGCCTGGATAGTGCGCTTCGATCTCGGCGAGCGCCGCCACCGCGCGGCTGTCGCGCTCGACCGCGATCACCCGCCGCGCGCTGGTGGCGAGCAGGGCGCGGGTCAACCCGCCGGGGCCGGGGCCGATCTCCACCACGGTCACGCCGTCGAGCGGGCCGCCGGCGCGCGCGATGCGCGCGGTCAAATTCAGGTCGAGGAGGAAGTTCTGTCCCAGCGACTTCCTTGCCGACAATCCGTGCCGCCTGATCACCTCGCGCAGCGGCGGCAGGTCGTCGAGCGCGCTCATGCGGCATTGGCGGCCGACGCACGCGCGGCGAGCCTCGCCGCCAGGCGGATCGCCGCGATGAGGCTCGCCGGGTCGGCGCGGCCGCTGCCGGCGATGTCGAAGGCGGTGCCGTGATCGGGCGAGGTGCGAACGAACGGCAGCCCCAGCGTCACGTTGACGGCGTGGTCGAAGGCGAGCGTCTTGATCGGGATCAGCGCCTGGTCGTGATACATGCATAGCGCCGCGTCATAGCTCGCGCGCGCGGCGGCGTGAAACATCGTGTCGGCCGGCAGCGGGCCGCGCACCGCGATGCCCTCCGCCGCGAGCCGCTCCACCGCCGGCCGCACGATGGCGATGTCCTCTTCGCCCATGGCGCCGTCCTCCCCGGCGTGGGGATTGAGGCCGGCGACCGCGAGCCGCGGGCGGGCGATCCCGAAGCGCGCGGCGAGATCGCGCGCGGTGATGCGGCCGGTCTCGAAGATCAGGTCGGCATCGAGGGCGGCGGGAACCCTGCTGAGCGGCAGGTGGATGGTGACCGGTACCACGGCGAGCTCGGGCGACCACAGCATCATCACCGGCCGCACCGCGAAGCCGGTCATCCCGGTCGCAAGCTTGGCCAGATATTCGGTGTGACCGGGTTCGGAAAATCCGGACCGGTAGAGCACGTTCTTGGCGATCGGGTTGGTCACGACGGCGTCGGCCAGGCCGGCGAAGACATGCCGCACCGCGAGGTCGATCGCCGCGATGGCCGCCGGCGCGCTCGAAGCGTCGGGACGACCGGGCGTCGCGGTGACGGGCGCGCCGGCCTCGACCACCGGCAGGGCTGCCGCGAACACCGCGCCGGCTTCGCGCGGCTCACATGCCCTCACCTCGATCGGCGTGCCCAGGCGCTGCGCCCGCCGCGCCATGAAGTCGCGTGCCGCGATGATATAGAACGGCGGCAGATCGAGCTCGCGCCGCTGCCGCCATGCCGCGATCGTGATGTCCGGGCCGATCCCTGCCGGTTCGCCGAGGGTCAGAGCGAGCGGTCGCACCATCACGACATTACTTGCGTTCGATCATCGCCTGCTTGCGCAACTCCTGAAGATAGCGCTTGGCTTTGACCTGGAATTTTTCGCTGAACAGCTTGTCGCGTGCCTGGCGCTTCTCGGGGGTGTCCTCGGTGGTTTCCTTGCGTTCGCACAGGGCGAACAGCTGGACGCCCTGCGGCGTCACTTCCGGCGCGGTCAAATGCCCGAGCTCGGTCTTGTCGAGGATCTCGCGCAATGCCGGCAGCAGATCGGACGAGCTCTTGACGATGACGTCGCGGACGGCGACGTCGCGCAGGGTGCGGGCGAACTTCAGTCCGCCATCGCAATCGGTGAAGCGGCCGCGCAGGGCTTCGGCGTCCTTGCGGCGCGCCTCGGTGAGCTCGCTCGCGCCTTTCGGCACCAGGAACAGGATCGGCCGCAGCCGGTAGACGTAGCCGATCTGATTCTTTTCGTCCTTCTTCTCGGTCTGCAGCACCGCGAGGATGTCGCTTTCGCGAACCTGCAGGTCGCCCTGGAACTTGCCGCGAACAATGTTCTGCCAGATGGTGTCGGCGCGGATCCTCGCCTTGAGCGTGGTGGCGTCGACGCCGCCCTGGGCCAGCAGCTGGGTCAATTGCTGCGACGTCATGTTGTTCATGCGATGCGCCATTTCGGCATAGGTCGCATCGACTTCACTGTCGGGAATCTCGATCTTGTAGCGCTGCCCGATCTGTACCTTCAGCTTCTCGTCGATGAGCTCCTCGACGACTTCGTTGCGCGCGGCCGGCTTGCGGGTGGAGAGCTGGACGAATTTCATCCGCTGCTCGATGTCGTAGGTGGTGATGACGTCGCCATTGACGATCAGCGCCACCTGCTGGGCGCGCGCCAGGTTCGATGCCGTCAGCGCCGCGAACATGCAAGCGACGGCGACGGATATGCGATAGATTCGTCCGTCCGGGTTTCCTCGGGTTTGCATCGTGTCTTCACCTCCGCCGAGCCGCGGGCCGTAAGCCTCTGACCGATTTTATTCACCCATTCAGCGGTTCAGGCAAGACCGTGTCCCGACTGTCCCGCCGGCCGGAATGTTCGAGGCCCCCCTAGAGGTTGCCGCCTCCGAGGGTGCGCAGATTGAATTGCACCATCACCGTCTGGTTGGCGGTGACGTTGCCGCTATACGTGTAATCGGTGAAATAATTGAGCGACAGAATGAAGCAGTCGTCGATATAGCCGAGGCCGAGCCGCGTCTGATCGAACTTGCCGGCCGCGATATCGTAGCGGGCACCCCCATTTACCACCCAGTTCTCGTTGAACTTATAGGCCGTCGTGGTGAGGATGCCCTCGCGCCGGTAGAGGAAGCCGAGCTGGGGCTGGGCGGCATAGTCGCCGAACATCACGGTGCCGGTCCAGCGGTCGAGGGTGGCGCGCGCCTCGACTTCGAAGCGCTGCAGGCTGAAATCGGACTGGTCGAAGCGGAACCGGGAGGTAAAGGAATAGATCCTGTTCGGCTGGTAGGTCAATCGCGCGACATAGTCGGAGGCGGGCTTGTCGAGGCCGCTTCCCAGACCGGTATTGGTGGCGTCGCCCACCGCGAAGGAGTTGGTTCCGAACAGCTGGTAGGACTGGCCGAACAAGGCGTCGACGTAGCCGCCGCGATTGAATTGGGTGGTGTACTCGACGCCCACATTGGCGCGGCCGCCGCCCTCGACCCGGTCCCAGCCGGCGAATTTGTCGACCTTGAACAGATTGGTGTCGTCGAACACCAGGCTTTGGGAATCTTCGTTGGGCAGCTTGCCGATCGCGGTTTCACTCGGCCGCACGATGAGCTGGCCGATCGGCTGCACCGTCTGGGTGCCCCAGGGTTCGATCGCAACGAAGGGGTAGCGGTACTCGAGGCCGACCGTGGGCATCAGCCGCGACACGTCGGTATCGCCGGGGGTCAGGTAGTTGGCGACGCCCGGCTGCGCCTGGACCGATACCGCGGCCGCATCGGCGCGCACCGAGGCGAACGGCGTGAACACCTCGCCCAGGGGATCGATATATTGGCTGCGCCAGGAGGTCTCCGCCGACACCCGCGAGTAGACGCCGGGAAAGCCGCGCAACAGGCAGTTGGGCGCAATTTTCTGAGCGGTGTCGGCGTTGTTGCTGCACCAGCTGTTGACGACGGCGTTCAGGCTGATGGCATCGTAGCTCGCCGTCTGGCGCGACAGGCTGGTGAAATTCACGACGTAGCTGAGCTCTCCATTGAACACCGGCTGCTCGAACGTATAGGCATAGTCGATCACCGGCAGGATGACCGGCAGCGTGCTCTGCACATCCGATTCGGAATATCCGTAATACTTGATGGTGCGCATGTCGAAATAGCTGCGGTCGCCGCGACCGGTGAGGTAGAGCTGCGACACGCCTTCGGTCAAAGCGTTCAACTGCGGGTCGGTGCTGGTCTGCTGCAGCGGCATGATCTTGTAGTCTTGAAAGTAGGTCTGGTCCGTGACCAGGACGCCGTCAAAGCCCCACGTCCAGGCCGGCGACAACGCGAACTTGGCCTGGGTTTCGAGGGCGCCGCGCCACTGCCGGAAGCCCGGCGTGTCGATACCGTCGCTGCGGATGAAGTAGTTCGGGTCCAACTGGTCGATGCCCGAGGCACGGAACGTCAGGCTGCCGGTCTCGAAGCGCTGGCGGTACTCGGTGCGCAGCAGCAGACCCTGGGTGGTGGTGATGCGCGGCGAAATGGTCAGGTCGTAATTGGGTGCCAGCGCCAGGTAGTACGGGGTTTCGATGCCGAGGCCGTAGGCCGAGCTCGTCGTGATGATCGGCATCAGGAAGCCGGACTTGCGCTTCACGCTCGGGTCGGGTGCCGAGAAGTAGGGGAAGTAGGCCAGGGGCACCCCGAAAAACTCGATCCGGGCGTCCTCGAAATACATCATCTTCTCGGCTTCGTCGTGGATGATGCGGACCGCCTTGACCTGCCACAGGGGGGGCTTGCGAGGATCGTCCTTGCATGGCTCGCAGGCGGTGTAGACGCCGCTCTGGAACACCGTGTAGTTGGCATTGGTGCGATCCGCCCGGGCGGCTGCCATCCGGGTGTCGTCGATGGTCTCTAGGCGAAGCGAATCGATGAAGCCGTTGCGGAAATCGTCGCTGAGGTCGAGCTGTTCGCCATAGCTGACCTTGCCGTCCGCTTCGGTCAGGCGGGCATTGCCCTCGGCATGCAGCCTCTTGCTGCGCTGGTCATAGATGACCTTGTCGGCCTCCAGCGTCGCGCCGCTGTAATAAATCTGAACGTTGCCGACGGCGGAAACGAGCTCGTTGGTGTAGTCGTATTTGATCTCGTCCGCCTGAACGAGCATCTGCCCCTTGCCGTTCTTCTGGGGGATGACGCTCTTGCCGGTGGGCTTCGGCCGCAGCTGTTCGCGAAAGGTGAGGAATTCGCTTTGCGCGGCGGCACGCTCGACGGTCGCACCGAGCGCGATAGCGGCAGCCAAAAAGGCAAGCGCCGCCGCAGCGAGGCGAGCGCTGCAACGCCAGAACAGCGGGCGTGCACCGGCAGCGCCCGCCATCATCGGCTACCCCGGTTCAACAACGCTCCAAACCCCGCACTGCCGCCCCATTTCGCAGGTGCACAAACGCCTGCCATGGCAGCCCCCGAATCCACCATGCCCGGTTTCATCGTCGCCATGATGACCATAGCCGGAATTTGCGACGCGACGCCATATGAAAGCCGACGCTTTGCGGCACCGCGGACGAGAGTCGCTGACCGTGTTGCAAAGCGGTCATAAGGGCTTGAAGGATGACCCGAGCCCCCGTGCGGGACGCGCCCGAACTCCTCGCCTGGAAGGAAGGGGCAAGCACCAAGCTCGGCCGGGCTGGTCATCTCCAACCGCCGATGAGAATTGACAGAAACCGCGCAAACCATCACGCAAAACACCCCACCGGCCGTGCTCTCGCAACGATCCGGATCCCCCAGTGGCGCCATGCCCCCGCGAAGCGCCGAGCCCCAACTAATACAGATTAACCTATTCGATCCACAAAATGGCCGCGGCAAGGCAAAGCTGTTGAATTTCAATGGAGAATGGTTAAGAGCCTGTACCAGGGGACAATCCGGCCCGCGCGATGGGGCTCCGCCGTCCGCCCACGGCATATGCGACGCGGTCTGGAGCTGGATGCAGTGGGTTGCGGTCGCACCGCCGGCGATCGATTTGTGCGCTTCAGGCGGGTAGGTTGGGCGTCTGCAACCGGAATGAGGAATTCGAGTGATGGCAATGCAATTGAAGATCGAGTTCGATCGTTTCAAAGCGCCCGGCAAGGGCGTTCTCATTGTGTTCTGCGACGATGCGCTCAAGATCGGCGCTGCCACGGGCAAGCTGCTCGGCGACGCAGCCGCCCTCATTGCCCGCGCTGCCGAGGCGGACGGCTTTACCGGCAAGAGCGCGAACACGCTCGACATCATCGCGCCGGCGGGACTCAAGGTGTCGCGGCTGGTCGTTATCGGCTGCGGCAAGGTTTCCGACCTCAAGGAGAAGGATTTCCTCAAGCTCGGCGGCATCGCGGCCGGAAAGGCACCGGCGGCGGCCAAGCAGGCGACTGTCGTCGCAGAATTGCCCGACGCGGCGATGAGCCCGGAGGCGGTCGCCCAGCTCGCTATCGGCGCAACCCTGCGCAGTTACAGCTTCGACCGCTACAAGACCAAGAAGAAGGAAGGCGAGGACAAGCCGGCCGCCCTCGACCTCGTCATCGCGGTCGCCAATCCCGCCGCCGCCAAGCGTGCCTGGGTGCAGAGCGAGGGCTTGGCCGAAGGGGTGGTGTGGGCGCGCGATCTCGTCAACGAACCGGCCAATGTGCTGTACCCGGAAGAATTCGCCCGCCGCACCACCGCGTTGCGCAAGCTGGGCGTCCTCGTCGAGGTGCTCGATGTGAAGGCTATGAAGCGCCTCGGCATGAACGCGCTGCTCGGCGTCGGCCAGGGCTCGGTGCACGAGAGCCGCCTCGTCATCATGCGCTGGAACGGCGGCAAGCGCGGGGCGGCGCCGATTTCGTTCATCGGCAAGGGCGTCTGCTTCGACACCGGCGGCATCTCGATCAAACAGGCCGGCGGCATGGAAGACATGAAGGGCGACATGGCCGGCGCAGCCGCCGTGGTCGGCCTGATGCATGCGCTGGCCTCGCGCAAGGCCAAGGCCAACGTCATCGGCGCCATCGGCATTGTCGAGAACATGCCGGACGGCAACGCCCAGCGCCCGGGCGACATCGTCAAGACCATGTCCGGCCAGACCATCGAGATCATCAATACCGATGCGGAGGGGCGTCTCGTCCTCGCCGACGTGCTGCATTACGTCGGCACCAAGTACAAGCCTCAATTCATGATCGATCTCGCGACCCTGACCGGCGCGATCATGGTGGCACTGGGCCAGGAATTTGCCGGGCTGTTTGCCAATGACGACAAGCTGGCGGAGCGCCTGGCGGCCGCCGGCGAGGCGACCGGCGAAAGGGTGTGGCGGATGCCGCTTACGCCCGAATACGACAAGATGATCGACTCGAAGTTCGCCGACATGAAGAATACCGGCGGCCGTCACGGCGGCGCCATCACCGCCGCGCAACTTCTCGCCCGCTTCGTCGGCAAGACCCCGTGGGCGCATCTCGACATTGCCGGCACCGCGCTCGGCTCGCCGCAGTCCGACATCAGCAAGGGCTGGACCTCAGGCTGGGGCGTAAGGCTGCTCGATCAATTCGTCAGGGATAATTACGAAAGCTGAGGCGGCATGGAAGGGCGATGACCGAAGTCCTGTTCTACCATCTCCAGTCGCAGCCCCTGGAACGGGTGTTGCCGGTGCTGCTGGAGCGTTCGGTGGCGAGGGGATGGCGGGTCGTCCTGCAGACCTCCATGGAGGAGCGCCTCGACGCGCTCGATGCCCATCTCTGGACCCATGCGGAGGAAAGCTTCCTGCCGCACGGCACGTTCCGCGAGGCCACCGCGGCCGAGCAGCCGGTGCTTCTCACCGTCCACGATCACAATCCCAACGGCGCCACCGTCCGTTTCCTGATCGATCGCGCGCCGGTGCCCGCGGATGCCGACAGTTACCAGCGCGTGGTGTTGCTGTTCGACGGTGACGACGACGAAGCGGTCGCCGCGGCACGGGAGCAATGGAAAGCCGCCGCCGCACGGGGCTTCGAGGTCACCTATTGGCAGACCGACGAAACCGGCCGCTGGCAGCGCCGGGACGTGGCAAAACCCAAATAAACCGAGTCGCGGCAACGGCTTGTGTCGAAATCTTGAGCATTCGTCATCATGCTGACGCAATGTCGGGCTGCATCTCATGCGTTGCAGGTTCATGCTGACCGGACGCGAGGGCGAAGGAGCAGGCGGGTGGGGCTGACGGGGGGCGGCTTGAAGACGTTGCTGCGCGGCATTGCGATTGCCGCGGTCACGGCTGCCGCGAGCGGGTGCTCACTGGTGCCCGATACGTCGGAGGTTCGCTTTCCGAACAGGAATACGTTCCTTCCCAGCAGCACGGCCGCTTTTGTCGGCCCGGTGAGCGTAACAGACCCCGTCGGCCCTTCGGATCTCGTCGATGGCCAGGGAAACTGTTCCGGTGGGGGACCGGTTCAGGGATCGCCCGAGGCGTTGGCGGGGGCGCGAAGTGTCGGACTGGAGATGTCCGAATGCCAAGTGGTGCGCTCGCTCGGTCCGCCGCAATCGGCCCAGGTTGGCGCCGAAAATGGGGTGCGAACCTCGATTCTGACCTACCGTTCCGGCGACCGGCCAGGCGTCTATCGGTTTTCCGGCGGACGCCTGAAGGTGATCGAGCAGGGCGACGAGCCGCAGCCGGCCGCGCGGAAGCCGGCCGCCAAGAAGCAGCAGGGCGCCTGAAGCATGATCCGGAAAAGTTGCGGATTTTTCGGACGAGATCATACTCGGCATCACGTCGCCCATCGGTAACGTCGAGGACCCCTTATGAATGATCTGATGGACTGCCGGCACGGCAAGCACCTGCTTGCGGCCGTCGCAATCGCCTGTGCCGTCTTGATGGCGGGCGCACACCTGCCGTCCGCGTTTGCGCAGCCCGCTCATCCCGGGCCGCAACAGGCGACCGAAGCCGCCCGCCCCAACGGGCCGCCTGCCGAGCAGGGCGGCCGGCCGCGGGCGCAGAATGACAATGCCGCGCGGCTTCCGGCCGACGCCGTGACCGACCACACTGTCGAACTGCCGGGCCGCACGCTCCACTTCAAGGCCACCGCCGGCTCGATCCCGCTGCTCGATGCCGAGAGCCTCGCTCTGCAGGCCGAGGTGGCCTACCTGTCCTATGTGGTGGGCTCTCCCGCCGACAACCGCCCCGTGACCTTCCTGTTCAACGGCGGCCCCGGCGCCGCCTCCGCCTATCTCGATATCGGTGCGGTCGGTCCATGGCGGCTGCCGCTCGACGACATCACCTTCTCGGCGACTCCCGCGCTCGTGCCCAATGCCGAGACCTGGCTCGACTTCACGGATCTCGTCTTCATCGATCCGGTCGGCACCGGCTACAGCCGCATCACCGCCGGCGGCGACAATGTGCGCCGGCAGTTCTGGTCGGTGGACGGCGATGCCAATGCGCTGGCGGTGACCATACGCAAATGGATCGAGCGCGCCGGCCGCCAGAACTCGGTCAAGTTCGTGGTGGGCGAGAGCTATGGCGGCTTTCGCGTCCCCAAGGTCGCCCGCGCGCTCACCGGCCAGGGCGTCGGCGTTCGCGGCCTGGTGATGATCTCGCCGGTGCTCGACTTCGCCAGCCTGGGCAACCGCCGGCACGATCCGATGACGTGGGTGACCCGCCTGCCGTCCATGGCCGCGACCGTTCTCGAGGGCAGCGGACCGTTCGACCGCGCCAGGCTGCGCGAGGTCGAGGGCTACGCGTCCGGCGACTATCTGCTCGATCTGCTGAAGGGCGAGAAGGATGGCGCGGCGATCGAGCGGATGACGCCGCGGATCGCCGCCTATACCGGGCTCGAACCGGCCGAGGTGCGCCGGCTGGCGGCGCGCATCGACAGCAGCACGTTTCAGCGCGAATTCAACCGCAAGCGCGGGCGCGTCGCGAGCGCCTATGATCCCACCGTCACCGCCTTCGATCCGACGCCTTCGGCGCCGACGACGCGGTTTTCCGATCCGGTGCTCGACGCCATGGGGCCGCCGCTCACCGGCGCCATGACCGCGCTTTACGAGGGGCCGCTGCACTGGCGGGTCGACCGGCCCTACAACCTGCTCAGTCGCGAGGTGAATTCGCAGTGGACCTGGGGCCGCGGCCGGGTCGGTCCGGAGGTGGTCGACGATCTGCGCAATGCGCTGGCCAGCGACCGCGACCTGCGCGTGCTGGTGGCGCACGGCGCCAACGATCTGGTGACGCCCTATTTCGCGAGCGAGCTCATCCTCGACCAGCTTCCGGTCTACGGGTCGGCCGATCGCCTCAAACTCGCGGTATATGGCGGCGGGCACATGTTCTACAGCCGCGACGCGTCGCGCCGCGCCTTGCGCGAGGACGCGCTGGCGCTCTACGGCGCGGCGCTGCAGCGGGAGTGAGCGGGCGCGCGCCAATTCGCGCTCCGGTGTCGCGGCTGCCCCCAGCCCATCCTCGTCGTTCGATGGCGGGCGCGAGCGACCGGTGCCGGCGTGCGCGATCTCGCTCGCCCGTCGGCGGGTACTTTGCGCAGCGTCTCTTGTGGTACATTCGGCATCGGCCCTTCCCGCATTGAGGAGCAGCGATGATGTCGCTTGATAGCATTTCCAAACGCGTCCACTTGCGACGGATTTACCCCGTTTGCGCCATCATGGCGTACGCAATTCTAGCCGCGTTGCCGATCGGCGCGGCCGCGCAGGTTATAGGCGGTCCCCCCGTGCTCAATCCGGGACTGCATAATCTTATGCTGACGCCTGTAGACGCGCCTGCGATCCGCTACGCGATCAGCATTCCAGCCAACTATTCTCCCTCCGTGCCTGTCCCTCTCGTTCTTGCATTGCACTACGGGGTCCGAGGCGCCGACGCGGCCGGTGCCGGCGGAGATGTGGTAAAGATCCTCATTGGTCCCGCGCTCGCGAAACTCGGCGCCATCATCGTGGCGCCGGATTCGGTGCGAGGCGATTGGAGCAGCCCCGAAAACGAGAAGGCAGTGAATGTATTGCTCGACTTTGTCCTGGCCCAGTACGCGATCGACGAGAAAAAGATCGCGGTCACCGGCTACAGCATGGGCGGTACGGGCTCCTGGCATTTTGCGGAGAAATTCCCGGCCCGCTTCAGCGCGGCGATTCCGGTCTCCGGCAGGCCGCCGGCATCCGCGTCCGGGTGGCGGCTTCCGGTTCTGGCGATTCATTCTCGCGATGACCAGGTCGCACCTTTCGACCCGACCGAGGCGAGAATTGCGGAGCTCGAGAAAGCCGGCGTGAACGCAAAGCTGATCCCGCTGACCGACATTACGCATTACGAAACGCGCCGCTTCACAGATGCATTACGGCAGGCGGTCCCGTGGTTGCGCGAGGTTTGGAAGTAGGAGCTTCAACGGGACGGCAAGCACGACGCGTCCCGCCTCTGCAAGGTGGATACTCGAGCAGGGACAAAGCTCTGCGGAGGGGCGGCCGGTCGGTCGGCCGCCTTGACGCAGATCGGCGTCGAATGACTGCGCCGCGGAAAACGACGCGAAGGGCCCGACCAGCCATCCCGCCTGCCTTTCGGAGGCGCGGGAAATTGGTGTACGTTCAATTGTGAGCTGCCGACGGGGGAACAAGGGGAAAAGGAGACGATCATGCTCGACCGCTTCTCAGGCCCGATTATCACGGTCGCCGTGGCCGCCGGTGTTGCGGGCGCCGTCGTTTCGGCGCCCGTCACGCCGACGCAGGCTCAATCGCCCGCGGCTTCCGCGCCGGCATCGGTGTTGAAAACGCCCTGGGGCGAACCCGACCTGCAGGGCATTTGGACGGAGGAAACGGACACGCCGTTGCAGCGCCCCGCCAAATATGCGGACCAGGAATTTTTTACCGCGGCGCAGCGGGCGGAATTGGATCGTCAGCGGGCGGCTCTGGCGGGCAAGGACAGGCGTGCGGAACGCGGGACCGAGCTCGACGTCGGCGGCTCCTACAACCAGCTGTTCGTACCCCGCAAGCACACCGGCACGCGCACGTCGATGGTCGTCGATCCGCCCAACGGCCGGATTCCGCAGATGACGGCAGAGGCTCAGAAGCTGGCCGCCGCCGAACGGGAATTTCGCCTCGCCCTGTTGCAATCGACCGAGACTTGCAAGACCGGATACCGGACCTGTGCCGGTGGCAAATACGATCCGATCGCCTCGCCGCGGCGCGCGGAGCGTGCCCCGCGCTACAACACCGCCGGCATGAATCGCCATGACGGTCCGGAGGACCACGGGTTGGGGGTTCGCTGCTTAGGCGGCGGGCTGCCCGAGTTCGCAAGCATCAGCTTCCGACGGATCGTGCAGACACCGGGTGGCATCTCGATGTTCTACGACGTGGGTCAGGGCCAGGGGTTTCAGCGGAACATCGTCATGGACGGGGGTCCGCACTTGCCGTCCAACATTCGCCAGTGGTACGGCGATTCGCGTGGCCACTGGGAGGGAAATTCCCTCGTCATCGACGTGACGAACTTCAGTCCGAAGACTGACTTTCGGGGCTCGCGGGAGCACTTGCACCTCGTCGAACGCTGGACGCGGACCGGCCCGGCCGAGCTTGAATACGAGCTCACGATCGAGGATCCGACCGTGTGGACACGGCCGTGGACCGTCAAGCGAGAGTTCACCAGGGAGAGCGAACAGGAAAATAGAATCTATTACGAGCCGCGCTGCATCGAAGGAAACTATGCCCTCCCGGGGCTTATGCATGGAGCGCGCACGGAAGAGGCAGCCTTTGCGGAGGGACGCGGTCCCGACCCGGCGACCAAAGACACCACCATCGGCAGCTCGGGCGTCGAGGATGATCCGTTGGAGATACCGCGCTGAGGATGATCCGTTAACGGCAGCACGCGGCGTCGCCGCTTCACGCGAGTTCGATATCTCCGTCGATCTCGATCGCGAGATCGATCCCGCCGACCGTGATGACCGCCTTCGCCGGCAGCCGGTCGCTGTCCTGGAGCCGCCCGCTCGCGGCCGCCGCGCGCACCGCCGTCTCGATTTCCCGCTGCGCAGTGACGCCGAGCTTCTTGAGGAACTTGCGCACGCTGTTGTTGAGGGCTTCCTCGTTCATGCCGTCCTCCCGTGGTTGATTACTCCGCCAGCGCATCCTCGTATTTGCCGCTGAGCGCCAGCCACTCGTCCTCCGCGCGCGCGAGCTCGCCCGCGGCGTCGGCGCGTTCCTTGCCGAGAGCGGCGACGCGCGCGGGCTCGCGGTCGTAGAGCTTGGGATCGGCCAGCATGGCGTCGATCTCGGCAATGCGTCTGGACAGGCGCGCGATGGTCTTGTCGAAAGCGTCGATGCGCCGCTTGAGTGGCGCAAGTTCGCTGCGCTTTTCGGCGGCGGCGCGGCGCAGATCGGCGCGCGATTGCCGACCCTCGTCCCTGGCTGCGCGATCATCCCCGTTGCCGCTGCCGGCGCCGAGCACGAGGCGGCGGTAGTCGTCGAGGTCGCCGTCGAACGGCTTGACCGCGCCGTCGGCGACGAGCCACAGCCGGTCGGCGCAGGCCTCCAGCAGATAGCGATCGTGGGACACCATGATCACGGCACCGGAATAGTCGTTGATCGCCTCGATCAGCGCGGCGCGGCTGTCGATGTCGAGGTGGTTGGTGGGCTCGTCGAGCACGACGAGGTGCGGCCCCTCGAAGGTCGCGAGGCCGAGCAGCAGCCGCGCCTTCTCGCCGCCGGACAGGTGGGCGACGGGGGTGTCCGCCATCGCCGCGGAAAAGCCGATCGCGCCGGCGCGGGCGCGCACTTTCGCCTCCGGCGCGTCGGGCATCAGCTTGCGGACGTGATCATAGGCGCTGGCTGCAGGATTGAGCTCGTCGAGCTGGTGCTGGGCGAAATACGCGATCCTGAGCTTGTCGGCCCGCGTCACCGTTCCCGAGAACGGCGCCAGCCGCCCGGTCAACAGCTTGGTCAGGGTCGATTTGCCGTTGCCGTTGGCGCCGAGCAACGCGATGCGGTCGTCGGCGTCGACCCGCAGCGAGAGATGCCGCAGCACCGGCCGCCCCGGCTCGTAGCCGACATCGGTGTCGTCGAGGGCGATGATCGGCGGCGACAGCGGCTTGTCGGGGGAGGGGATCGTGATCTCGCGCACATTGTCCTCGATGCGCACGTCGATCGGCTGCAGCTTGGCGAGCAGCTTGAGCCGGGACTGCGCCTGGCGGGCCTTGGTGGCCTTGGCGCGGAACCGCTCGACGAAGGCGGTGAGCCGCTTGCGCTCGGCGTCCTGCTTCTTGGCGAGACCGAGGTCGAGCGCGAGCCGCTCGTTGCGCTGACGCTCGAAGGAGGTGTAGTTGCCGCGATAGAAGGTGAGCTTGCCGCGGTCGAGATGCAGGATCGAATCGACCGCCGAATCCAGGAGATCGCGGTCATGGCTGATCACGATCACGGTGCGCGGATAGCGCGCGATGTGGTCTTCCAGCCACAAGGTACCTTCGAGGTCGAGATAGTTGGTGGGCTCGTCGAGCAGCAAGATGTCGGGCTCGGCGAACAGCGCGGCCGCGAGCGCGACGCGCATGCGCCAGCCGCCGGAGAATTCCGCGCAAGCGCGCTGCTGGTCGGCATTGGAAAAGCCGAGCCCGGCGAGAATCTCGGCGGCGCGCGCCGGCGCGGCATGGGCGCCGATATCGGCCAGCCGCGACTGGATTTCGGCGATGCGGTGGGGGTCGGTCGCGGTTTCCGCCTCGGCAAGCAGCACGCTGCGCTCGCGGTGGCCGGCGAGCACGATCTCGATCAGGCTTTCGGGGCCGTCGGGCGCTTCCTGCGGCAGCCGGCCGATGGTCGCCCGGGACGGCCAGGCGAAGCGGCCCTGCTCGAGGGCGAGATCGCCGACGATGGCGCGAAACAGGGTGCTCTTGCCGGTGCCGTTGCGGCCGACGAGGCCGACGCGTGCGCCGGACGGGATCTGCGCCGACGCCCGCTCGATCAGGAGCCGGCCGGCCACGCGCAGGGATACATCGTCGATCACCAGCATGGGCGTGGTATGGCCGCATTGGCGGCCGCGATGCAACCGGTTCGTCGCCATCCCCGGCCATCCCGTGGCATGGGTTGCCAGAACCCGGTCGCCGGCGCGACAATCCGGGCAACCGCCGCGCCCGGCCGGGCTGCGGCGACAAAGGGGATGGAAATGTGCGTAGCCGGATGTGAGCGCGCGGTCCGCGAGGCGCTGACGCGGCGCGGCTTTTTCAGGGGAGCCGCCGCGACCGGACTGGCGGCGACGGCGTGGGCGGCGACGGCGGCGCCGGCGGTCGCGGGGCCGAAGACCTTCACGACGGTGGTTGATCTCACCCACACCATGTCGCCGGAATTTCCGACCTTCAACGGCAAGCCGGGCATCGAGATGCAGCGCGAATTCGTCTTGAAGAAGGACGGCTACAACCTTTCCTGGTGGCACCTCAGCGAGCATGTGGGCACCCACCTCGACGCACCCATCCATTTTTCCGAGCACGGCCTCACCGCCGACCGGCTCGCGATCGAACAGCTCGTGGTGCCGCTCGCGGTCGTCGACATCGCCTACCAGGCCGCACAGGAGGCCGACTACCTGTTGTCGCGCGACGATCTCGCCGCCTGGGAAAGCAAGAACGGACGGCTGCCGGACGGCTGCTGCGTCGCGCTCCACTCCGGCTGGGGCGAGTTGCTGGTCACCGACGAGGCGAAATTCAGCGGCCGCGATATCGGCGGCACCTTCCATTTTCCGGGCTTCGATCCCGATGCGGCGGAGTGGATGATCAAGGAACGCAAGGTGGCGGGCATCGCGGTCGACACCCTGTCCCTCGACAACGGGCCCTCCAAGGACTTCAAGACCCACAAGCTGTGGCTGTCGTCGGGCCGGTGGGGACTAGAAAACGTGGCCAATCTCGGCAAGGTCCCAGCGAGCGGCGCCACCCTCGTGGTCGGCGCTCCCAAGGTCAAGGACGCCACCGGGGGCCTGACGCGCGTGCTCGCGCTGGTATGAGGCCCAATGAGGCCACAGCACTCGTCCGCGAATGATCGCTTCAAATCGCCTGATCGAGCGGTTTTTTCTCCCCACCTTGCGGTCGAGGCGTACGCCACACGCCATTTTTACGGAAGGACTTGGACCACCTCAGCGCAGGCGGCGATGATTTTCGCCCGTGTTGTTCCTGGGTTTTTACTTTCATCCGCGCGGACAAATCAGCGCCGCAAATCGAGTAGAAATCACAAGCGATTTCATTAGCTTATTTGGTGAGCCCGCTGGGACTCGAACCCAGGACCACTTGATTAAAAGTCAAGTCAGCGGCGGTCTACTATAAGCTAAATGACGGTAAATCGCCTTAAAAAGAAGGCCGATTAACCTCTGTCCCGCAGCCATTTCCCCGACGACACCCGATCTCGCTTGATATCGGTCTATGTCGCGTGCATACTGAGCGCATACCGTTCCGAGGGCTGGTATGCACAATTGGTATGCACGGGGCAAGCTATGACTCAGAAGCTCACCAAAGCGACCGTGGCAAGGATGAAGCCGGGCGCAAAGGCACGGGTAGCTTTCGACGACGAACTGCCTGGATTTGCGGTCAAAGTGCTGCCGAGCGGCCGGCGCACCTTCATCTTCCAATATCGGCATGGCGGGCGCGGCGGCACGCTTCGGCGGATCAATATCGGCGAATTCCGCGATCCGCCATTGACCGAAATCGATACCGTTGACGGCGCTCGCCGCAAGGCTGCGGAGCACCGGGCTGCGGTGCTGCGCGGTGAAGATCCTTTTGCCGCGCTTCAAGTTGCCAAGACTGGCGAGATCGAGGCGGCGCGACGTGAGGCAGAGCAGAAGGAGAATCCCGACCCGAAAACGGTCAACGATCTGGCGCGTGAGTATCTGGCGCGCTGGGCCGGCAGGAAGCGCGATGGCGGTAAAGCCGACAGACGGGCACTCGAAAAGGACGTGCTGCCGGCAATTGGCGACCTGCCGATCAGCGGCGTCACGCGTCGCGACGTCGTGCGGGTGCTCGACAAGATCGGTGACCGTGGTGCTCCGGTGATGGCGAATCGGACGCACGCCCTCGTGCGCCGGTTGTTCAATTTTGCTCTTGCGCGCGGATTGCTGGCAATCTCGCCGGTCGTGAAGATCGAACGCGCTCCCGAGACACCTCGCAAGCGCCACTTGTCAACTGAGGAAATTCCGACCTTCTGGGGCGCGCTCGACGCGGCGACCTGCGAGCCGAACATCAAGTCGTTGCTTCGCTTCATGCTGTTGACCGGCCGGCGTCGGTCAGAGGCATTGTTCATCAATGCCCGTGAGATTGATCGTGAACACGTCTGGCGCATACCGGCGTCCCGAATCAAAAATGCCAAGGACTTCTATTTGCCGCTGCCGCCAATGGCCGCGCAAATTCTTGACGCGACTGGTGTCGACGAAGAGACCGGCTACTATTTCGTTTCTGCCCGCACGGGGCAGCCCTACGAGCCCCGCAGCGTGGATCACGCGTGCCGCGATCTGTTCCTGCCGCGACAACGAACCAGCAGGGCGGTGGAGTGGACGGCGCCTCTCCCCGGTATGGAGAGGATTGTTCCGCACGATCTGCGCCGGACCGCGGCGACGCATATGCGCGCCATTGGCATCTCGCGTGAGGACGTGAAGCTTGTGCTCGGCCATACCGACAACGATGTCCTTGGCCGTCACTATGACCTCCACGACGGCCTTGCCGAGAAACGCCGGGCCTTGCAGTTGTGGACAGGCTATCTCGCTGACCTGCTGGTTCCGAAAGTCGGCAATGTGGTTGATTTACAGCTGGCGCGCGCATGAAATTTTGCCGGAACGCGCCGGACGCTGCGAAGCGGATGCTATCGGAAATAGCAACGCAAGTTGGTGATGTCGAACACTTCCGCATCATCGATGCGCTCGCATCTGATGATCGGATGGAAGAGATTTGGGAAACGGTTGCTGGGTGGCCGGATGCGCAGATAAGCATTTTGACACGATCAGCTTACTTTTATGCCATGCCATGTATTCTGGCGGACTTGGTCCAGCCTCCGGAAAAACGAGTAGGTTTGGGCCAAGCGAGCTATGAGCTCTTCTTTTGGGCAAAACATTTTGCGGATGCGCTTGAGAGGCATCGAGTACAAGCTGATGAATTATGGCCTCAGCCGGTCGAAGATCTGTTACCGAAGCTGCGTGAATTCTCCAAACAACTTTACGACAGATGGTTCGCGGTGTGGTCCTCCCTCGAACAGATTCCCGCGCCGAATCTCCGAGGGCCGGGGGACCGTCGGGAGATCGCGTATGGGAACGCAATCGTAGGCACTTTGGAGCATATCGGCGGGCTGACTCGTGAGCGACAAGACGAACTGATTGCGGCGCTGACGAATGTTGTCTTCTTTCACGCTGAGGGCAACGAAGTCCAGGCCGAAACAATTCGAGTTCGCCGCCGAAGGAAAAGCCGAGCAATTCGGGCAGGGGAGGGGGACAAATCGGACGCCTGAAGCTCCGAATTGTACCCTGACGGTCACGTCAGTAGCCAATAGGCTGTTTTCACCTGAAGTTACAGGAGAACAGCCTTAATGACTCTCGCCTTCCGCAGTTCCCCATGGCTCCGCCCGAAAGAAATGGCCGCATATCTCGGCGTCTCCGAGGATTGCCTACAAGCTTGGCGTTCAGCTCGCAAAGGTCCCGCGTGGAGCAAATCGGGCAAGATCGTTCGATATCATATCGATGACGCGGACAACCACCTCAAAGCCTGCCGACAGGAACCGCTCCGCAAAGAGAACGCCGCATGAAAACCGAAACCCCCGCCGCGGGCGAAGCGGCAGGGGCTGAATCGGTAGGCATTAACAATCAAGAACTTACCGCATCGTCCCAACAATTTCAATCCCATCACGCGGTTACCGCGAACAACCGCCGAGCCGTCGACGACCTGGCCCACCAATTCCTTCGGCTGATCTTGCCCGATCGGGGTCATTACGTGGCATGGATCAAAACGTCGGACGGGCGGAAATATAACCGCTTCGCTTCGACGATCGAAGAGTTATGGACAGTCATCAAAGAAGCGGATGGGGCCGGCCACGCCGCCTATCACGGTTGTGCGAGCTTCAAGGAGGCTAGATGCAACGCGCGTGGCACGCCGCCGTCAAAACGCCGGTTTGGACGCAAGAAGCAAAATGTCTTTGGCGGGAAGTCGCTCTGGCTGGACGTGGATGCCGGTCCAGGCAAGCGTTATCCTGATTGCCTCAGCGCCGAGCAGGCCGTGGCGAAATTCTGCAAGGCAACGGGACTGCCAGTGCCCCTTTGCGTGCGTAGCGGCCTTGGACTCCATGTGTACTGGCCGCTGCAGCATGTTCTCGACCCCGGGAACTGGGAACGCTACGCACGCGGGTTGAAGGCCCTGTGTGTGGAGTATGGTCTCCATGCCGATCCCACCCGCACAGCAGACATAACAAGCGTGCTGCGCACGCCCGGCACGCATCACCGAAAGGCTGATGTCCGCCAGGTAGAGTGCCTCGAATTGGTTGGGCCTTATTCGGTAGAGCAGTTCAAAATTCTTTTGCTCGTCACCACCGATAACGGCCCGAAACTCTTTGATGGCCTACGGACGGGCTGCCGAGTGCCGCCGTATCTTACTTACCCGAAGAGCGAGGAATTCACCGAAAGGCTTGCTCGTAACTTGTCGTCCTTTAAGGCGTCATCCGGCGCGCTGATTGCCGATCGCTGCGGGCAAATTCGAGCACTGCGGGATGAAAAGGGGAATCTTGCCGAGCCACTTTGGTATTCCGGCCTTGGTGTGCTGGCTTTTGCGGAAGACGGCGACAGCCTCGGGCACGAGTGGTCAAGTGGAGACCCGCGCTACACCCAGCAGGAAACACAGGAGCGGTTGGACCGCGTTCGACAATTTGGGCCCACAACGTGCGAGAAGTTCCATGAGATCAATGCTCAGGTTTGTGAGCGCTGCCCATGGTGGGGGAAAATTAGATCGCCTATTGTGCTTGGTCGCGACGACGATGCGAACCAGATCGAAGGAAAAAGTGGTCCGTTTGAAATAATCAACGCGACGGTTCCTGTCGGGCAGGATTTGAATGCGGAGACGACACCGGCCCCGGTGCCATTTCCATTAAGATGGCATGGAGAGAAAGATCCAAGCGCTAAACGGCTATGGCTTGTCAAACACCTGTTACCGCAGATCGGGGTCGGCCTGATCGCGGGGCAGTGGGGTACGGCCAAGACTTTTGTCGCGCTCGATCT
>DASYNT010000168.1:0-32439 GCA_036008405.1 Xanthobacteraceae bacterium
AGCCCGACCAGCGCGAAACCCATGTGACCGATCGAGGAATAGGCCATCAGCCGCTTGATGTTGCGTTGCCCGATGGCGGCGAAGGAGCCGAGCGCCATCGAGGCGATCGACACGAAGACGATGATCTGTTGCCACTGCGACGCGATGGCGGGGAAGGCGCCGACCGACACCCGCATGAAGATGGCGATCGCCGCCACCTTCGGCGCGGCGGCAAAGAACGCCGTCACCGGGGTCGGCGCACCCTGGTAGACGTCGGGCGTCCACATGTGGAACGGCACCGCCGAGACCTTGAAGCACAGGCCCGCGAACAGGAACACGAGCCCGAAGGTGAGCCCGAGCCCGCCGTCGCCGGCGGCCTGGGCGATCCCGGCGAAGCTCACCGTGCCGGTGAATCCGTAGATCAGGGAGGCGCCGTAGAGCAGCATGCCCGACGACAGCGCGCCGAGGACGAAATATTTGAGGCCCGCCTCGGTCGAGCGCGCATCGTCGCGGTCGATCGCCGCCATCACGTAGAGGGCGAGGCTCATCAGCTCGAAGCCGAGATAGAGCGCGATCAGGTCGGCCGCCGAGATCAGCAGCAGCATGCCGGTGGTCGAGAGCAGTATCAGGATCGGATACTCGAACCTGCGGCGCTGGATTCCGCGCAGGAACTCGACCGACAGCAGGATGGCGCCGATCGAGCCCACCAGCACCAGAAGCTTGAGAAACCGGGAAAAGCGGTCGACCACGAAACTGCCGCCGAAGGCGACGGTCTTGTCGCCGGGCATCAGCAGGATCACCACGCCGGCGAGGATGAGCAGCATCACGGCAAACCCGCTCAGGGCCGGTGTCGACTGATCGCCGCGCCAGGCGCCCATCATCAGCAGCGCCATGGCGCCGACGGCGAGCACGAGCTCCGGCAGCACGGGATAGACGGCGGCGAAATCGAGGCCTTCGGTCATCGCGGAAACGCCTTATTGGACGAGCGCGGCCGCCTTCGCCGCACCGAGCGCCTGATGAAAATTCTCCAGCAGCGCCGTCACCGAGGCCGCCGAAAAATCGATGACCGGCTTCGGATAGATGCCGATCAGAATGGTGAGCGCGACGAGCGGGGTGAGGGTCAGGATTTCGCGCCCGTCGAGATCGGTGATGACGGCGAGCGACGGCTTGAGGGTGCCGAAGATCACCTTGCGATAAAGCCACAAGGCATAGGCGGCCGACAGGATCATTCCCAGCGTCGCGAAGAACGTGACCGAGGTGTTGACGCGGAAGGTGCCGATCAGGGTGAGAAACTCGCCGATGAACCCGGAAGTGCCGGGCAGCCCGACATTGGCGAGCGTGAACACCATGAACGCGGCCGCATAGAACGGCATCCGGTTCACCAGGCCGCCATAGGCGGCGATCTCGCGGGTGTGCATGCGGTCATAGACGACGCCGACGCACAGGAACAGTGCGCCCGACACGATGCCGTGGGAGATCATCTGGAAGATGCCGCCGGCGACGCCTTGGGTGGTGGCGGCGAAGATGCCCATGGTGACGAAGCCCATGTGCCCCACCGACGAATAGGCGATGAGCTTCTTCATGTCCTCCTGCACCAGCGCCACCAGCGAGGTGTAGACGATGGCGACCACCGACAGGGTGAAAATCAGCGGCGCGAATTCCACCGAGGCGGACGGAAACATTGGCAGCGAGAACCGCAGGAAGCCGTAGCCGCCCATCTTGAGGAGGATGGCGGCGAGGATCACCGAGCCCGCGGTGGGGGCCTCCACGTGAGCGTCGGGCAGCCAGGTGTGAACCGGCCACATCGGCATCTTCACCGCGAAGGAGGCGAAGAAGGCGAGCCAGGCCCAGGTCTGCAGCGACGGCGGAAAGCCGTGGCGGAGCAGCGCGGGAATGTCGGTGGTGCCGGCGTCCCAATACATCGCCATGATGGCGAGCAGCATCAGCACCGAGCCGAGGAACGTGTAGAGGAAGAACTTGAAGCTCGCATAGACCCGGCGCGGCCCGCCCCAGATCCCGATGATGAGGAACATCGGGATCAGGCCGCCTTCGAAGAACAGGTAGAACAGGACGAGGTCGAGGGCGCAGAAGGTGCCGACCATCAGCGTTTCCAGCACCAGGAAGGCGACCATGTATTCCTTCACCCGGCGCTGGATCGGCAGCCAGCTCGCGATGATGCAGATCGGCATGAGCGCCGTGGTGAGGATCACGAACGGCAGCGAGATGCCGTCGACGCCCATGTGGTAGCTGATGGCGCCGGCGAGCCAGGACTTCCGCTCGACGAACTGGAATTCCGCCGAACTCGGATCGAAGCGCCAAACCAGCATCAGCGATACGCCGAAGGTGATCAGCGTCGTCCACATCGCCACCCAGCGGGCATTGCGGTTCACCGAGGGGTCCTCGGCGCGCATGAGCATGATGATGAGCGCGCCGAGCAGCGGCAGGAAGGTGGTGACGGACAGGATCGGCCAGCTTGCCATCAGTGGCCTCCCGCCGCGAACATGAACCAGGTGATGAAGGCGGCGACGCCGATCAGCATGGCGAAGGCGTAGTGATACATGTAGCCGGTCTGCAGCCGCACGACGTTGCGGGTGACGTCGATCACCCACGCCGAAACGCCGTCGGGGCCGAAGCCGTCGATCAGCCAGCCGTCGCCGCCCTTCCACAACAGGCGCCCGAGCCACAGCGTCGGACGCACCACGAGACGGTCGTAGATCTCGTCGAAATACCACTTGTTGAGGAGGAACTTGTAGAGCACCTCGTGCTGGCGCGCGAGTTCGGCCGGCAGATCCGGACGCCGGATGTAGAACAGCCACGCCACCGCGAAGCCGACCGCCATTATCACGGTCGGCAGCGCTGCGATCACGGCATCGGTGTGGTGCATTTCCTCGAGAATCTCGGGGTTCAGCTTCAGCGACTCCCGGAAGAAGTCCACCACGTCCGCCCCGACGAACACCTGGTAGAACGGCAGTCCTGCCAGGATCGATCCGAGCGCCAGCACGAACAGCGGAATCAGCATGGAGCGCGGGCTCTCATGGGCGGCCTCGAAATGCTGCGCGTCGTGCGGACGGCCGTGGAAGGTCTTGAACACCAGCCGCCAGGAATAGAAGGCGGTCAGGCCCGCCGCCGCCAGCGTCATCATGTAGGCGTAGAGCGCCGCGGAATTCTTGCTCGCATGCGCCGCCTCGATGATTGCGTCCTTGGAAAAATATCCGGCGGTGAGCGGGAAACCGGTCAGTGCCAGGGTGCCGACCACCATCATCGTATAGGTGAAGGGAATCCTGGTGCGCAGGCCGCCCATCATACGGATGTCCTGCTCGTGGTGCATTGCCGTGATCACCGAGCCGGAGCCGAGGAACAGCAGCGCCTTGAAGAAGGCGTGGGTGAAGAGGTGGTACATGCCGACCGAATAGGCGCCGACGCCCATGGCGACGAACATGTAGCCGAGCTGCGAGCAGGTCGAATAGGCGACGATCCGCTTGATGTCGTTCTGCACCAGGGCGACGGTGGCGGCGAACATCGCGGTGGTGGCGCCGATGATGGTCACGAACACCCTGGCGTCGTCGGACAGCTCGAACAGCGGCGACAGCCGCGCCACCATGAACACCCCGGCGGTGACCATGGTGGCGGCGTGGATCAGCGCCGACACCGGGGTCGGGCCTTCCATCGCGTCCGGAAGCCAGGTGTGGAGCAGGAACTGCGCCGACTTGCCCATCGCGCCCATGAACAGCAACAGGCAGATCAGGGTGAGCGCATCGATGTTCCAGTACAATAGATGGATGGTCTTGCCGGTCAGTGCCGGCGCCTGGGCGAAGATGGTGTCGAAGTCGACCGCGCCGGTCATGTAGAACACGGCGAAGATGCCGAGCGCGAAGCCGAAATCGCCGATGCGATTGACGATGAAGGCCTTGATCGCGGCCGCATTCGCCTCCGGCTTGTGGTACCAGAAGCCGATCAGCAGATAGCTGGCGAGCCCGACGCCCTCCCAGCCGAAGAACATCTGCACGAGATTGTCGGCGGTCACCAGCATCAGCATCGCGAAGGTGAACATGGAAAGGTAGCCGAAGAACCGCGGCCGGTACGGATCCTCCTCCATGTATCCGATCGAGTAGAGATGAACGAAGGCCGACACCGTCGTCACCACCACCAGCATCACCGCAGTCAGGGCATCGACGCGGATCGCCCACTCCACCCTGAGGTCGCCGGACACGATGAACGGCGACACGGCATCGCGGGAATCCTGATGCCCGAAGCCGACCCGCCACAGCGCGATCCACGACAGCACCATGGCGATGAACAGGAGCGTGGTGGTGATCAGTTCCACCGTGCGCGAGCCTACTGCCGCCGGCTCCGGCTCGTGCGGCTCGCTGTGGGCGTGGTGGACGGTGCCGCCGGCGGCAGGAATGGCCGCTGCGCCTGCATGTGCGATCGCATGGCCGTCGCCATGGCCTTCGGCCGGGGCCGGCGGCGGGCCGCCGGGAAAGCGCGCATGGGCGCCGACCAGCGCGATGATCCCGGCCAGGACCGCGCCCAGCAGAGGAAGAAAGACGATGGCTTGATACATCGCTCGGTTCAGCCCTTCATCAGATTGATGTCTTCGACGGCGATGGAGCCGCGATTGCGATAGAACGCGACCAGGATGGCGAGCCCGATTGCGGCCTCCGCCGCCGCCACCGTCAGCACGAACAGCGCATAGACCTGGCCGACGAGATCGCCGAGATGGGTCGAGAACGCCACCAGGTTCAGGTTCACCGCCAGCAGGATCAGCTCGATCGACATCAGGATGACGATGACGTTCTTGCGGTTGATGAAGATGCCGAAGATTCCGAGCGTGAACAGGATCGCGGCGACGACGAGGTAGTGGCCCAGCCCGATGATCATTGCCGCTCCCTAGATCCCCTGCCCCGGACGCACCCGGCGGATTTCGATCGCGGTCGCCCTGGTGCGGGCGACCTGGTCGGCGACGTTCTGGCGCTTGACATTGGGCTTGTGGCGCAAGGTCAGGACGATGGCACCGATCATGGCCACGAGCAGCACCAGGCCGGCCGCCTGGAAATAGTAGACATAGCGGGTATACAGCACATGCCCCAGCGCGGCCGTGTTCGACAGCGTATCTATGTTCGGGATCGGGGCGGTGATGGTCTTGGCGACTCCCGGGCCGACCACCCAGGCGCCCAGCACCAGCAACAGCTCGGTCAGGAATATGAAGGCGATGAGACCGCCGACCGGAAGATAATTGAGGAAGCCCTGTCGCAGCTCGGCGAAGTCGACGTCCAGCATCATGACGACGAACAGGAACAGCACCGCCACCGCGCCGACATAGACCACGATCAGGATCATCGCCAGAAACTCGGCGCCCATGAGCACGAACAGGCCGGCCGCATTGACGAAGGCGAGGATCAGGAACAGCACCGAATGCACCGGATTCTTCGACGCGATGACCATCACCGCCGAGGCGACACAGATGCCCGCGAACACGTAGAAGAACAGAGCAGCAATATACATGGCTCAAATCACCGGTAGGGCGCGTCGAGCGCGATGTTCTTCGCGATCTCGCGTTCCCAGCGGTCGCCGTTCGCGAGCAGGCGCTCCTTGTCGTAGTAGAGCTCCTCGCGGGTCTCGGTGGCGAACTCGAAGTTTGGTCCTTCGACGATGGCGTCGACCGGGCAGGCTTCCTGGCACAGCCCGCAATAGATGCACTTCACCATGTCGATGTCGTAGCGGGTTGTGCGCCGGGTGCCGTCGTTGCGGCGCGGACCGGCCTCGATGGTGATCGCCTGGGCCGGGCAGATCGCTTCGCACAGCTTGCAGGCGATGCAGCGCTCCTCGCCATTGGGATAGCGGCGCAGCGCATGCTCGCCGCGAAAGCGCGGCGAGATCGGGCCCTTTTCGAACGGATAGTTCAACGTCGCCTTCGGCTTGAAGAAGTAGCGCATCGACAGCACGATGGCGCCGACGAACTCCGCCAGGAACAGTGACTTGGCCGCCTGATCGAGCCTCATTGGATGATCCTCATTGTGGCGCCAGCCCGGCGAACTGCAGGAACGCGGCGACGATCGCGACCATGGCGAGCGACAGCGGCAGGAACACCTTCCAGCCGAGCCGCATCAACTGGTCGTACCGATAGCGCGGAACGAAGGCTTTCACCAAGGCGAACATGAAGAACACGAACCCGGCCTTGAGCACGAACCAGACGATGCCGGGCACCAGGGTAAAGGGCTCCACCGCGAAGGGTGGCAGCCAGCCGCCCAGGAACAGGATCGTGGTCATGGCGCACATGGTGGCGACCGCCACGTATTCGCCGAGCATGAACATCATGTAGGGCGTCGAGCCGTACTCGACCATGAACCCCGCGACCAGCTCGGATTCCGCCTCCACCAGGTCGAACGGCGGCCGGTTGGTCTCGGCGAGCGCCGAGATGAAGAACACGATGTACATGGGAAACAGCGGCAGCCAGAACCAGTTCAGCATGGTGAACCAGGGCACCCCGAGCAGGTTCGCCAGACCCCGATTCTCCTGGGCGGCGACGATCGCGGTCAGGTTGAGCGAGCCCACGCACAACAGCACGGTGATCATCACGAAGCCGATCGAGACCTCGTAGGACACCATCTGCGCCGCCGAGCGCAGCGCCGACAGGAACGGATATTTCGAGTTCGAGGCCCAGCCCCCCATGATGATGCCGTACACCCCGAGCGAGGAGATCGCGAAGATGTAGAGGATGCCCACATTGATGTTCGAGATCATCCAACCGGCGCTGACCGGGATCACCGCCCAGGCCGCAAGCGCCAGCACGCAGGTGACCAGAGGCGCCAACAGGAACACGCCCTTGTTGGCGCCGGCCGGAATGGTCGGCTCCTTGAGCATGAATTTCAGGAGATCGGCGAAGCTCTGCAGCAGCCCCCACGGACCCACCACATTGGGGCCGCGCCTGATCTGCACCGCCGCCCAGATCTTGCGGTCGGCCAGGAGCACATAGGCGATCGCGATCAAGAGCACCACGAGCATCAGCACGCTCTCGGCGAGCATGACGACCAGCGGCCAGAGATAATCGGTCCAAAGCTCCATCATGCTTGTGTATCCTACTCGGCCGCCGCCGCATGCTCGGCGAGCGCCGAGCACTCGGCCATCACCGCGGAGGCGCGCGCGATCGGATTGGTGAGGTAGAAATCCTCGACCGGAGAGCGGAACGCCGCCTTGTCGAGGCTGCCGCCCATGGCGGCGAGAGCGCGAACGTCGTCGGCGCTGCCGGGCGTGACGGTATCGGTCACGGCGAGGTGCGGATGCGCCTTGAATAAGGTAGCCCGCAGCTGCGCCAATGAATCGTAGGGCAGCTTGACGCCGAGGACGTCGGACAGCGCGCGCAGGATCGACCAGTCCTCGCGCGCGTCTCCGGGCGGGAACGCGGCGCGCCCCGCCATCTGCACGCGGCCTTCGGTGTTGACGAGGATGCCGGACTTCTCGGTATAGGTCGCGCCGGGCAGGACGACGTCGGCGCGCTGGGCGCCGCGGTCGCCATGGGTGCCGATATAGATCACGAAGGGGCCGGGCTCGACCTCGATCTCGTCGGCGTCGAGCAGGAACAGGAGATCGACGCCGCCCTGCGCCATCGCCTCCGCCGTGAGGCCGTCCTCGCCGGGAACGAAGCCGATGTCGAGGCCGCCGACCCGCGCGGCCGCGGTGTGAAGGACGCAAAAGCCGTTCCAGCCGTCGGCCAGCGCACCGACCGCGACCGCGGCCTTGGCCGCCGCCGAGAGCACGGCGGCGCCGTCGGGCCGCGCCAGCGCACCCTGCCCGACCAGCCAGATCTGCCGCCTCAGCGCGGCCGGCTTGTGATCGAGGAACGCGGCCAGCGTATCGGTGCCGGCGCCGAGATAGGCGTAGTCGTAGGTGAGATCGGCATGCTCGCCGATGACCCCGATCTTGAAGCCGCCGGCGCGCCAGCGCTTGCGAATGCGGGCGTTGAGCACCGGGGCTTCCCTGCGCGGATTGGACCCGATGATCATGAGGCCGTCGGCCTCGTCGATCCCGGCGATGGTCGCGTTGAAGAGGTAGCTGGCGCGGCCCCATTTGGGATCGAGCGCGGTGCCGTCCTGGCGGCAGTCGAGGTGGGGCGAGCCGAGCCGCCCGATCAGCTGCTTGAGGGCGAACATCTCCTCGACCGCGCAGAGATCGCCGGCGATCGCGCCGATGCCGCCGCGCCGCGTCGTCTTCATCCGGGCGGCAATCGCCCGGAACGCCTGCGTCCATGAGGCCGGCTGCAGGCGTCCGCCGACCCGCACATAGGGCTGGTCGAGCCGCTGCACCCGAAGCCCGTCGACGACGTGCCGGGTCTTGTCGGAGATCCATTCCTCGTTCACGTCCTCGTTGACGCGCGGCAGGATTCGCATCACCTCGCGACCGCGGGTGTCGACACGGATGGCCGAGCCGACGGCGTCCTGGACGTCGACCGACTCGGTCTTGACCAGTTCCCAGGGCCGGGCGACGAAGGCGTAGGGCTTGGCGGTGAGCGCGCCTACCGGGCAGAGATCGACCACATTGCCCTGCAGCTCCGACGTCATCGCCTGGGACAGATAGGTGGTGATCTCCATGTCCTCGCCGCGCCCGGTGGCGCCGAGCTCGGGCACGCCGGCGACCTCGGTGGCGAACCGCACGCAGCGGGTGCACTGGATGCAGCGGTTCATCGACGTCTTGACGAGGACGCCCAGATATTTGTCCTCGACCGCGCGCTTGTTCTCCTGGAAGCGCGAGGTGTCGACGCCATAGGCCATGGCCTGGTCCTGCAGGTCGCATTCGCCGCCCTGGTCGCAGATCGGGCAATCCAGGGGGTGATTGATGAGCAGGAACTCCATCACGCCTTCGCGGGCCTTCCTGACCATGGGCGAGCGGGTACGAACCTCGGGTGGCTCGCCCTTGGGCCCGGGACGGCAGTCGCGCACGCCCCAGGCGCAGCTCGCGACCGGCTTGGGCGATCCCGCCAGCTCGACCAGGCACATGCGGCAATTGCCGGCAATCGAGAGGCGCTCATGAAAGCAGAACCGCGGAATCTCCGCGCCGCCGGCCTCGCAGGCCTGCAGCAGCGTGTATTCCGGCGGAACGTCAATCTCGTTGCCGTCGACGATGATCTTGGTCATCGCGCTCCCCGCTCGGTGCCGATCTTCATATAATCCTCGAGCTGCCTCTCGACGTCCCCCAATCGCGCTTCAATCTGCTCGAAGTGCGCCGAGTGCTCGTCTTGCTGTGCGCGAATATCGCGGAGCATGACGAGAACGATATTTCGCGGCTCGTCCGGCATCTATGCCTCCGCTACTCCGCCGCCACCCGCACCGGATCCGGGTGCGGATTGGCGGCATATTCATCGATGCGCCGCTCGATCTCGTGACGGAAATTGCGCAGCAGGCCCTGCACCGGCCAGGCGGCGCCGTCGCCGAACGCGCAGATGGTGTGGCCCTCGATCTGCTGGGTGACTTCCATCAGCATGTCGATTTCGCGCTTATGGGCGCGGCCTTCCGCCATGCGCATGAGCACGCGCCACATCCAGCCCATGCCCTCGCGACAGGGGGTGCACTGCCCGCAGCTCTCGTGCTTGTAGAAATAGGAGATGCGGGCCATGGCGCGGATGATATCGGTCGACTTGTCCATCACGATGACGGCCGCAGTGCCGAGCGCCGACTTGACCTCCTTGGTGCCGTCGAAATCCATCGGCAGCGGCACGCATTGAGCGGCCGGAACCAGCGGCATCGAGGAGCCGCCGGGGATGACGGCGAGCAGATTGTCCCACCCACCGCGCACGCCGGCGGCATGCTCGTCCAGCAGCTCGCGCAACGGAATGCCCATCGCCTCTTCCACATTGCACGGCCGGTTCACATGGCCGGAGATGCAGAACAGCTTGGTCCCGGTGTTGTTGGGCCGGCCGATGCCGGCAAACCAGCCGGCGCCGCGCCGCATGATGTCGGGCACGACGGCGATCGACTCGACGTTGTTGACGGTGGTCGGGCAGCCGTAGAGGCCCATATTAGCCGGGAACGGCGGCTTGAGCCGCGGCATCCCCTTCTTTCCCTCCAGGCTTTCCAGCAGCGCGGTCTCCTCGCCGCAGATATAGGCGCCGGCGCCGTGGTGGACATAGATGTCGAAATCCCACCCGTTGACGTTGTTCTTGCCGATCAGCCGGGCCTCGTAGGCCTGGTCGACCGCGGCTTGTAGGCGCTCGCGCTCGCGGACGAATTCGCCGCGCACATAGATGTAGCAGACATGCGCCCCCATGGCGAAGCTCGCGATCAGGCAGCCCTCCACCAGCAGGTGGGGATCGTGCCGCATGATCTCGCGATCCTTGCATGTGCCGGGCTCGGACTCGTCGGCGTTGATCACGAGGTAGTGAGGACGCTCGCCGACCTGCTTCGGCATGAACGACCATTTGAGGCCGGTCGGAAACCCGGCGCCGCCGCGGCCGCGCAGGCCCGACGCCTTGACCTCCGCGATGATGGCGTCGCGGCCCTTTTCGAGGATCGCCTTGGTGCCGTCCCAGCCGCCGCGCGCGCGGGCCCCCTCCAGGCCCCAATCGTGGCGGCCATAGAGGTTCTTGAAGATGCGGTCCTTGTCCTCAAGCATCAGTCAGCCCCGGAGCATCGGTTACGCCTTGATTGGCTTGTCGGGATTGTCCTCGCCGGCCGCGAGCTTGCCCGCCTGGGCGACCCAGCTTTCGCGATCGATCCGGCCCGGAAAGGCAAGGTAGGTTCCGACCCAGCGGATTTCCGGCCGGCCCCATCCCGCGATCTGGTCGAAGTGAAAGATGCCGAGCGCATTGAGCTTTTGCTCGTTCACGCGGCCGATCCCCTTGATCCGCTGCAGATTATCGCGCTGGTCCTGGCGGGGCGCGGCGAGGCCCTGCGGCCTGCTGCCGACCGCATCCGCCTTCTGCTCCGGCGTCGCCTCCTTGCCGAGCTTGGCGAGCCTGGCGCCGATCTCGGCGGCCTCGGCCTCGGCGAGCGCTTCCGCATCCTTCGCGGGCGTCGGCTCCGCCGGCGGCGCCGCAACGTTGGCCCCGCCGCCAGCCGCCGGACTGACCGCTATCGGGGCCGGTGCATCGCGGACTTTGGCCGGCTCGGCCGGACGTTTGGGTTCGGCCTCGGCGGTGGGGTGGGGGCCTTGCGGCGCCTGCCGCGGGGCGCCGCCGGGCACATCCGTCAGCGAGGTGTCGCCGCCGATCGGGGCAGAGAACTGGCGCCCGTTCTGCGGACCTGGCTTCGGCTCTTCGCCGCGGGCGAGCGCATCGAGCACCTTCTCGAACGTTTCCGGCGTCAGGTCCTCATAGGTGTCCTTGCCGATCAGCACCATCGGAGCATTGACGCAGGCGCCCAGGCACTCGACCTCTTCCCAGGAGAATTCGCCGTCGGCGGACACCTGGAATTGTTCGTGATTGATCCGCCGCTCGCACACCTTTTTGATCTCTTCGCCGCCGCGCAGCAGGCACGGCGTCGTGCCGCACCATTGCACATGGGCCTTTCGGCCGACCGGCTGGAGCAGGAACATGGTGTAGAAGGTCGCGACCTCGAGAACTCGGATGTTCGCCATGCCCAGCAGGTCGGCGACGCATTCGATCGCCTTCTGCGGCAGCCAGCCGCCGGCCTGCTCCTGCGCCCGCCACAGCACCGGCAGCACCGCGGACGCCGCACGTCCCTCCGGATATTTCGCGATCTGGCCCCTGGCCCAGTCGAGATTCTCCGCCGTGAAGGAAAACTCCTTCGGCTGAACGTCGGCGGGGGCGAGGCGGCGGACGGACATTACGGGACCCAGTCAGGTTTGTTTTTGCAGTGATGCAGGGCAAAGCAGGTTGAATTGTTCCTTCATGATCGGGGCCATGCCGATACGCACTTCGACCCCATCGCAACGCCTAAACTGACGCCTCGGATTCTTCATTGGCCAGGCTCCCCGCCGCGGCCGGACGACGGTCCGAGCAACGCGAGGACCGGGACCGCCATGCCCGGCGGGGTCAAAACGATATCGCCATCGTGCGCGATCCGGGTGGCGATGTCTCCTCCGTCATTGCGCCGGTGGTGCACGACGACGCGCTTCTCCGAAAAGACGATCAGGTAGTGCCTGATGCTCGCGACGGAGAAGTAGTCGACGAGCTTGGTCTCGACATCGTCACGCTCGCTCGACGGCGAGACCACTTCGGCCACGATGAGCGGCGATTCGACGATCAGCGCATCAGGGTTCGGCTCGGCTCCGCACTGAACCAGAACATCGGGTATGCGCAGGGTCCGATCGTTGATAGCAACGCCGACTCCGTCTATGAGGACCATGCAAGGCAGCCCCGCGGCTCGCGCCGCATCTTCGAGCGCGCGCCACGCGGCCGCTTTCGTCCGATTGTGCCGGACGGTGTCTCGGGTCATCGCGACGACCTCACCGTCCACAAGCTCATAGCGATCGTCCGGCTGCCGCGCGCTCCATGCGAGGAACTCGTCGACTTTCATCCGTTGCTTCGGCAGCACGGGCGCATTCATCGGTCGACCTCGCCGAACACGATGTCGATGGAGCCGAGGATGGCGGAGACGTCGGCCAGCATGTGGCCGCGGCAGAGGAAATCCATCGCCTGGAGATGGGCGAAGCCCGGCGCGCGGATCTTGCATCTGTACGGCTTGTTGGTCCCGTCGGCGACGAGATAGACGCCGAACTCGCCCTTGGGCGCCTCGACCGCGGCATAGACCTCGCCGGCCGGCACGTGATAGCCCTCGGTATAGAGCTTGAAATGGTGGATCAGCGCCTCCATCGACCGCTTCATCTCCTCGCGCCGGGGCGGCACGATCTTGTTGTCGGCGACGCTGACCGGCCCCTGCCCCGCGGGCTCCCGCAGCTTGGCGATGCACTGCTTCATGATGCGCACCGACTGCCGCATCTCTTCCATGCGGATGCAGTAGCGGTCGAAGCAATCGCCGTTCTTGCCCACGGGAATGTCGAAATCGAGCTCGGAATAGACCTCGTAGGGCTGCGCCTTGCGCAGGTCCCAGGCAGCGCCGGAGCCGCGCACCATCACCCCGGAAAAGCCCCACGCCCACGCGTCTTCCAGCTTGACGACGGCGATATCGACATTGCGCTGCTTGAAGATGCGATTGCCGGTGAGCAGCGACTCCAGGTCGTCGCACACGCGCAGGAACGGATCGCAGAAGCCCTCGATGTCGTCGATCAGCTTGGGCGGCAGGTCCTGGTGCACGCCGCCGACCCGGAAATAGGCCGCATGCATGCGGCTGCCGGAGGCGCGCTCATAGAACACCATCAGCTTCTCGCGCTCCTCGAAGCCCCACAGCGGCGGCGTCAGGGCGCCGACGTCCATCGCCTGTGTGGTGACGTTGAGGAGATGGGACAGCAGCCGGCCGATCTCGGCATAGAGCACGCGGATGAGCTGGGCGCGGCGCGGCACCGCGAGGCCGAGCAGCTTCTCCGCCGCGAGGCAGAAGGCGTGCTCCTGGTTCATCGGCGCGACATAGTCGAGGCGGTCGAAATACGGGATCGCCTGCTGATAGGTCTTGTGCTCGATCAGCTTCTCGGTGCCGCGATGGAGCAGGCCGATATGCGGATCGACGCGCTCGACCACCTCGCCGTCGAGTTCGAGCACGAGACGCAGCACGCCATGGGCGGCCGGGTGCTGCGGCCCGAAATTGATGGTGAAGTTGCGGACCTCGCCCATCGCGCTCAGCCTGCCTTCCCGGCCTTTTCGTCGCCGGGCAGCGCGTAGTCCGGCCCTTCCCATGGCGACAGGAAGTCGAAGTTGCGGAACTCCTGGGCAAGCTGGACTGGACTGTAGACCACCCGCTTCTGCTCGTCGTCCCAGCGCACTTCGACGAAGCCGGTCAGCGGGAAGTCCTTGCGCAACGGATGGCCCTCGAAGCCGTAATCGGTGAGGATCCGGCGCATGTCCGGATGGCCGGTGAACACCACGCCATAGAGGTCGTAGACCTCGCGCTCGAACCAGTCGGCGCCGCGGAACACGTCGATGACGGAGGCGACCGGCGTGGTCTCGCCGACCTCGATCTTGACGCGGATGCGGGCATTCCGGGTCGGCGACAGCAGATGATAGACGATGTCGAAGCGGTGCTCGCGCTGTGGCCAGTCGACGGCGGTGATGTCCACGAAGGCCTGGAACCGGCACGAGGGATCGTCACGCAGGTGCTTCATTACCGCGACGATATCCCCGGCATTGGCGCGGACCGTCAGTTCGCCCACTGTATGGGCATAGGGCGTGACGTTGAAGCCCGTCACCGCCCCCGGTAGCGCTCCCGCCACGGCCTGGCCAAGCGCTTCGAGCTGCTCGTTTGTCATCGTCACCGCTCGATCGTCCCGGTCCGCCGGATTTTCTTCTGCAGCAGCAGCACCCCGTAAAGCAGCGCTTCCGCCGTCGGCGGGCAGCCGGGCACGTAGATATCCACCGGCACGATGCGGTCGCAACCGCGCACCACCGCGTAGGAATAGTGATAGTAGCCGCCGCCATTGGCGCAGGAGCCCATGGAAATCACGTAGCGCGGCTCCGGCATCTGGTCGTAGACCTTGCGCAAGGCCGGCGCCATCTTGTTGGTCAGGGTTCCCGCCACGATCATCACGTCGGACTGCCGCGGCGATGCCCGCGGCGCGAAGCCGAACCGCTCGGCGTCGTAACGCGGCATCGACATCTGCATCATCTCGACCGCGCAGCAGGCGAGCCCGAACGTCATCCACATCAGCGAGCCGGTGCGCGCCCAAATGATCAGGTCGTCGGCCGCGGCGACGAGGAAGCCCTTGTCGGCGAGTTCGTTGTTCAGGCCGACATAAAAGGGATCGTCGGCCCCGACCGGCCGGCCGGTGCGGGGGTCGAGCAGGCCGGACGCCGCCGGCGCCAGCTGCGGAGTTCGCTCGCTCAATCCCATTCGAGCGCTCCCTTCTTCCACTCGTAGGCAAATCCGACGGTGAGAACCGCAAGGAACACCATCATCGACCATAATCCGAACGCCCCCAGCTGGCCGAAGGCCACCGCCCACGGAAACAGGAACGACACTTCGAGATCGAAGATGATGAAGAGGATGGCGACCAGGTAGAATCTGACGTCGAATTTCATCCGCGCATCGTCGAAGGCATTGAAGCCGCACTCATATGCGGAGAGCTTTTCCGGGTCAGGCTGGCGGTAGGCGACGATGAAGGGCGCGATCAGCAGCACCAACCCGATCACCAGGGAAACGCCGATGAAGATGACGAGCGGAAGATATTCCTGCAGCAACGCGTTCATCTTCACCCTCTTTCACGGACCGATGGGCAGTCCGCTCGATTCAACCCGGTCCCGGCCCGACCGCAGCAAGCGCCGCCAGAATCAAACAAGCCCGGATCGGCTCCGGTGATCTGCCCCCGACATTTGCATCCCGAATGTCGGGGCCGGCCCACTCACTCGTTGAAGTGGCGGGGCGACTTGTCCGAACAGATGGGAACCATCTGTTCGGGTCGCACCACCGGGGTGGGAAACGGTCGAGGCTTAGCGCAGCGCAGCATGGGTGGCAAGCCGATGTTCGCACCCGATGCTCGTGCGCAATCTTGCAGCCTTTGCCGGACGGTCGCCCATACGCCTTTCGTCTCGCCAATGGTAGCCCGCGGGTGTGACACGCACACGTTATTGCGCCGGTTTCATGCTCCGAAAGGGTGGTCCGATCCCTTTGACATCGCGCATGGTCTTGGCGGACAAGTCCCGCCATCCACGGGGATCATCCTTTCAGGAAAGGCCAGTTCATGAACGAAACGAGCCTGCAGCACCGCCTGACCGGCACCGAACATTGGACCAGCAAGGGCGAGGTGAATCTGTTCCTGTGGAACAAGTGCGCCGCCGATCCCGCCAAGGCGAGGGCGACGATCCTGTTCGTCCACGGCTCCTCGATGGCCTCGCAGCCGACCTTCGACCTCGACGTGCCGGGGCGGCCGGACTCCTCGGCGATGGAGTTCTTCGCCCGCCACGGCTATGACACCTGGTCGGTGGACATGGAGGGTTACGGCCGCTCCACCAAGACCCGCGACAACAACGCCCCGATCGCCTATGGCGCCGAGGACTGCCGCTGCGCCGCGACCTATATCCAGGGCCTGCGCGGCAAGCGGCCGCTGCTGGTCTACGGCATCTCCTCGGGCGCATTGCGCGCGGCGCTGTTTGCGCAGAACCATCCCGAGATGGTCGCCCGGCTCGCCCTCGACGCCATGGTGTGGACCGGGAAAGGCAGCCCGACGCTGGCGGAACGCGCCAAGAAGCTGCCGGAGTTCCGCGCCGGGAACCGGCGTCCGATCGACCGTGCCTTCGTGCACTCGATCTTCAACCGCGACCATCCCGGTTCGGCCGACGACAATGTGATCGACGCCTTCGCCGATGCGATCCTGGCGCTCGACGATTCCATCCCGAACGGCACCTATGTCGATATGTGCGCCAACCTGCCGGTGTGCGATCCCACGAAAATCACGGTGCCCACCATCGTCATGCGCGGACAATGGGACGGCATCGCCAGCATCGAGGACCTGCTGGAGTTCTTCCGGCTGCTGCCCAATCCCGACAAGCAGTTCACGGTCATGCCGGGCATCTCGCACGCGAGCTTCCAGGGCAAGAATTATGAGCTCGCTTTGCATATCCTGTTGAGCTTCTTCGCGCAGCCGGCGCCGGTCTATCGCGGGTGATGCTTCACTGCCGCATACGGACGAGAGCCCTCGACGGAACCCGCGGGAAACGGCCGCGCCGGATCGATCGCCGTCGATGTCGCGTCGGGGTCATCCCTTAAAGCAGCGCCGGCGCCGCCCGCGGCCGCGCCCCAGCTCGCTCGCATTCGGCGCGATCCAGGGAACGGGGCTATCGCCGAAATGTTTTGGCGTCTCTTGAGCGACCCGCAGCGGAAGTGCCGCGTGTGGCCGTACCGAAACGGCGGCACTGCTTCATCTCGCAATTACCAATACAACAAAATCCGGAATGTGACCTGAATACTACAGTCAAAGACCCAAGTCAGTGAGTAAACTTTCGTTAACAAATTGAGGTGGGGACAGCGGCTCTCCCACCGCTTGCGTCCGCCACCTCCATCCTGACGCCGAATTTTAATTCGCGAGCCTGTCCATGAATCCCGACAGAAACAAGACTCTCGGACACAGGCTGGTTTCGTGCCTGGCGCTCGGCGCCATGACGGTCAACGTGTTTGCCCCCATCGCCGCAGCCGAAGCCCAGACCTTGAGCCCGTCGAAGACTCGCACCCTCACCGCGATCAAACATCTGATCGTCGTGATCGGCGAAAATCGCAGCTTCGACAATGTCTTCGCAACCTATGTCCCACCCGATCCGAAGCAGTCGGTGTGGAACCTGTTGTCGCAGGGGATCGTCGACAAGACTGGCGCGCCTGGGCTGAATGCAGCCCAGGCGTTGCAACGACAGGCGACCGACACGAACCAAGACAAATACCAGTCGGCGCCGTCGATAACCGGCGCGTTTTCGACTTTGCCGCAGCCGAGCACCACGCTCAATGGGCTCCCGATCCCGCCTTGCGGCCTGTCGAAGCTGCTAGCCGTGTTTGGGAAGAACCCTTCGGGCGTACTCTTTTGCAGCGATATCGGGCTGCTCCCCGCCGACCAACCCTTGCTTTCAACAGGAGGAACTGGCCAATCTTTCTATTTTCCGGTGACCCCTCTTAATCTATATCCGGTGCCGGATTGCAGATATCCCTCGAACTTGCCGAATGCGCCCTATTCTCTGGTGGGCGCCTCTCAACTGAACAATTGTCCTGCTCCGATTATTGTCGGACCTCCATATTACGGAAATATGATCACGCCAACCGCTTTCAGCGACAACACCGGCGATCCCGTGCATCGATTCTTCCAGATGTGGCAACAAAACGATTGCAGCCGCGCTTCGAGGTCTCCTCTAAATCCAAGCGGGTGCCTCCACGATCTTTATACCTGGGTCGATACGAGCGTCGGCTGGCAGATTACGAAGGATGGAAACCCGCCAACCGACGATCAAGGAACATTCCAGGGCGGAATCCCAATGGGATTCTACAACATGGCGGCCGGCGAATATCCCTATTTTCAGTCGCTCGCCCAGCAATTCGCGATCAGCGACAATTATCACCAGCCCGTCATGGGAGGGACAGGGGCGAACTCGCAGTTCCTGATGACCGGCGACGTCTTTTACTACACGGACAGCCAAGGCAACGCGGCGATGCCACCAGCTTATCTGATAGAAAATCCCGATCCCCAGACGAGCAGCAACAATTTCTACACGTTCGCCAGTCCCAACATAACCTTACCCACCCCGACCACCGCCGACTCCGGAAACACCAGCACCGGGGGCCTCGTCAATTGCTCCGATCCGACCCAGCCGGGCGTGGCGGCGATTCAGAACTATCTCAAGTCTCTGCCCTATCGGCCGTTCAACAACGGCAACTGCGCGTCCGGCCATTTCTACCAGGTGGACAACGAGTATCCCTATTACGATCACCTTGGTGGCGTGATTCAGCAAGGAAACGAATTTTCCGCCGGCCCGGCCTTTGCGATTGGTCCGCAGACCCTCCCGACGATCGGCGATTCCCTCTCTGCCGCGAATATTTCGTGGAAATACTACGGCGAGGGCTTCAATCAGGCAGCCGATCAGCCGATTGCGAACACGCTCTATTGCGCGATCTGCAACGGCTTTCAGTTTTCGCGATCAATCATGACCGGCCCGCTGAAGAGTAACCTGCAAGACCTCCCCACGTTCTTCTCAGACGTGAGCGGCAGCACGCTGCCGGCTGTGTCTTTCGTCAAGCCCAATCTCCTCCTCGACAGCCATCCGGGAACCTCGACGCCGCCGCTGTTCGAGGGATTCGTAAAGAACATCATCCAGGCGGTCCAACAGAACCCCTCATTGTGGCAGGATACTGCAATCCTGATCACCTTCGACGAGTCGGGCGGCTACTATGATTCCGGCTACATCCAGCCGATCGACTTTTTCGGAGACGGGCCGCGCACGGTGCTGATCGTAGTGTCGCCTTTCGCCAAGGCGGGCTTCGTCGATCACACCTATACCGACCATGTTTCGATCCTGAAGTTCATCGAGCGCAATTGGCGCCTGGGCCCGCTGTCCGCTCGCAGCCGCGACAATCTGCCAAATCCCGTCGCATTACCCTGGGAGCCGTATTTTCCACGCAACAGCCCGGCCATCGGCGATTTGATGGAGATGTTCCAGTTCGTCGACGGCCGCCTCGTTCGCTGAGCTGCAAAGGCCAGCACCAATCAGCTGAAGACAACGATCCCAGCCAGCCTTGGGGTGCAGCTCCAAGGCGAGCTGGGCTCATTTCCCTCGGCGGAACCCGCGGGACACGGCCGCGCGGGGTCGATCGCCGCCCGCCGGCGCCGCATCGGGGTCATCGGGTAAAGCAACGCCGGAGCCGGCCCTTCGCTGCCTGCGTCAGCGTATTCGGCGCGATGCAGGGAACAGGCCAGCCATGGCCGCTTCCGACGGAGGCTGCCGCCATCGCCGACATGTTTTGGCGTTTCTGACCCACAGCAGCCGCCGACGCGAGGAGCGTCTCCGGCCCGGTAATGCAGCGCCCGCACGGACGAGAAATTGCAGGGGCTTTCGAGAGAAATCGCGTCGGGACGCCGATGATAGGGACAAACATTCGCGGTTAGGAGATTAATAACCTCTCCTGTGCTAACCATCCATTCGGGCTGAGTTTCCTGCCGAGTAAATTCGTCTGAAGGAGATTTAGTAATGGAGTTACGTGGTCGAAACCTCGAAAGTGTGCTACTGTTTTCAATAACAATCACCACAGCAATAACGGCCCTGCTTGGTGTAGCTCAGTTATACTTAATGATTCGCTGAGCTACGCAGGGACCGAGGAGTCATTTTAAGGACCACCGCTGCACCACCCCCGACGTGACCGTGGGCTCGGTCAACTTCGTGATTGCACGAAGCTGGCGGTGCTTGATTTTCATGCGCCTTGGTCGCTGGCTGGTCCGGTCATGACAGCCCTCTCGGGGGCTGGATGCCGGTTTCCTTATTGGGAAACCGGCGTTTCCCAGCGGTCAGGCCTTTCGGACGGGCGGGTTGTTGACCCTGCGTTAGCCTTGGCGCACGTTCATCGCAAAAAGACTCGCAGTTTCAATTACCGGCTCGCCTGCTTCTTCTGCTCGGGATGCAGCAGCAGCTTCTGGATGCGCCAATTGATGATCTCGGCGACGAACAGGACGTTTTCGGACGGGCATGCGATTTCATGGACCCATCCGAATTGCTTCAACTGGCGGCCGGATTCGCCGAGCACGCCGAGCACCTTGCCGTCGAGGCTCATCTTGTAGACGCGGCCAGGATAGGCGTCGGCGGCGTAGAGCACCTGGTTCGGCGCCGGGGTGATGCAGAGCGCCCATGGAGCGCCCGGCGCGAACGTGCCGCCGGTCTGCTGGTAATTGGTGAGATCGGGCTTGTTGCCGATCACCGGGACCGTGTTCGGATCGAACGGCACGTCGATCTTGAAGGAGTTCTGGAGGGTGCCGTTGCCATCATACACCTGAATGCGCCGGTTAGCGCGGTCGGCGACATAGATATTGCCCTTGGCATCGGACGCGATCGAGTGCACCGTGTTGAACTGTCCGGGTGCGCTGCCCGGGCCGCCCCACTGCTTCACCCATTGGCCGTTCTTGTCGAACTTGGCGACGCGGGAATTGATGTAGCCGTCGCTGATATAGATGTTGCCCTCGGGATCCCAGGTGACGTCGGTGGGCTGGCGGAAGCGGCCGTCGACCGCCGGCAGCGGCGGCTTGGGGTGCTCGAGCGGGTGGGCGTCGGAGTCGGAGGATTCCGACTTGCGGCCCAGCACCATCATCACCTTGCCGTCCTTGTCGTTGAACTTGATGATCATGTCCGAGCCCTTGTCGGTGGCCCAGATGTTGTCGTCCTTGTCGATCCGCACCGTGTGGGCGAACGACCAGGCGTAGAGGTTGCGCCCGATCTCGCGCACGAACTTGCCGTCCTGGGTGAATTCCAGGAGCTGCGAGGCGGCGTTGCCATAGGCGGGGCCGAGGCTGCTGCCGCTGCGCGAATAGACGAACACATGGCCCTTCGAATTGACCGCGACGCCCGCGGCTTCACCGAGATTCGTGTCGCCGGGAAGCTTCAGGAAATTCGCCACGGACTCGAAGGGGATTTGCGGCACGCTCTCCTGTGCCAAAGCGGGAGCAGCGATCGGCGCAACCATGGCCACGCCCAGTCCCAACAACCAAAGATGCTTCATTGTCATCCTCCTCGTTTTCTACCACACCGGGTTTACGACACCGCATTTTTGGCGGCATCGTATCGCCTCGTTCGCGGTTTTGATAGCCACCATTCCGGCCGCACCCGCAGGCCGGGTCGCAGTCGCGACTTGACGCTCCGTGGCGGTGCCGTTCGGCATTGGCACAAAGGTGCGCATCGTTACTAGACCGGCGAACCGGCGACGGCAAGTCCGCCCACGAACCACGTGACCAATTGCCGATACAAAGCCACCGCAGCGCGTCCTGCAAGCCGACGGTAAATTCCGGCTAGCCCGCGACGAAGTCGATTTGGGCGGCGCCGGCATGCATCAGCGTTGTCCCCACTGAGCGCCACCCCATTGCTGCGCCCCCCAAAACTGCCCGCCCCATTGCTGTTGCCCACCCCATTGCGGCACGGCTTGCACGGCAACCGTCGGCCGACGCGGATGCGGGCGAGCATGCGCATAACGCTGATCGTCGGCGGCTGCGCCAAGCCGGCGTCGAGGTACGGTGTCGTCGTCGTCACGCCCGCGTCCGGCACGCGCGCCGTCCCCGGACACCAACCGGGTCTGGGTATCGATGATCCTGCCCCTGGCATCCACCCGGAAGCACTCGGTGATCACCTTGCCGCCTCGCTCTTTGGCCTCGCCCGATTCGAGATCGACCGATTTGCACGACAGTTGGCGCCTGGCTTCCGGCGACGGCGGAGCGAGCGCCGTCCGGGGGGCGATGCTGGTCCATGCCGCCTCGATCACCGGCTCGAAGATCGGCACCGCGACGCCGCCGCCGGTCGAGCCGCCGCCCAGGGTGCGGCGAGTGCCGTCGGCATTATCGTAGCCGATCCATACCGCGACGGTCACATCATTGGTGAAACCAACGAACCAGGCGTCGTTCTCGTCGTCGGAGGTCCCGGTCTTGCCGGCGACGTAAGGCGCGAGATCCGCGATCGCCCGCGCGGTGCCCCGCGCCAGCACGCCCTGCATCATGGTCTTGAGCTGATAGAAGGCGGCGTGGTCGATCGAGGCGATCGCGGTCGACGATTTCGGATCGAAGCGGTAGACGACGCGGCCATCACGCTCGATCGAATCGATGACATGGGGCGAGGGCCGCAGCCCTTCGTTGGCGATAGCCGCATAGAAGGCCGCGAGATCGACCGGCCGCACCGGTTGGGCGCCGAGCACGAACGGATAAAACCGCACGCATTCATGATAGACCTGCGCTTCCAATGCGAGCCGGCACAGGCGGTCGAGGCTCGCCTCCGGCTTGTCCTCGATGCCGCCCTGGAGCAGGTGCGCGGTGGCGAGATTGCGCGAATTCTCCAGGGCCCGGCGCAACGTCAGGGTGCCGCCGCCGCCCCCGTCGTAATTCTTCGGCGACCAGTAGTCCTGCTCCTTGGCGCGACCTCGCTTGATCGGCGGGAACGTGATCGCGCCGTCGCTGATCAGCGTATTGGGCTGCAGACCCTTGCCCAGCGCCGCCAGATAGCTCAGCGGCTTGATGGCCGAACCGGGCTGCCGCACCGCCTGCGTCGCGCGGTTGAGCTGGCTGAGCGGATAGGAAAATCCGCCCGACATCGCCAGGATGCGGCCGGTCTTGTTTTCCAGGGCCACCACGGCGCCCTGGGCCACGGGGCGCACCCGCAATGCCGCGCGGGCGGCCGCCTTGCCTTTGCCCTCCGTCACGCTGACCAGCACGACATCGTAGAGCGCGAGCCTGCGCTGTGCCGCGGCATTGTCGACCGCGAGCGGCAGGATGCGCCCGTCCGCCAGCCCGACGCGCCAGGCGTCGCCCCGCTTTGCTCCCGGCCTCTCCACCACCGCGGCCGGGGTCCAATGGACGTCATAGAGCGGCAGGCGAGCCTCGGCGAGCGCCTGCTGCCAGTAAGGCCGCTTGTCGGTGCGCTTGCCGCCGGCCTCGATCTTCTGGATGGCTGCCGCGAGGTTGGCCTCGGCGCCCAGGAATTGCACGCGGCCGGCGCCGCGTTCGTACCGCGACAGGCCTTCCTGCAGCGCCTCCTCCACCGCGCGCTGCAAATGCGGATCGATGGTGGAACGCACCGTGTAGGAACTGGCGGTGAGCGCATCGAGGCCGGCCACCGATCTGGCCTCGCGGGCGACCTGGTCGATGAAGTGGAATCCGATATCGCGCCGTGGCCGATCGGGCTTCACCATCGCCGGCAAGGCGGGCGATCCGCGGCCGGATTGCTCGTCGCTCTCCCCGGCCTCGAGCATCCCGGCCTCGCGCATCCGGTCGAGCACGTAGGCGAGCCGCTCCTGCGCGCGCGCGGGTTGCCGATCCGGACTGAGATATCGCGGGCCCTTGGTGAGGGCCGCAAGCAGAGCCCCGTCGGTCACGGTGAGTTGCTTCGCCGGCTTGCCGAAATAGCTGCGGGCCGCCATTTCGACGCCCCAGGAGCTGCGGCCGAGATAGACCGAATTGAGATAGATTTCGAGGATCTCGTCCTTGCCGAGCGTGGCTTCGATCCGTGCCGCCACGATCATTTCGCGGATCTTGCGCTCATAGCTGAGCTCCTCGCCCACCAGGAGGTTCTTGGCGACCTGCTGGGTGATGGTCGACCCGCCCTGCGGGCGCCCGGAGCGGGCGAGGTTGCCGACGAAGGCGCGTATCAAGCCATGCTCGTCGATGCCCTTGTGCTCGTAGAAGCGCTTGTCCTCCGCGGCCAAGAAGGCATTGCGCACCTGCTGCGGGATTTCCGCAAGCGGCACCCAGATGCGACGCTGGTTGTCCTCGAACACTTCTGCGAATGGTGCGCCCTTGCGGTCGAGCACGACGCTCGCACCCGGAAGCGCGAGGCCTTTGAGCCCGCTATGATCCGGCAGGTTGGCCGCCGCCTTGTTGTAGAAGTCGATGACCTCGCCGAGATCGACGGCGGGTCGCGCGACCGGCTCGTTCTTGCAGAACTGGCGGTAGGCCGTCTGCAGGTCGGCGAAATCGATCCCGCGCAACGCCTTGCTCCCGCTGATCGCCTGCGGATCTTCCATGGCGGTCGCGATCAGGTCGTCGATATTGATGTCCTCGAGCTCGAACGCCTTGACCATGTGGGTGCAGCCGGCATGGAGGAGCTGCGCGACCTCCGGCTGATCCCTGACGCGGTCGAATTGCGTTTTCACGGCATCAGGCGCGGTCATCACCTGACTGAGCGCAAGGGCGGTGGCGAATATCTTGAGGAGAAGCGATTCCATCGGACTTGCGGAACTCCAGCTAAAGGCAGGACCCGGACCCAGAATGCCCTCAATATGTTACTGTGTCATGATACAAAGCTTGGTTTGAACTATGGCGACTTCATATGGGCACGCCGTAAATCGGCTTTAACAGCGCGCGATCGTTTTGCTGGACTTGACGTAAAAAATGTCCGCATATGCGGCCCGTGAGCGGGCTGACCCGCATGATTTCGGGCGGGCGCCCCCACCCGGCGGACGGCGCTCGCTACGACCGCGCCGCCGAGAGCCGGGCGAACCAGCGCAGCCGCATCAGCCGCAGGTTCTCGATCGCCATCAGCGCGGCGGGCGTCACCACCAGGGTCAGGACCGTCGCAAAGCCGAGCCCGAACACGATCGCCGTGGAGAGGTTGATCCACCATTGCGTCGCCGGCGCGCCGACCGTAACCTCGCGCGCCAGGAACTCCACATTGACGCCGAAGGCGATCGGCAGCACGCCGAGGATCGCGGTCACCGCCGTGAGCACGACCGGACGCGCCCGCTCGCGGCAGGTCTCGAGGATGGCGTCATAGGCGGCGATGCCCTCGCGCCGCAGGCGGTCATAGGTGTCGATCAGCACGATGTTGTTGTTCACGATCACGCCGGCATTGGCGATCACGCCGATGCCGGTCATCACCACGCCGAACGACTGCCCCATGAACATGAGGCCGAGCAGCACGCCGAAGGTCGACATCACCACCGCGCTCAGCACCAGGGCGACCGAAGTGAGCCGGTTGAACTGCGCCAGCAGGATCGCGAAGATCAGAAAGATCGCGGTGCCGAACGCCTTCCCGAGAAAGGCGCCCGCCTTGGCGCGCTCCTCGTCCTCGCCCTTGAGCTTGAATCCGACGCCCGGCCCGAGATCGGTCTGGGCGAGTTCGCGCGCGATCTCTTCCTGCACCACGGCGGTCTGCACGCCTTCGGCGACGTTCGCCGCCACCGTCATGACGCGGTTGGCGTTGACGCGGTTGATGTAGCCGACCCGCTGCGCCGGAAACCGCGTCACGAAATTGCCGATCGGCACGTGGCCGGCCTGGGTCTGGACCCGCAGATCGTCGATCTGGTCGAGGCTGCGCCGGTCCGGCGGAAACCGCACCAGGATGTCCACCGCCTTGTCGCTGTCCACCGGCCGGTACTCGGTCGCCTTGAGCCCGTTGGTCACGAGCTGGACGGCACTGCCGACCGTGTTGACGCCGGCGCCGTATTTGGCGGCCTCGCCGTTGTCGACCGCGATCTTCCAGTCGATGCCCGGCAGCGGCTGGCCGTCATCGAGGTCGCGGATGTCGCTGCGCTTGCCGAGCACGGCGGCGACCGTCTTCGCCGCGGGGGTCAGCGCCGCGGGATCCGGCGCCGAGAGCTGGATTTGAATCGGCTTGCCGGTGGCGGGGCCGGCGCGCGGCGCGGTGACCTCGACCAGGATGCCGGAAATGTCGGCGGTGTTGTCGCGGATCGCGTCCATGATGGCATGGGCGGGACGCCGCGCGCGCCAGTCGGCGAACTCGAACTGGATCACCCCGACGGTGTCCTCGGTGAGTTCGCCCATGCCGCGCGGCTGCTCGCCGATGCGCGAATACACCGTCTTGAGGCCGTCGAAGGCGAGCACGCGCTTTTCGACCTCGGCCACGGCGCGGTCCTTCTCGTCGAGCGAAAGGTTGCCGCGCGCATGGACGATCACCTGGCCGTAATCGGGCTCGACGCTGGGGAAGAACTCGACCCCGTGGCCGAACCTGCCATAGGCGGTCTGCACCGCGAACAGCAGCAGCACCGCGAGCCCCAGGGTCAGGCCGGGATGGCGCAGCGCCAGCCGCACCGTGCGCATATAGGGGCCGCGGTCGCCGGTGCGCTCGTCATGGGGCACTGCCGCCGCGCGGCCGAGCAGCGCGCCCAGCGTCGGGGTGAAGAACAGCGCCACCATCAGCGACGCCGACAGCGTCGCGATCAGCGTGATCGGCATGTATTTCATGAACTGTCCGACCACGCCCGGCCAGAACAGCAGCGGCGAGAACGCCGCGACCCGGGTCGCGGTGGCCGCGATCACCGGCCCGGACATGCGCTTGGCCGCGAGCGCATAGGCATCCCGCGGCGTCATGCCCTCGGACATCCGGCGCTCCGCGAATTCCGACACGATGATGGCGTCGTCGACCAGCATGCCGACGGCGAGGATCAGCGAGAACAGCACGACGATGTTCACGGTGAGGCCGGCGAGCTGCAGGCCGAGCACGCCGGCGAGGAACGAGGCCGGAATGGCGATGCCGATGAACAGCGAGGCGCGGAATCCGAGCGCGAACAGGATCACCACCGAGACCAGCAGCACGCCGGTGAGCACCGAATTCTGCAGATCGGCCAGCATCTGCCGGATGATCTTCGACTTGTCCTGGGTGAAGGTGATCTGGACGGAGTCCGGCCAGGTCTTCTGCAGTTCGGCCACGACGGCTTTGACCGCATCCACCACCTCGATCAGGTTGGCGCCGGTGCGCTTCGACACCTCGATGGTCATGGCCGGGCGGCCGTTGACCCGCGTCACCGAGGTGGCGTCCTTGAAGGTCGGCCTGATCTGCGCCACATCGGACAGCGTCACCGCAGCCCCCGACGACGCGACCACCGGGACCTTGAGGATGTCCTGCGGCTTTTCGAACAGGGACGGCACCTTGACGGCGAAGCGGCCGGACTGGCCTTCCAGCGCCCCGGCCGCGATCAGCGTGTTGAAACTCGAAGTGAGCTGCCCGAGCTGGTCGAGCGAGATGCCGTAGCTGTTGATCAGCGTCGGTTCGATGATGATCTCGACCGCCTCGTCGCGCGCGCCGCGTAGCTCCGCCGACAGCACGCCGGGCGCCTGCTCGATGGCGTTCTTCGCGGACCGCGCCATCCGCAGCAGGGTGCGTTCCGGCACGTCGCCTGCCAGCCCGACCACCAGCACCGGATACAAAGAGAGATTGACCTCCTGCACCTGCGGCTCGTCGACGTCGCGCGGCAGGTCGTGCTTGGCCTGGTCGACCTTGGCGCGCACGTCGGCCAGCGCCGACTTGGAATCGAAGCCCGCCTCGAACTCGAGCAGCACGAAGCCGCCGCCCTCGAACGCGGTCGAGCGCATTTCCTTGACGTTGCCGACCGACTTGAGCTGGGTCTCGACCGGACGCAGCAGCAGCCGCTCGGCATCTTCCGGGCTGATGCCGCGCTGGGCGAGCTGGACGAAGATGATGGGAATCTTGACGTCCGGCTCCGCCTCCTTCGGGATCGTCACATAGGCGACGAGCCCCGCGGTCAGGAGAAAGACGAGCGTGGCGACGGTGAGCCGCGCATGATCGATGGCGTAGTCGATCAACCCTGCCATGTCAGCCCCCCGCTCCGTAAACCCCCACCGCCGGCAACCCCGCTACTTCATGGTCGCCGTCAGTTCTTCCGCCTCGATCGCCTCGACCTGCTGGCCCTCGCGCACGAAGTCCTGGCCGCGCACGATCACCCGGGCGCCGTCGGGAATGCCGGCGACCCACATCTGCGACTGCTCGTCCTCGATCACGCTGACCGGGATGAAGCCGACCGTGTCGCCGGCGCCGACATTGCGCACGCCGACATCGCCGTTGGAGGCGATGGTCAGGGCCGAGCGCGGCACCCGCATCGCCGCCACCTGCGCGAGCTGGACCGAAACCTCCGCGGTGATGCCGTCGGGGATCGCGCCGTCCGCATTCGGCAGCTCGACCTCGACGCGGTAGGTGCGGGTCGACGGGCTCGCGGTCTTGGCGACGAAACGGATCCGGCCGCTCGCGACCTCGCCGGTGACCAGCCGCACCGCGGCGTTGTCGCCGACCTTGATGCCGGCGAGCTTGCGCTCGGCGACTTCGACCACGGCGAGCATGGGATCGAGCGCGACGATCTTGGCGATCTCGCGGCCCTGGAACGAGAACGCGGCCTCGCCGACTTCGACCATGACCTCGTTGACGACGCCCGTCCACGGCGCCAGCACCACGCCGCGATCGCGCTCGGCTTCCGCCGCCGCGAGCGCCCCCTCCGCGGCCTTGAGCACGGCTTCGAGATTGACGAGGTCGAGCTTCGGGAGGGCGCCGGACGCGATCAGCTTGCGTTTCGCCTCGAGTTCGGTGCGTCGCTGGATCACCAGGGATTCCCCCTGCGCCACCTGGGCCGCCCGCGCATCGTCGGAGAGCACGGCGATGACGTCGCCCTCCTTCACCCGCATGCCGCGTTTGATCTTGAGCTCGGTCACGATGCCGCCGGTGCGCGCAAACACGGTGGCGTGCCGGTCGGCTTCGGTGCGTCCGGAAATCGTGAGCTTGCGGCGGTGCGGAACCGCGAAGCTCTCGACCACCGCGACCCGGAACGGCTTCTTGGCAGCCTCGGGGGTGCGGATGGCGGCATGGCTTTCGGCGCTGTCGCGCGGCAGCAGGTGCCCCGAGGCGATCCACAGGCCCGCCGCGGCGACGAGGCCGAGTGCGGTGATGCGGCTTGCTTTCATTGGAGAGCCTCCCCGTTCCCGCCGATGCGCGCCGCGCCGGCGCGGAGCATATGGCGGGTGATGTCCATGAAGATCGGAAGCACCGATGCCGGATCGAAAGCGGGATCGAGCGCGCGTCGCCACCACACCCCGTCGGCGATGATCATCAGCATGGTCACGACGCCGTCGAGATCGAGGTCGGCAGGAATGTCGCCGCGCTCGACCGCGGCGCGCAGCAGGTCGCCGAGCCATTTCTTCACGTCGACGTCGAATGCGGTGGAGATGCGGGCGATATCGGGATTGCGGCGCGCCTCGGCCATCACCTCGGTGCACAGCAACACCTGCTCGTTGGGCTTCTCGGCGAAATGATGATGCGCCATGCCTTCCAGGACGGCGAACAGGCCACGGGAGAGGTCGACGCTGGCGAACCGCCGCGCAACCTCGGCACGGTCGCGCTCGGCGATGCCGGCGACGAGCGCCTCTTTCGACGGAAAATAGCGGTAGAGATTGCCTGGGCTCATGCCTGCTTCGGCGCAGATGTCCTGCATCGAGGCGCCGTGGAAGCCCGAGCGCACGAAGCAACGCTGCGCCGCAGCCAGGATTTCGTCCCGGCGATCATAGCGAAGCTGGACATTGGCGCGGCGCACAGGAGACCCCCCTCTCCATGGCGTTGCAGTGTATCGCGCTCCAGTGTAACTGCGCTGCACTATATTGCACTGCAGTAAACGAGAGCGAACGTTCACTCTCATAATTTAGGCCAGAGAGTCTGTCAAGCGTCCCCGATGATCGGCGAATTGGCCGCGTTTTCGCGCGGTGGATGCCATAACGATTCAATTTGATCGAATTGAGGTTTTTCCCGATCGGACCGGAATTGAGGCGCGCGGCGTCACCGCAGGCGCTGGCGCGGCCGGACGCTGGGGCATCGCCCGGTAACAATGCCTTAATTTTTCTGTAGTTGGCATCTTAGGCTGCTGGTCAGGGGTCGCAAAATGAACGACATTCGTCCACGGGATGGCTGACTATCATTCGATCATAGCCAGGGCGGTAGGCGGGCTCGATCCGAACACCGGCGCGGCGCGCCGGCGGCTCTACGACCGCGCGCGCGTCGCGCTGGTCGCGGAAATGCGTAGCGCCGAGAATGCGCTGGACGAGGCGGATATCCTGGTCGCACAAGCGTCCCTGGAACGGGCGATCCTGAAGATCGAGGCGGACGCCGAACCCGACGAGGAGGCTGACCAGGCTAACGGTTGGCCGGCCAATGCCGAGCAGGCGACAGACCCCCCACCGGCCGTCATGCCGCGCGTCGGCGTCGTCGCGGCCCCGGGCCCGCCGGCATACCGCAACGGTGAACACCGACGCGGCCCGTTGCTGCGAATTTGGACCCGGGTCTTCCGCGGAGGGGAAAACGACCAGCTCGGCGCCGAACGGCTCGCCGGCGCCGGCGCACAGCTGTTCAATCATTTGCCGCACGACGCCAATTCCGCGCAACGCCGCGACACTTGGCTGACCGACCTCCTCGCTCGCGCATCGTGCGAAGAGGATGGGGCCGAAGACCAGGACTTCGCCCCGTCCCGGGAAATCAGGCAAATCCGGTAGCGGAAAACGCCGGCGGCGGCGCGCCGTACACAGCCCCGGCGACAGCTCGCAGCCTCGGTCACTTGGCCGCCCCGGATCCGCCGGTCCGTGCCCTATCGCGGCCCGACTTCGTCGCCGTCCGTTTCGACTTGGACCCGCCCGACTTGGACCCGCCCGAGTGATGATGGGGACTGCGCTTGAAGTAATAGATGCCACCGGGCGGAACCGTCGACGGCCGCGGTTCCGACGTGCGGCCACCGCGGGCGTACGGATCATGCTGGGCGAAAGCCGGCGCGGCAAGAACCGCGCCGAGGATAATCAAGACAAGAAACGTCTTCATGGGAATTTTCTCCAAGTGCGAGTTCTCCAAGTGCGAGTTCTCCGAGTGCGGGTTCTCCGAGTGCGGGTTCTCGAGCCCGTGCTCTCCAAGTCCGTGCTCTCCGAGCGCGCGCCATAGCCGCGCATCGACCGATCAGACGCGAACCGCCCTGCCCCCGGCGGGCCGGTCCGATCAGAACTCCTCGAGGTCGCCGGCAATGAAAACCTGACCGGAGAAATGCTGCCTCACCTTTTCGCCAAAGCGCACGTAGTCGTCGTTCGGATCGGTCGTCGCGGGGATGTGACTGAGGACGACCGTCTTGACATTGGCGCGGGCGGCGATCCTGCCGACTTCTTCCGGCGTGAGGTGCTCCTCGTTCATGTGCCGGAGCGAGCCTGCTTGCTGCGCCGCATTCATGGTCTGCCAGCGTCCGCTGGCAATCTGCTGCGCTTTCCACTCTTCGACCGAAGTGACCTCGGAGATCAAGAGATCGGCTCCGTGGGCGAGCTTTGCGACCGCCTCGCTCGGCCCGGTGTCGCCGGTGAACACGATGGATCGATCCGGCGTGTCGAACCGGTAGGCGTAGGACTTGTACTTTCCATAGCCCGGGCTTCCGGGCGGAAAGTTGAAGTGGCTGTTCTCGACCGCCGTGACCTTGACGTTGGCGTCCTCGAATACGGGCCCGGTCGCCAAGTCCCGGCTGGTGAATATCTCGGCCACCGGAATGATCTTTGCGCCGTCGCTGATCCTGATCTCCGAACTCACGGTGAGAAACTGCAGAAGCCCTTTCACGCTGGCGTCGGTGCCGGGCGGTCCCATGATGCTGACCGGCTTGGTGCGATTGGCGTCGTAGATGACACCCATCAAACCGCCCAGTCCACCGGTATGGTCGCTGTGCGGGTGGGTGATGAAGATATTGTCGATGTTTCGGAAGTTGGCGCCGAACCGGGTCAGGCGCCGCGTCACTCCGGCGCCGCTGTCGATCAGATACATCGCCCCGTTGACGATCAGGAGGTTCGACGATTGCGCCCGGCCGACGGTCGGGTTTGGACCGCTCCTGGTGCCGAGCGTGATCACTCGCGTTCCCGTCTTTGCCGCCGCAACACCGACGGTCTGCGCCGTCCCATGCGAACCGAACCCGGCCAAGCCGATGCTCAGGATGCCGGTCCAGGCAAGAATTGAAAGGTGCCGCACGATCCCCTCCGTTTCTTGGTACCGGCCACGATTGACCGGACCGGCGCAGTCTATTTCATTTCAAGCGAAAGCACGATTGTGTTGCGAGAAGTCGCCTCCGCCTGAGCCCGTAGCCGAGACGCCGGCCCACGGGCCATTGCAGCGGCGTTGAACGAACGTGGCGTCCGGCCGCCGCGCGGTGTCGGCGAGGGGCGGGCCGGGAGCGTGAGCCAACTGCTGGCGCGGTTGCCGTTAAGGGGCGGCCGAAGCGGCGTTGGTGGCGTCGGGATTGTGATCCTAAGCAACCTTTCCGCCCCTCGTGAGTTATCGCCGAATCAACGGAGGGAGAAGGACGATGCCCAAACTCTCAGGGGAACATCCAACCAACGGCGGCAATCCCCGGGTTTCCGCCAGGCTGTCTAAGCCACTATTTCGCCGTCTTCGAAGCCGCGCCGCCAAGGAAGGCAAGACCATGTCGGAAACGATCGCGATGT